>JAYSZM010000207.1:0-31113 GCA_043738015.1 Lysobacterales bacterium
TTTCCACTCCCGCTTACGCCCATCACAATAATGATCAAGCTGCCTCCGGAGCATGCATGTGTGGCGGAAATTTTTCGGCAGATCCGGGCAAGCAGCGCAAGCGCCGCGGGTAGCCGCAACTACCCAGGCAGGTCTTGCCGTCGTGACCCAAACGCAATCGCGGATCGCTCATCCAATAGCCCGGAGCCAAGGGCGAGACAAGATCATCAGGCGGTAACCCGAACCGCCTCGCTGCAGCGCGGAAGGGCAGCGTGCGAACTTCCCCTCGCAGCGTGTCAGATTCCGACTGCCAGCCTCGACACATCCTCAGGAATGATTCGCCGACCGCAACACGAGTTTACCATCAGGCCATCCTGCGCTGTCGTATTTGGTTCGACTGTACGTATTCCAATGAAACGTCACCCAATCCGGGTTGCGTACCAGCCAAGGGAATACGCTAATGACAGGCAAGCGACTCAAACTCTACCAATCAACGCAGATGCTTCGCCATTGCGCGACCGGCGCCGCACTGATTGCAACGTTGGTGATGGCCGCCGCGGTAAGCGCGCGCGATCTTCTACCAGCCAACGATCCGTTTGTTGGAATCGTGCTGCCGGTTGATACTTCGCCAAGCGCAGACGCTGCGAGCAAGCTGCGCGCTGTGCATCACAGTCTGCTGGCCTGGTCGGCCCGCCAGGGTTCCTTGCTTTCCTCCGCCGAGCGCGAGCGGCTGAGCTCTGCCTTGCTCAACTTGCGCCAGGCCAGAGCCGACTACGGTTCGGAAACACGATGGCTGGAGCTGTTTGACGTGCTGCAGCGAGCCAACGATTCACTCGCCCTGGTTGCCATCGGCGCATCCCACCCCGGGCATGCCTTCGTTCAACAGAAGCGCCTGGAGCTCAGCCTGGCAGCACGCGAAATCGCGGCGCAATTGCATCGGATGGCCGGGCGCGCTGGCGCATCCGCGTCCCAATTGCAGAAGATCCAGTCTCTGTTGGATGCTGGCGATCTGGCACTCACCTATGGCAATCACAATCTGGCATTGCACCGGTTCAGTGGCGCAAGCGACTTTGCCGCAAACGTCGCCACTTTTGACATCGATCTGTTCGAGCAGGAACTGCGCAACCGCATGCAGAACCAGGCCGTCGGCTACAGCTATGCAATCGTCCGCAACGGCCTGCTGTATTCCGCTGATGGCGAAGGGATTGCACGCAAGGGAAATCCGCGCAATACGTCGCAATCCGCCTACAAGCCGATGTACATCGCCAGCATTTCGAAAACGATCAGCAGCCTGACGATGCTCCGCACGCTACAGCTCACCGGCATTTCGCTCGACGCCAGCATATCGGGCTATCTGCCCAGCTATTGGACCCAGGGCAACAACATCGGCATGATCACCTTTCGCCACTTGATGAGCCATCGCAGCGGGCTTGATGTCGGTGTCGGCGGTGGACAGAGCGGCGGGGTAAGCGGGCAAAGCGTACAGACCCTGCGCAATGTCATTGCGGCTGGAATCATCCCGGGCAATCTGCTCGGTGAAGACCTGGCAACGCCCTATGTCAATGCCAACTTTGCGCTGCTGCGGGTGCTGGTCCCGATAATGATTTACGGCGAAGGCTTTCACACCGCCCAAATGGACGTTGCCAAGAGCAATGAGGACGAAGTCTACACGGCCAGTTTCAGTGACCTGGCATCCGTGCTGGTGCTGGAACCCACTGGCATGGCGCCGACCGCCTGCCAGCCACGCGAGTCATTGAGCAAGCAAACCCTCTACTACAACATCAACAACAACAATGCCGCCGATCTGCTCGATCACGCCATTTCAGGCAATCATCAGCGCGTTTGCGGTGCAACCGGTTTCTACCTCTCCGCCGTCGAATTGGCAGGTGTGCTCGCGCACTTGCGTCACAGCAACCATATTCTCGACGCGTCGATGCGCACGCAAATGAACTTTAGCAGTCTGGGCTGGCTCAACCCGGAGTCCTTTGCTGGCGCACTCAACGGCGACTTCGGCAGCTATCGCGCGCACGGCGGCGACTCCAGCAACGACAACACCGCCGCCGGCGTGGCAACCTGCATGATGGACTACCCGATCCAGGTACAAGCCGTGCTGCTGATCAATTCGCGCGGTGGCCCCGGCGGCTCCGGAACCTGCGCTCTCCTACGCGATGCCTACGATGCGTCTTGGGTGGCACCTTGAGCGTCGACGCCGTATGAGCCACCGGAACGGCCTCGCCCAGGCGGCGCCGTTCCTCGGGCAGAAAACCTGACAGAGGACCGGAAGGCAGAACCGCGGAAAACTGTACCCAAAAAGCCGGACAGCGGACAGAAAACCAGAGCAAAAAACGGCAGCAGAAAACGGGACACCCAGAGCGCCGCTGCGCTGCATCCGGGCTACTCGCTCCATGGCGGAATGTAACCTGCCTGGGCTTTCATTCGAGCTACCCGACGTAGCCACCACTAAGCTTGTTTTCTTGATACTCGATGTTCTCGAGGAACGCCTTCTTGATTCGCGCGAGCGTATCCCTTTGCTGCCAGGCGTGGCTTTGTTCCAATCCGTTGGCGATGTGGCGGGCGACGTCCGCGAGTAAGTTGCCCCACGCCTCTCGTTCGTCGACTTCGCAGCCGTCGGCATCTTCCCACATCCCGAGGAGCAGCGAGACATGCACATCTTCATGGGCCAACCATACGCGAATCATCTCAGTGGCACGTGGGTCGCCATCGATCGCAAGTGGCCTGCATAGTGAGCGAATTGACATGGCATTCCCGTTGAGTCGAACATGGCTTCATGTACACAGGCGTGATTTGGCTTCGTTCCGCACAACTCCGCAACGCAGTTAGCTCTGTCGCCATGCACGATTGTTGCGGGTAGCTTGGATGACCCAGCGAAGCAGCGTGATCCGGGATGACGGTCCGGAATTGCGCATCAGAACACCGGATCCCACCTTACTGCACCCAGGCCACTCGCCTATTCCGTGTACGCTTCTGCGGCATTTCCATCAAGCACAATCGACGCAATGCTCTTGCGCAATGCGGCCTCCTGGACCGGGAAAAGATCCTTGGTCGAGTTCAGCCCGAAAACGAGTGCCTTGCCATTGCGTGGTGTCATAAGAACAATGTTGTAGATGTCCGTGTCGATGGCCATCGAGGTCATCTCCAGCCAGATCCACTTTTGCCCGGCCATCTCCACGATTTCGCGCTTCTTCCACTCCAGGCCTGGAACTGCTCTGTGCATCGAATCGGCGACGGCAGTGAGCAACTCGGGGAGCGCTTCCTCTGTCAGGGCAAATTCCCGTAACTCATAGGCGACCGTGGTCTTTCTACGCTCGTCCCCGACGACGGTTCTTGGTGCGGTCTTCCTCGGAAATTTTATGTCGAGTTCTTCGCCCGAGAGCTGCGTGAAGCCCTCGGGCGGCACAAAGGATGCATCGGCACCCGGTATCGATACGCGCTCGGCCCAACTTGTTGAGCAGGTCAAAAGCATCAAGCCCAGCCAGCAGAATCTCATCATGCGCAGGTCGGAACGCTTCATCGCAATCTCAGCTCCTTTCACACCCCCAGACCCCAGGCCAAGCCGCGATGCCAGCCGGAATTTTCAGACCGGGCGCGCGACACGCTCAAAAACTTTCCCGAGAAACTCGGCACTATCGCGCGCTGCACTCAGCCCGCACTGCGGCGGCCATCCAGCCCAAAATCGATACTTGCATGGCGCCTGAGGTCGGGCAAGCTGCGGTCGAGGCCGACGCCAGCAGTCAGAACTTCCGTCTGACACGGGCAGCCGTCGACCTTACTTTTTTCCCTGCCCCTTCGCCCGCAACCTCCGCATATCCTTCGGATCGCGCGTCAATGGCCGGTAGATTTCCACTCGGTCGCCTTCGCTGAGAACGGTGGCAAGGGTGGCGGGCCGGGCGTAGATGCCGACGTTCCGATCGTTGACTTCGAGATCGCCGAGATGGCGGCGGATGCCGGAGCTTTCGATGGCGTCGCCGAGGGTGCAACCGGCGGCGACTTGCAGGCTCAAGAGATGTTGCTGGTCGGGCCAGGCGAACAGCACTTGAACAGTGATAGTGGCGGGATCAGGCATTGAGTTGGCGGGCGGCGCGGGAGAAGTCTTCTACCATTCGATCGGCGAGGCCCTGAAAGCCCATGGCGAGGGCGGAGCCGATCCAGCGGCCCGCGAAGTCGAAATCGAGTTCGAGTTCGATGCGGCAGCCTGCCTTGCCGAGCGCCGTGAACGACCAGCTGCCGCGCAGGTCGGAGAACGGCCCTTCAACCAGCTGCAGCTCGATCCGTTCCGGGCGGGTGACATGATTGCGCGTGGTGAACGCCGAGTTGAATCCGCCATACTGCAGATCCAGGAGCGCGACGATGTCATCACCGTCGCGTTCCAGCACACGGGCATCGCGACACCAGTCAAACTGCGCCGGATAGCCCTCCACTTCATTGATCAGGTCGAATACCAGCAGCACCGGCCGGGCGATCAACACACTGCGTGAAATCCTGCTCAATCCTTCCCCCGGGCGGCAACGCTCGAACCGATGGCGGTTTCAGGCGACAATGCCATTGTATTAGACAAGGACCCGGCTATGGCCAAGAAAACCGACAAGGATGATCACAAGGGCACGATTGCGCTGAACAAGCGCTCGCGCCACGAGTACCACTTCGATGAGCGGATTGAGGCCGGGCTCGCTCTGCAGGGCTGGGAAGTGAAGTCTTTGCGCGCAGGTCGGGTGAACATCACCGATGGCTACGCGATCATCAAGAAGGGCGAGGTGTTTCTGTTTGGCGCGCAGATCATGCCTTTGGGATCGGCATCGACCCATATCCATCCGGAAGAACGCCGCACACGCAAGTTGCTGCTCAATCGCAAGGAGATCGATCGTCTGGTCGGCCAGGTCGAGCGCAAGGGCTACACCCTGATTCCGACCGCGATGTACTGGAAGGCCAACCGCGCCAAGATCGAACTGGGCCTGGCCCATGGCAAGAAGGAACACGACAAACGCGATGCGGTGAAGGATCGCGAGTGGCAGATCGAAAAGGCGCGCACTTTGAATGCGCGCAATCGGGATGCTTGAGCGGGTTCCTGTAGGCGGCGGAAATTCGGGCACAGCGCCGGTGAGTGGCTGGCGGGTTCACGTCCCAGATCGAGGGACTTTTTCCGCTGCGTTGGCTCAGGCCGGTGCTCTGGATTTTAGCCCCAAGGGGATTTGATTGAACGGGGCTCGCCCCGCTGTAGATGTCGTTGATGTTGTCCCCGAGGGGATTGCATAGAGCGGGGCTTGCCCCGCTGCCCTTTGCTCCTGATGTTGAGGGTCTCGCGTTGATTCCGAGATCAAGATCAAGATCCAGGGCAGCGGGGCAAGCCCCGCTCTACAAAGGCGACAGCAGACGATGCTGATAGAGCGCGTCGTACCAGGGTCGGGCCTGGTCGGCGGCGCGCAGGGCGGCGGCATCGGTCACCGGTGCGGCGGGATGTGCGCGTTCGAATCCGGTGGAGCGCCAGACCGCGGCATACCAATGTGGCGCCCAGACACCATCACTGTCGCGTCGACCAGCGGGCCAGTTCAACATGCGCGCCGTGAACTGGACGCCGAGCTCGGCGCAGAGTGAGCGCAGATGCGGCTCCGGTGCGGCAAGAAATTCTCCGGCATCGATCACCGTAGGCGCACTGCCGGTTTTCTGTGCAACCAGATCGAATAGCCGCGCCTCCTGCTCCAGACCGATGTCTTCGGCGGTGACGGTGGCGCGCGATTTGATGTAAGAGGCGACGACTTCAAGCGGATCACGGATCAGGAACACATTGCGCAGCTCGAAGATCCAGTCGCGCTCGATGTGATCGAGCAGATGGTGGCTCATGTGCTTCTGGTACCAGATCGGAGTGCCACCGGGGACCGGACCAGTCAGATTCGCAACGACCTTGCGCCAGTCGGTCTCGCCCTGCGCGATGACCTCGTCCGCGGCCGGATGGTCGCTACCAGTGTGCGCGAGATAGTGCGCGTACAACGGCTCGTCGACGACCGTGCAATCCTCACGGTTCTCCCAGGCGCGCATCATGGCCGTGGAGATGTTGCGCGGACCGGACCACATGGCCAGACGCAGCGGATTCTCCGGCGTCGGGCTCATAGACGGGCGTCGCGTTCCGCGACATCGCGCGCGACCAGGGCTTGGTACATCGACTGCAGACGCTCGACCATCGGACCACGCCGGCCCTCGCCGAAGACGCGACCATCCACTTCGCGCACTGGCACCACGCCGGCGAAGGTGCCGGTAGTGAAGGCTTCTTCGGCGCCATAGACATCGGTCAGGCTGAAGTTTCGTTCGAACACCGGAATACCCGCCTCGCGGCAGATCCGCAGCACATTGGCGCGGGTGATACCGCCGAGACAGTAATCGCCACTGGATGTCCACACCTCGCCGCGTCTGGCGATGAAAAAATGTGTGGAATTGCAGGTGGCGACAAAACCATGCGGATCGAGCATCAGGGCTTCATCAGCGCCCGCGGTGTACGCCTGGATGCAGGCGGTGATGCAATTGAGTTTGCTGTGGCTGTTGAGCTTCTGGTCCTGCATGTCGGGATAGCCGCGGCGCACATGGACGGTGAACAGCTTGAGCCCCTGCTCCAGCGTGGACGTGAGCGCGGTCTTGTACTCGGGCAAGATCACAATGGTCGCCGGACCGATGCAGACGCGCGGATCCTGATACGGCGTGCGCTTGATGCCGCGGGTGATCATCAGCCGGATATGCACGCCATCGCGCATCGCGTTCTCGGCCAGGGTGGCGTAGATCGCGCGCGTCAATTCATCGCGACTGAGCCCGATATCAAGCATGATCGCGCGTGCACCCTCATACAGCCGATCCAGATGCTGCTCCAGAAACAGCGGATGGCCACCGACCACGCGCAGGCCTTCCCAAACACCATCGCCCAAGACAAAGCCGGAGTCGAATACCGAGACCATGGCCTCGGCGCGGCGCTTGTAGGCGCCATTGAGATAGATCAGGACCGATTCGTTGCGCTCATCGGCGACAAAGTCGTGCGTACCGTGGGCCATCGCTGTCTCCGGGCAGGCGAACGCAAAGCATAGCCGGGAAGCACGCCTGGCTGGCAGCCTGCGCGCTCAGCCGATGCCGAGCAGGGCCAGCACACCGAGCAGCGCAAAGATGGCCGCCGCGATCGCGTGCACGGTCTTCATCGGCACGGCGCGCGTGATGCGTTCACCGAACAACACCACCGGTGCATTGGCCAGCAGCATGCCGAGGGTGGTCCCAGCGACTACAGCGACCAGAGAAGCGTACTGAGCCGCGAGGGCCACGGTGGCGACCTGGGTCTTGTCGCCCATTTCGGCGATGAAGAACGCGATCAAGGTGGTGCCAAAAACACCGAAGCGCGCCGGCTTGGCTTCTTCCTCGTCGAGCTTGTCGGGGATCAAGGTCCACGCTGCCATCGCGAGAAAGGAGATGCCAAGAATCCAGCGCATCAGGGTCTCGCCGATCCAGGTATTGATCGACGCGCCGAGCAAGCCGGCCAATGCGTGATTGACCAGGGTGGCGATCAGGATCGCGGCGATGATCGGATACGGGCGCCGGAAGCGCGCGGCCAGAACAAGGGAGAGCAACTGCGTCTTGTCGCCCATCTCGGCGAGTGCGACCAGTCCGGTGGATACAAGAAATGCTTCGATGATGCGCTCCTGCAGGTGTGCGATCCAATGACTTCGCGCGGCTCCCGGCAATCCGGGATCCCGCCCAAGTGATGATCATATAGAGCGTGGCTCGCCCGCTGTTTACTCTCGCTCCTGTCCACGAGGGGATTGCATAGAACGTGGCTTGCCGCGCTGCCGTTGCTCCTGCTCCTGCTCCTGTAGAGCGTGGCTTGCCGCGCTGCCCTTGATTTGATTTGGTTGTTTGATAAAGATCAAAGGCAGCGGGGCAAGCCCCGTTCGACAAGCGCGCGAACTCAATCGATTCGCGTCAAACCCGCCATATAGGGTTGCAACGCCTGAGGTATCTCAATCGAACCATCCACGTTCTGATAGTTCTCCATCACCGCAATCAGGGCGCGGCCGACGGCGACACCCGAACCATTGAGCGTGTGTACCGGTTCGGTCTTGCCGGTTTCGGGATTGCGCCAGCGCGCCTGCAGACGACGCGCCTGGAAAGCATCGCAGTTCGAGCACGATGAGATTTCGCGATAACTGCTTTGCGAGGGCAACCAGACTTCGAGGTCATAGGTCTTGCTGGCCGCGAAGCCCATGTCACCACTGCAAAGCAGCATGCGCCGATACGGCAGACCCAGACGCTCGAGCACGACTTCGGCCGCGCGCGTCATCCGCTCGTGTTCGTCGGCACTCTCGGTGGGTCGGGCGATACTGACCAGCTCGACCTTCTCGAACTGGTGCTGGCGGATCATGCCGCGGGTGTCGCGGCCAGAGGCGCCGGCCTCGGCACGGAAGCACATCGAATGCGCGGTCATCCGCAGCGGCAGTTGCGCGCCATCGACGATTTCGTCACGCACGATATTGGTCAGCGGCACTTCCGAAGTCGGGATCAGATAGCGCTTGACCTCGCCGACCTGGGTGGCGAACAGATCTTCTTCGAACTTGGGCAGCTGGCCGGTGCCCTGCATGCTGTCGGCATTGACCAGCAGGGGCACATTCACTTCGAGATAGCCATGCTCGCCGGTATGCAGATCCAGCATGAACTGCGCCAGCGCACGATGCAGTCGCGCCAGGCCGCCACGGAGCACCGTGAACCGCGCGCCAGAAATCTTGGCCGCAGTCTCACCATCGAGCCAGCCGCGATGGGAACCGAGATCAACGTGATCGCGCACCTTGAAGTCGAAACTGCGGGGCTCGCCCCAGCGATGCATCTCGGCATTGCCGCTTTCGTCCGCGCCCACCGGCACGGACGGATCGGGGATATTCGGCACGCTGAGCGCGATCGCCGAAATCGCGTCGCGGATCACTTCGAGTCTGACTTCGCTGGACTTGAGTTCCTCGGCAATTCCGGCCACCTCGGCCATCAGGGCCGCGCTGTCCTGGCCCTGCGCCTTGGCCACGCCAATCGCCTTGGAGCGCGTATTGCGCAGGTTCTGCAGATCCTGCGTGCGCGTCTGCAACTGCTTGCGCTCGCTCTCCAGCGTCTCGACTTCGGCGACGGGTAATTCAAATCCGCGCAAGTCACGCAGTTGCTCGGCTGTCTGCGCAAGCTGGGTGCGCAACAGATTGGGGTCCAGCATGGAGAAATCCTCGAATGAAGGCGGCGATTATCGCGTGAGGGCTCCGTTGACCGCAAACGAATCCGCCCTGCCCGCCTGCTCAATGCCAGTAACGCGGCCGAAGCAGGCGGCGGCGTTCAACCAGATCGAGCCGATTGAGCTGGATCGTGGAGAATCCGGCTTCGTCGCTGGCGATCCAGTCAGCGCCGGAATCCTGCCAGCGCGCCCTGACCTCGGGATGCGGATGGCCGTAGCGGTTATCGCGTCCGGCTGAGTTGAACGCCCACCGCGCGCCGGTGGCGGCAATAAATGCGTCTGAGGAGGATGAGCGACTGCCGTGATGCGGAACGAACGCCAGATGGGCGCGCAGTTTGGCGCTGTCGGTACGCAGCAATGCGGACTCGATCACTTGGCCGATATCGCCAGTCAGCAAGGCCACGCCCTGACCTGCCTGCACCCTGAGCACACAGGAGCTGTCATTACCCTTGTCGGGGAAAAACTCGGGCGGATGCAGGAACTCGAAATGGACACCGTCCCAATCCCAGGCGCCGCCGGCCTCACAGCGCGGCGCCGGATCGCTGTCGATGCCGATCTGCACAGCGGCCATCGGAAATGCACGCAACACCGCCTCGCGTCCTCCGGCATGATCGGCATCGAGATTGCTGAGCACCAGCCGATCGAGTTGGCGCACACCGAGCGCGCGCAGGCCGGGCACTACCACGACCTCGCCCATATCAAAGCCCGATCGCGAACGCGCGCCGGCATCGAACAGCAGTGCGTGATGTCGAGTCTGGACCAGGACTGACAAGCCCTGGCCGACATCGAACATGCTGATCCGCGCATCGCCGTCGTCGATGATCGGAAGCCTGGGCACGAGGAGGGGAAGAAACATCAGCAGGCCGAGCGCACGCATCGGCGCGCCGCGGGGCAGGAACAGCCAGACCGCACCGAACAGGGCAAGCAGGATCGCCCAGGCAGACGGCTCGGCGAAATACCAGGAAGCACCAGGCAGCTCGGTCATCCATTCCAGCAGCCGCCATAGCGGCTGCAGAATCAGCGCAGCGAGCTTGAGCAGGCCCTGGCCGAGCGCAGGCACCACACCCAGCGTCAGCACCGCGAGCAGCAAGAGCGGCACGATCACAAAGGTGATCCAGGGCACCGCAATCAGATTCGCGATCGGACCGACCAGACTGCCCTGCCCGAAGAAGGCAATCGTGATCGGCAAAAGTCCCAGCGACATCGCCAGTTGGGCGCGGCCAAAACTGCTGGCGATGCCGCGCCGTCGATGGGCATCCGGCAGCGCCCACATCAGTCCGGCAACACCAATGAACGACAACCAGAATCCGGCACCGAGCACCGACAGCGGATCCCAGATCAGCACCACAACGGCGGCCAGCAGCAGCGATTGCGGCAGTGACACTTGCCGCTTGAGCATGCGTGCCAACAGCACCACAACAATCATCACCAGGGTACGCTGCACCGGCAAGGACCAGCCGGCCAGCAGGGAATACGCCGACGCAGCCGCCAGCGCGCCGAAGGCACACAAGGTCAGACGCGGAATGCGCAACGCAAGTCGCGGCCAGACCAGATACACACCGGCCAGCATCCAGGCACCGAATGCCGCGACCAGACCCACATGCATACCCGAGATCGCAATCAGATGGCCGGTGCCGGTCACACGCAGCACATCCCAGGAATCGTCGTCCAGGCCACGCTGATCACCGACGGCAAGCGCGCGTAGCAGGCCGGCAAGTTGGCGATCGGCAACTTGCTGCTCGATCTGATCGGAGATGCTGGCGCGCAGTCGATCTAGCCGTGCACCAAGTGATACTGCCGATGGTTCGCTCAACGCGCCTTCGCGCACATAGCCGGTGGCCGCGAGTCGCTGCGCGAGCGCGTAGCGGCCGTAATCGAAGCCACCGGGATTCTCCAGGCCGCGTGGCGCACGCAAGCGCACCGTACCCTCAAAGCGCTGACCCGGAATGATGGTGGGCGCGGCGTTGTACCAACTCAGCCGGACCCGACCGGCGACAGTGCTGCCCGGATCGGGCATCAGATCAAAACGCGGCGGCTGCAAGTCGGTGCGCGGCAGATCAACGATCACACCGGCAATCCTGAGGTCCTGACCGGACTGGACCGGAGCTATCCGCAGATCGAGCGCGGACTGTCCGCTATGCGTGGCCCAGGCGAATCCGATCAACAGGCCGGCGAGCGGCCAGATCTTTCGCGACACCAATAGGCAACAGAGTGCAAGCGCGAGCGCGGTCAGCCACCACGGCAACGCCAGCAGTCGCGGCAACAACGGCGGCAGACAGACACCGGCGACGAAGGCAAGCGCGACAGCGGGCTCAAGACCGTGGACGACAGCAGCCGCGCTGGTCGTCCGCGTGGTCACGCAGGGATCAGCTGGCCGCCGCGGATTTCGAGAACGCGGTCCATCCGCGCTGCCAGTTCCAGGTCATGGGTGACGACCACGAGCGCGGTACCGAGATCCTGCTTCAAGGCGATCATCATGTCGTAGACCTTACGCGCATTGCCGGCATCGAGATTGCCGGTGGGTTCATCTGCCAGCACGCAGCGCGGCGAGGTCACCAGCGCGCGCGCGATGGCGGCACGCTGACGTTCGCCACCGGACAACTCGCCCGGCTTGTGTTCAAGGCGTTCGGCCAGCCCCACCCGACCGAGAATTTCCCGCGCGGAATCCGCGGCCACGGTTGTATTGATACCGCGGATCAGCAGGGGCATCGCCACATTCTCGAGCGCGCTGAACTCCGGCAGCAGATGATGAAACTGGTAGACGAAGCCGAGTGCGCGATTGCGCAGATCGCCGCGCGCAGAATCACTGAGCGCATTCATACTCTGGCCATCGACAAAGACTTCCCCGCTGTCGGGCAGGTCCAGTCCGCCGAGCAGATGCAACAAGGTGCTCTTGCCAGCGCCGGAACTACCGACGATGGCAACGGATTCGCCGCTCATCACTTCGATATCGACATCGTTGAGCACTGAGGTAGCGACGCGCATCTCGCGGTAGCTCTTGGACAGCCCGCGAGCGGCCAGCACGACCCTGCGTTCTGCCGGATCAACTGCAGATTGAGTATTCATTCGTAGCGCAGCGCCTCGACAGGATGGGTGCGCGCGGCGCGCCAGGCGGGATAAATGGTGGCGAGCACAGACAACAGAAACGAAACACCGACGATGCGCAGCAAATCGAAAGGCTTCAGGTCGGAAGGCAGATCGCTGATGTAGTAGATATCCGCCGGCATCAACTGGAAGCCGAACAGGCTCTCGAGCCCATGCATGACATGGGTGACGTTCTCGGCAAGCAGGATGCCAAGAACGGTGCCAAGTACGATGCCGATCAGACCGATCAGCATGCCCTGCACCATGAAGATGCCCATCACCGTACCCGGCCGCATGCCGAGTGTGCGCAGGATCGCGATATCACTCTGCTTGTCGGTGACCAGCATCACCAGGGACGAGACCAGGTTGAAGGCGGCGATGGCCACGATCAGGGACAGGATGATGAACATGATCGCCTTTTCAGTGGCGATCGCGCGGAAGAAATTGGAATGTTCCTGGGTCCAGTCGCTGACCCGATAGAACCCGCCCATGCTGTCGGCGAGCTGGCGCGCGACGGTACGCGACTGGAACATATCATCGAGTTTCAGACGTACGCCGGTGACTGTGTCGCCCATCCGGTACAGGCGCGCGGCATCCTCCATGTGGATGAAGGCCATGCCACGATCGTATTCCTGCATGCCGATCTCGAAAATGCCGACCACCTTGAAGCGGCGCATCTGCGGAACCACGCCGGCTGGCGTGGCGCGCGACTGTGGCGCGTAGACCAGCACGCTCTCGCCCAGGCGTGCGCCCGACCAGAGGGCAAGTTCACGACCCAGGATGATGCCGAATTCGCCCGGCTTCAGGGCATCCCAACTACCTTCGACGATATGTTCGGAGATCTCCGAAACCGCCGGCTCCCGATCGGGCAACACACCGCGCACAATGGCGCCGCTGACACGGCTGCCCTGCAGCATGCCCTCGCGCTCGATATAGGGTGCGGCGCCGATCACATGCTCGACATCGCCGGCCGCTTTGACGGCGCCCTGCCAGTCCGGCAGGCCCTCGCCGACACCGGAAATCGAGGCATGCGCGACCATGCCGAGTATGCGCTGGCGCAGCTCCTGCTCGAATCCGCTCATCACCGAGATCACCGTGATCATCACCATCACGCCGAGCGCGATGCCGAACATAGAGACCAGGGAAATAAACGAAATGAAATGATTGCGACGCTTCGCCCTTGTGTAGCGCAGGCCGATGAAAATCTGGAGTGGTCGGAACATGGAACCTCGGTGGTGCCCCTGGGCGGGAGCGAATGCTCAGACTAGCTCAAAGTCCCGCTGATTCAAGCGTGCCAGCTGAACCGGCGCTGCCCGTGGCTTGCCAACGGCGACGTCAACATCAACGGCAGCGGGGCAAGCCCCGCTCTATGCAATCCCCTCGGGGACAACATCAACATCAACGGTAACGGCGGCGGCAGCGGGGTAAGCCCCCGTTCTACGGGGGCGAGGGCGCATGGGCGCGCCCGCCGCGCAGCCACACCCGCAGTTGACGCGCATTATTCGGTGTCAGCGCGTCGGGCCACAACAGAATCGTATGCTGCCTTCCCGAGCCCTCGATGCGCCAGCTCAAGCTGATCAGACCCGCCAGCAAGGCCGATGTTTCCAGCGTGGCCGCAATTTGTTCACCGGCGATATCCAGCATCCAGCGCCCATCGGATTGCAGCACGGCACGCGTCGGCGCCGGCCTGGGCTTCAGTCGTCGGTGCAGCGCGAGCAAGACGACCAGCAGGCTCAAGGCCCATTGCAACATCGAGTCCAGACCGCTTAGCCAGATCGAAATGAAGGCCAGCACCAACGCAAGCACCAGCAAGACTGGCGCGATCCGCGAAGGCCGTGGTTCAAGCGTCAGGGAGGGCGCGGATCGCATCGACCAGGGCAGCCAGCTCGGAATCGGGACAGATGGCGTAGGCGAGAAACCAGCGCTGCAGGTCGCGGTCCTCGCATGCGAGCAGGCGCTCGAAAACGGCTAGTTCGGCTGCGCTGGCCAGATCGGCGCGATGACGGATAAAGCGCAGCAGTAACCGATCCAGCTCTTGCGTGCCGCGCCGGCAACGCCAGCGCAGTCGCGCCAATCGCGTGGCGACGGACTCGGTTGAATCCGTTGTGGCGACATCAGCGGCGTGCTGATCGGTTTCCGAGGCCACCGGATGGCTCCGATCAGACCGAACGTCGCGCCAGCATGGCCTTCTTGATCTCGGCGATCGCCTTGGCCGGGTTCAGCCCCTTCGGACAGGTCTTGGCGCAGTTCATGATGGTGTGACAGCGATAAAGCCGGAACGGATCTTCGAGATTGTCGAGGCGATCACCGGTGTCCTCATCACGCGAATCGATGATCCAGCGATAGGCCTGCAAGAGCACGGCCGGGCCGAGATAACGATCGCCATTCCACCAGTAGCTTGGGCAACTCGTTGAGCAGCAGGCGCAGAGGATGCACTCGTACAGTCCATCGAGCTTGGCGCGATCTTCCTTGGTCTGCAGGCGCTCGCGATCCGGTGGCGGCGAACTCTGGGTGCGTATCCAGGGCCGGATCGATGCGTACTGGGCATAGAAATGGGTCAGATCGGGAACCAGATCCTTGACCACCGGCATATGCGGCAGCGGATAGATCGGCACTTCGGCCTTGCTGCACTCATCAATTGCGCGGGTGCAGGCCAGCGTATTGGTACCGTCGATATTCATCGCGCAGGAACCGCAGATGCCCTCGCGACAACTGCGCCGGAAGGTCAGCGTGGGGTCGATCTCGTTCTTGATCTTGATCAGGGCGTCGAGCACCATCGGTCCGCAGCTGCCGATGTCGACCTCATAGGTATCGACGCGCGGATTCTGGCCGTCGTCGGGGCTCCAGCGATAGATTTTGAAGTTGCGCAGCTTCTTCGCGCCGGGCTGCGCTGCGAAGTGCTTGCCCTTCTGCACCTTGGAATTCTTGGGTAGGGTGAACTCGGCCATGCGGACTTCCTCGATATCGCGGGTTCATGAACTGCGCAACGACCTGACATGTTCCCGGGTAAAACGCTGATCGGGTTGGGAGGCTTTGCTCCCTCCCCGATGTTCGGGGAGGGTCGGGGCGGGGTTAGCAGAAATTTCGTGTTGAGCTTCATTCCGCCGGGGCTCTATCCCAGCGTGATGAAGCTCAATACTTGCGTTCTTTCGGCGGCACCACGGCAACATCGCCGGATGTCGTCATATGCACCGGACGATAGTCGAACGACACCTTGCCCTGATCGCTGACGTGGACGAGCGTGTGCTTCATCCACTCCTCATCATTGCGCGTCGGGAAATCCTCGCGGGCATGGGCGCCACGGCTCTCGGTGCGATTCTCCGCAGACTGGATCGTCGCCACGGCCTGACCAAGCAGGTTCTGCAATTCCAGGGTCTCGACCAGGTCGGTGTTCCAGACCATCGAGCGATCGGCGACTTTCACATCGGCAAACGAGGCATAGACCTCATCCATCTTCTGCGCGCCTTCCTTGAGTGTCGCGCCGGTGCGGAACACCGCGGCATCACGTTGCATCGTGCGCTGCATGTTCATGCGGATATCAGCGGTCGAAGTCTCGCCCTTGGCATGGCGCAGGCGATCGAAATTCGACAGCGCCTTGTCGAGTGCGTCGGCGGGCAGGTCCTTCTGATTGGCGCCAGGCTTGATGATTTCGGCGGCGCGATTGGCTGCCGCACGACCGAACACGACCAGATCGAGCAAGGAATTCGAGCCCAACCGGTTGGCGCCGTGCACCGAAACGCAAGCGGCTTCACCGATCGACATCAGTCCAGGCACGATCGAATCCGGATCGTTGCCGCGCTTGGTCACCACCTCGCCATGGAAATTGGTCGGGATGCCGCCCATGTTGTAGTGCACGGTCGGCAGCACCGGAATCGGCTGACGGGTGACATCGACGCCGGCAAAAATGCGTGCGGTTTCTTCAATGCCGGGCAGCTTCTCGCGGATGGTCTCGGCGCCAAGGTGCTCAAGATGCAGATGGATATGATCCTTGTCGGCTCCAACGCCCCTGCCCTCGCGGATTTCCAGCGTCATGCAACGGCTGACCATGTCGCGCGGCGCCAGATCCTTCACGCTCGGTGCGTAGCGCTCCATAAAGCGCTCGCCCGAGGAGTTGGTCAGATAGCCACCTTCGCCACGCACGCCTTCGGTGATCAGGCAGCCGGCACCGTAGACACCGGTCGGATGAAACTGGACGAACTCCATGTCCTGCAGCGGAAGACCCGCGCGCAGGACCATGCCGCCGCCGTCGCCGGTGCAGGTATGCGCCGAGGTACAGGAGAAATAGGTGCGGCCATAGCCACCGGTAGCGAGCACCACGGTCTGCGCCTTGAACAGGTGCAGGCTGCCATCGGACAGATCCCAGGCCAGCACGCCGCGACAGACGCCGTCGTTGTCGAAGATCAGATCGAGCGCAAAGTATTCGACATAGAAGCGCGCGTCGTACTTCAGCGACTGCTGGTAGAGCGTATGCAGGATCGCGTGACCGGTGCGATCGGCAGCGGCGCAGGTGCGCTGCGCCGGCGGACCCTCGCCGAACTTCGTGGTCATGCCACCAAACGGGCGCTGATAAATCCGGCCATCATCGGTACGCGAGAACGGCACACCGTAGTGTTCGAGTTCGATGACCGCAGGGATCGCCTCGCGGCACATGTACTCGATGGCGTCCTGGTCGCCGAGCCAGTCCGATCCCTTGACGGTATCGAAGAAGTGCCAGCGCCAATCGTCCGGGCCCATATTGGCCAGGGCCGCCGACATGCCACCCTGGGCCGCCACGGTATGCGAACGGGTTGGAAACACCTTGGTGATACAAGCCGTCGACAGGCCTTTGGCGGCCATGCCCATGGTTGCGCGCAATCCGGCACCGCCGGCACCTACAACCACCACGTCGTAGGTATGCGTATTGATCTTGTAGGCTTCCATGTCTTCAGGCTCCCAGCGTGATGCGGATCAGTGCGTACACCGTTCCCAGCGCACAGAGGAAGGCAGCCAGCTTGACCACGATCTGCAGACCAAGCTCGAGTGCGCGTGTATGGATGTAGTCCTCGATGACGACCTGCAGTCCGAGCATGCCGTGATAAAGCAGGCTCAGCACCAGGGCCATCATCAGAAAGGCATTGAGTGGCTGCGCCAGATAGACCCGCGCGTCCGGATAGTCCGCCATCAGCAGCGGCGCCGCACTGACCAGGAACCACAGGCAGAGCGGCAGCAGCATGACGGCACTCAGTCGCTGCGCCCACCAATGCGCAACCCCCTCGCGCGCCGAACCCAGGCCGCGCACGCGGGCAAGCGGATCACGCAGGCTCATGGCATCACTCCGAAGATGTGCAACGACGCATAGATCGTTCCGAGCAGAGTCAAAACGACGACGAGCCAGCCGGTGATCGTCGTGGTGTCGAGCGCGAAGCCATAGCCCATGTCCCAGACCAGATGGCGTACGCCATTGCAGAGATGGAACAGCAACGCAAAAACCAGTCCCAGCACCAGCAGTCGTCCGGGCAGGGATTTGATGAACGCGGAAAACGTCGCGTGGCAGTCCGGACCTAGCGACACTGCGACGACCCAGCTGACCAGAACCACTGCACCCAGGCAAAGCAGCAGGCCGGTAATGCGATGCAGGATCGACAGCACCGAGGTGATCTGCGGCCGGTAGATCTGCATATGGGGCGAAAGCGGTCTGTTTGCGGCCATGCCGTATTCCATCCTGGTCAGAAAGCGGGAAACAATCAAAAATCGATACAGCGCCCGTTCTTTTCCCAATCGCCGTAGCGCGTCGGCTCGGGACCCGGGCGGCCACCATGCTCGACCGCTGGCTCGGGCTGCGGCATTGGAACGGGCTGTGCGACCGGGACGCTGGTCTCGGCCTGAGATGTGTCAGGCTGGTTCATGAGGGCTCGGTTAACCTTTGAAGAGTAATACTTTGGCACCATCTGCGACAAGCGCTGGTTGCTGACAAACGTCTCGCCGGCAACCTGTCCTTTGGAGAATGCCCTTGCCCGCCCTTGTTTTCGTGCTCGACTCATTTGATCTGATCGCCTGTGAAGGCGACGAAGCGAAATCGTTTCTGCAGTCCATGCTGAGCAACGACGTCGAACTGCTTGTTGGGAGTGGAAGCTGGCAGTGGACCGCGTTGCTCAGTCCACAGGGCCGAGTGCAGGCGCTGATGCTGCTGATCCACTCAGGCGCCGACGCTTATCTGCTCGCCGTGCCGCATCGGCGCGGCGCGGCGATCATCGACCAGCTGCGGCGTTTTGTGCTGAGGCGAAAGCTCACGCTGCGGATCGACAGCGAGCGCCGCCTGCTCGGCTCAACCGCTGACGCAACTGCACCTGCTGGCGCCCTGCCCCTACAGCCCGAACTCGTCGACGGTCGCCGATACTTTGTTGCCGCAGCAGCCGGCGATCAGCCGCCTGCGGACTTCAGTTGGAATCGTCAGGACATCGTCAACAGGATTCCCTGGCTGCCAGAAGCGGCGGCCGACCGCCATCTGGCCCAGGCACTCGGACTGGACGCACTCGGTGCGATCAGCATGAAGAAGGGCTGCTATCCCGGTCAGGAAATCGTCGCGCGTACGCATTATCTGGGCCGCAGCAAGCGCCACCTGGTCCTGCTGGAATGTGACGGAAACCCGTCCGACCTGGCCCCCGGCATCCAGGTCCGCGATGGCGAAAACCAACTGGCAGGTGAACTCGTCAACGTGTTGGCGAGCGAAACCGGAACCTTGCTGCTCGCCGTGCTTTCTGACGAACGGCTGGATGTAGCGCTGGCGGCGGTCCTGGTCGATTCCCGGAAGATTTCGCTCCAACTTGTTAAGGTCGCGTGAATGCCCAGCCGGCTCGCCGGGAGCGGCAATCGTCACACTTGTAGCCAAGTCTGAAAACTTGCGTCAAAGCCGTTGGCATCGTTGAATTATCGTGATATTGATTGACTACATTCAGGAGAGACACTCATGTTCAATCGTCGTGCTCGCAGGGGCTGTACGGCGGTCATGCTGGCCATGGTGCTCGGCGTGCCGCTGGCAGGGGCAGCAGAGTTTCGTATCGCTATTGAACCGGTCTATACGCCCGAGAAACAGATGGAGGTCTACAAGCCCTTCATCGAGTACCTCAACAAGAACTCCGGGCACAAGTTCACCCTGGTCACCTCTCGCAATTTCCAGTTCTTCTGGCGCGATATCCGTCAGGAGCTGCCAATCGATTTCATGTTTGCTGAGGCGCACTTCACCGACTACCGCGCCAAGCGCTCCGGTTTCGAGCCGCTGGTCAAGACTGCCGAGCGCAGCAGCTACACGGTTCTGGCCAATGAGGAAGTCGCGGAGCGCGGCATCAATTCGCTGATCGGCTACGGTGTCGTGACGATGCCCTCACCCAGCCTCGGATTCGCCCTGCTGACCGAGATTTTTCCGGATCCGATCCGTCAGCCCAATGTACTTTCCAGCGGCAAGTCCTGGCGCGACGGTGTCGAGATGGTGTTCGCCGAAGAGACCGACGCCGCAATCGTGCCGACCTGGCTGAAGGATCAGTATCCCAACCTGATCGCGATGACGACCACGCGCACCTTCCCCGGCGCCGCGATTTCGGCGGCACCCAATGTCGATCAGGCGGCCAAAGAGGCGGTACGCGACACCCTGCTCAAGCTGCATGAAGATGCGGGTGCCTACGAGGTGCTGAGCGAACTCGGCATCAGCCAGTTCATCCCCGCCAGCGCCTCCGAATACGACGGCAATGACCGCCTGCTGCGCAGCTTCTTCGGTTACAAAGAGCTCTGAGCGCCAGGTCACCGCACGTTTGTGAATCGGAAGGGTTTTGACGCCATTCCGATCGCATTCTGTCTTGAGTCATTGATGGCGTGACGGGCCCGGTTCAATCGCGTCGATGCAATCCGAAGCGCGAGTGACCGGACTGCTCGAGGTAGGCCAGCCACTTGCCGAGGAAGGCGTTCATCCGCAGGCGATGCGCGAGGATCTTTTCGCAGGCGGCGTCGCGGCCCAGCACGTCTTCGATTCGTGATCCCTGATGGCAGGCGGTGACTTCCGCGACCCGTGCATCGCAATAGAAACGCACATGCGCCGAGGGATCGGGATTGCCGCTGAGGCAATCGATCATCGCATAGGACAATTTCAACTCGATGGTGAAGGGTGCGCGTACGCTGACGTCGATCAGCACCGGCAATCCGCGATCGCCTTCGGATTGGTAACAACCGATTTCCAGTTGCTGGATTCCGAACAGTCGGGTCAACGTCCAGTAGTTCTCGCCATACATTCCCATCAGCCAGGAGAACCGGCTCGGGTGCTGCAATTTGCGAATGGCGGACTGCGTGCTCATGACCTGAGGATAACAAGCCTGATCATTCGCGCCAGCCTGCCGCGGAGCGAATTGCCGGTGTACAATCCAGATTCAACTGCACGTTGATAGCGTGGTTTCCCGCATCAAATACCGAACGGCGCCGATGTACCTGGACCCGGCTGCCCGTCACATCAGATGACGATTCAGTCCCAGGGTCTGCAGCACCTTGCTGGCGATCTCCTCGATCGATGTATGCGTGGTGCTCAGTACCGGAAGATTCTCGCGACGGATCAGTTTCTCCGCAGCAGTCACTTCCCAGCGGCACTGTTCGATGGTCGCGTAGCGACTGCCCGGCTTGCGGTTCTGCCTGACCTGCTGCAGACGCACCGGATCGATGGTCAAGGCAAACATCTTGTCGCGATAGGGCGCCAGCTTTGCGGGCATTTCCTGAAGCTCCAGATCATCCGGCGTCAGCGGATAGTTCGCTGCCTTCACCCCAAACTGCAAGGCGAGGTACAGACAGGTCGGCGTCTTGCCGGAACGCGACACCCCGATCAGGATCAGGTCGGCATCGCCATAGTTCAGATCGATGCCGTCATCGTGGCTCAGCGTGTAATTGGTCGCATTGATGCGCGCCTCGTACTCGGCGAAATTGACCATGCCATGGGCCTTGCCGACGTGCGATTGCCGCTTGGTGCCAAGCTCTTCCTCCAGCGGCGCGATGAACGGCGCAAACACATCGAGCATCAGCGCGTCACTGCTGGCGATGATGGCACTGAGCTCGGGATCGACCGCGGTATTGATCACAATCGGTCGCTGCCCACTGCGCTCACCCTCGCTGCGCACCCGCTCCGCTGCAAGCCCGGCCTTCTCTCGGCTGTCGACAAAAGGGATACGCGTGGTTTCGAATTCGATGCCCTCGAACTGTGTCAACACGCTGTGACCGATGGTTTCGGCAGTGATTCCGGTACCGTCGGAGATGTAGAACACAATGCGTTTCATGGGTCATCTCCGTTCAGTGGACTGGGGGCACCGCCGATCTCATTGCACTCGACAGACCGAATCGCCCGCGAACGGCCCCAGGACTGCGGGTTGAATGCAATGCCTGCGTGGCGATTCGGTGGCAAGCCGACCCATCTGGAGCGTGCAAGCTTGTGACATGAGGTCTAATTGACCATCATTGTCTGCTGGTGCAGTGCACCACGCATGCACTGCCAAGCGCAACACATACGCCTGCCCTTCCCTGGAGTGTCCTATGTCCGAACTCGTGCTCTGGCTCGACAAACTTCGCCTGTCCGATCTTCCCCAGGTCGGCGGAAAAAATGCTTCTCTGGGCGAGATGATCGGCCATCTGACCCATCTCGGCGTCTCGGTGCCCGGCGGCTTTGCCACCAGTGCCGATGCCTTTCGCCAGTTCATCGCACAGAGTGGACTGGAGAAAAGGATTTATGAGCGCTTGGCCAGCCTCAACGTCGATGATGTCGATGCGCTGACCCGCGCCGGCACCGAAATCCGCAACTGGGTCATCGAGACGCCGCTGATTCCTGCGCTGGATGCTGCGGTGCGCACGGCCTACCGCCAGCTCTGCCTCGACAATGGCGACGCTGAAGTCGCCGTCGCAGTGCGCTCCTCGGCCACCGCTGAGGATCTTCCCGATGCCTCGTTTGCCGGCCAGCAGGAGACTTTTCTCAATGTCGTCGGCGCCGACGATATCGTGTTCAAACTGAAGGAGGTCTTCGCCTCGCTGTACAACGATCGCGCCATCGCCTATCGCGTGCACCAGGGTTTCAAGCACGAAGACGTCGCGCTGTCGGCAGGTGTGCAGTTGATGGTGCGCTCGGACATCGGCGCCTCCGGCGTATTGTTCACGCTCGACACCGAGTCGGGCTTCCGCGATGTCGTCTTCATCACGGCCAGCTACGGCCTCGGTGAGACCGTGGTCCAGGGCGCGGTCAACCCGGACGAGTACTACGTCTACAAACCCACCCTGCTGCAGGGCCGCCCCGCGATCCTGCGTCGACAGCTCGGCAGCAAGGCGATCCGGATGGTGTATTCCAACGCCGCAGGAGAGCGCGTGCGCACCGAGGATACGCCGGCGGATTTGCGCGGGCGCTTCTCGATCAGCGATGAGGACGTGCATGAACTGGCACGCCAGGCGCTCAAGATCGAAGCGCATTACGGCCGCCCGATGGATATCGAATGGGCCAAGGATGGCGCCAGCGGCAAGGTCTACATCGTGCAGGCGCGCCCGGAGACGGTGAAATCGCGAACCCGCGCCACCACGCTCGAGCGCTTCCATCTGCGCGAGCGCGGCGAAGTCATCTGCGAGGGACGTTCGATCGGCCAGCGCATCGGCAGCGGTGTGGCCCGCGTGGTCCGCTCGACCAGTCAGATGGCCAGTGTGCAGCCCGGTGACGTTCTGGTTGCCGACATGACCGATCCCGACTGGGAACCGGTGATGAAGCGCGCCTCGGCGATCGTGACCAATCGCGGTGGCCGCACCTGCCATGCCGCGATCATTGCGCGCGAGCTCGGCGTGCCGGCCGTGGTCGGCTGCGGCAATGCGCTGGAAACCATTGCGGACGGCACTGAAGTGACGGTCTCCTGTGCCGAAGGCGATACCGGGATGATCTACTCCGGCCTACTCGATTTCGAGATCGTCACCGCTGATCTCGGCGCGATGCCACCGGCACCGCTGAAGGTGATGATGAATGTCGCCAATCCGGACCGCGCACTGGATTTTGCGATGCTGCCCAATGCCGGCGTCGGCCTCGCCCGCCTCGAGATGATCATCGCCAGCCATATCGGTGTGCATCCGCGCGCGCTGCTCGAATTCGATCGCCAGGATGCTGCGACCCGTGCCGCCATCGAAAAACGCATGGCCGGCTATGCCGATCCGGTGCGCTTCTACGTGGACCGTCTGGCCGAGGGCATCGCCACGATCACCGCGGCGTTCGCGCCCAATCCTGTGATCGTGCGCCTGTCCGATTTCAAGTCCAACGAGTACGCCAACCTGATCGGCGGACGTCAGTACGAGCCGCATGAAGAAAATCCCATGCTCGGCTTCCGCGGCGCCAGTCGCTATGTCGATGCGAGCTTCGCGGCGAGCTTCGAACTCGAATGCCAGGCCATGCGCAAGGTGCGCGATGAGATGGGTCTGGTCAACGCCTGGGTGATGATTCCGTTCGTGCGCACCGTCGATGAGGGTCGCGCGGTGATCGACGTGCTCGCCCGCAATGGACTGGTCCGTGGCGAGAACGGGCTCAAGGTCATCATGATGTGCGAGTTGCCGTCCAACGCCCTGCTCGCCGATCAGTTCCTCGATCACTTCGATGGCTTCTCGATCGGATCGAACGACCTGACCCAGCTGACCCTCGGACTGGACCGCGACTCCGCCCTGATCGCCCATCTGTTTGACGAGCGCAACGATGCGGTAAAGGCGCTGATCGCGATGGCGATCAAAGCCTGCCGGGCACGCGGCAAGTACATCGGCATCTGCGGCCAGGGCCCATCCGATCATCCTGATCTCGCCGAGTGGCTGCTCGACCAGGGTATCGAATCGATTTCCTTGAATCCCGATACCGTCGTCGATACCTGGCTGCGGCTGGCCAAGCACAAACGCGGATGACGGTGATGGCTGCAGCGGTGCCGTTCGCTGATTGACCGCGCCACCGCGCAGCCGCTACCATTCAAACACTTGTTTCATACAGGGTTGAGCGGCCCCTGCCCGTGCGAGCGCGTCGCATGAGCAGGATGGTTTTATAGTAATAATCGACATTAAATTTCACGGTTATCCCATTGACCAACCAGCATTTTTCTACCAAGGATCGAATCCTCAGCGCGGCCGAGGATCTGTTCGCGAAATCGGGCTTCGCCGGCGCCTCGCTGCGCCAGGTGACCTCGGTCGCCAATGTCAATCTGGCCGCGGTGAACTACCACTTCGGATCCAAGGAAAACCTGATCAATGAGCTGTTCAAGCGCCGGCTCGATGAGCTGACCGCGCAGCGCACCAAGGCGCTGGAACAGGTCTTGAAGGAACCCTCGATCACGCTTGAATCCGTGCTGGAGGCCTTCGTCGCGCCGGCACTCACGCTGGCCCAGGATCGCGGTGGCGGCCAGAGTTTCGTCCGCCTGCTCGCCCGCGCCTTCGCCGAGCAGGATCAGCGCCTGCGCCGGTTCGTCTCGGACAACTACGGCCATGTACTGAAGGAATTTGCCAAGTCGATCTCGTCCCTGCTGCCACATCTGGCCAAGGAAGACCTGTACTGGCGGCTGGATTTCGTCAGTGGCGCGCTCACCTATGCGATGTCGGATTTCGGCATGATCAAGAAGCCGCCGACGCTGAGCGAAGAGCAGCACCGCCGCAATGCCGCCCAGCAGTTCGTGCGCTTTGCCGCCGCTGGTTTGCGCGCGCCCTGAGCTTCGAGTTGAAGATCATGCGCTGTGCAGCGTGAGCGTCGCGACGCAAGGCATCCAGGCTTCCCAGTGGCCCTGGGGTCTGGAACAGAGCAGAAAGCCCAGTCGCAGCGCCTGCACGTGGCGCAGCAAGAACATCATCCTCGTCCGCGCCCGCTGTCCGGGCTTGAACGCAACAGCTGTACCGGAGGTTTCATGAGCGATTCCAATCTTCGAATTCGTCGCGTGGCAGTACTTGGCGCCGGCGTCATGGGTGCGCAGATCGCCGCGCATCTGGCCAACGCCGATGTCGAGGTCATCCTGTTCGACCTCGCGGCGCGTGAGGGCGATCCCAATGGCATCGTCAACAAGGCCATCGCCAATCTCGGCAAGCTCAGCCCAAGCCCGCTCGCCACCAAGGGCAAGGCCAGCGAGATCCAGGCCGCGAACTACGATCAGCATCTGCCTCTGCTGCGCCACTGCGATCTGGTGATCGAGGCGATCGCCGAGCGCATGGACTGGAAGCGCGATCTCTACAGCAAGGTGCTGCCGCATCTGAAAGACGACGTGGTCATCGCCAGCAATACTTCGGGCCTGAGCATCAATGGGCTGTCCGAGGCGCTGCCCGCCGAGCGCCACGAACGCTTCTGCGGCGTGCATTTCTTCAATCCGCCGCGCTACATGCACCTGGTCGAGTTGATCCCGACCAAGCGCACCGCGCCCGCGGTCCTCGAGGGACTGGAAAATTTCCTGGTCACCGTGCTCGGCAAGGGCGTAGTGCGCGCCAAGGACACGCCGAACTTCATCGGCAACCGCATCGGCGTGTTCTCGATGCTGTGCACGATGCACCATACCAAGCGGTTCGGCCTCAGCTTCGACGTGGTCGATGCATTGACCGGACCTGCGATCGGGCGACCGAAGAGCGCGACCTACCGGACTGCCGATGTGGTCGGACTCGACACCATGGCGCATGTCATCAAGACAATGGCCGATACCCTGCCCAATGATCCCTGGCACGAGTTCTTCGTCGCGCCGGACTGGCTGAAGCGCTTGGTCGAGCAAGGCGCCCTGGGCCAGAAAACCAAGGTCGGCATCTACAAGAAATCCGGCAATGACATCCTGGTACTCGATGTCGCCAGTGCCAGCTACAAGCCGCAGACCGGCAAGGTCGCGCCCGAGGTCGAAGCTATCCTGCGCATCAAGAATCCAGCTGAAAAGCTGGCCTCGCTGCGCGGCTCGACCGATCCGCAGGCGCAGTTTCTGTGGGCCTGCTTCCGCGATCTGTTTCATTACACCGCCTGCCATCTCGAAGAAATCGCCGATAACGCACGCGATGTCGATTTCGCGATCCGCTGGGGCTATGGCTGGTCGGCAGGTCCGTTCGAAACCTGGCAAGCCGCCGGTTGGAAAACCATCGCCTCGGCCATCGCCAGCGATATCGAAGCCGGCGAGACCATGGTCGATGCGCCGCTACCCAAGTGGGCAACCGATCCAACCCGTGCCGGCGTGCATGCGGCGCATGGTTCGTACGCGCCGCGCGACAACACCTTCCGTTCGCGGTCGCGGCTGGCGGTCTATCAGCGCCAGTTGTTTCCCGATCCCCTGCTCGGCGAACTGCCGCATCCGGGCGAGACCGTATTCGAAACACCCGAAGTCCGTTGCTGGCATCAAGGTGATGGCATTGCGCTGCTGAGCTTCAAGACCAAGATGAATACCGTCAGCGGCGGCGTGCTCGATGGCATCCAGCGCGCTGTCGATGAGGCCGAGCGCGGTTTTCAGGGTCTGGTGCTCTGGCAGCACAGCGAACCGTTCAGCGCCGGCGCCGATCTCAGTGGTGCCATGGCCGCCTTGCAAGCCGGCAAGCTCGATGAGTTCGAAGGAATGGTCGATCGCTTCCAGCAGACTTCGATGCGCATCAAGTATTCGCTGGTTCCGGTCGTCTGCGCGATTCGCGGCATGGCGCTCGGTGGTGGCTGCGAGTTCCAGATGCATTCGGCACGCACCGTGGCCGCGCTGGAGAGCTATATCGGCCTGGTCGAGGCCGGTGTTGGCCTGCTGCCCGCAGGTGGTGGCCTCAAGGAGATTGCGGTTCGTTGCGCGCAAAAAGCCGAGGGCGGTGATCTGTTCCCCTTCCTGCAGCGGATGTTCCAGGCCGTTGCCATGGGCACCGTTTCGACCAGTGCGCTCGACGCCAAGGAGATGGGCCTGCTGCGTGCCAGCGACGTGGTCGTGTTCAATCCGTACGAGCTGCTGCACGTCGCCAAGTCCGAGGCGCGCGCACTCTCGGAGACCGGCTATCGACCGCCGATGCCGCCGCGCGCGATTCCGGTCGCCGGCGATACCGGCACCGCTTCGCTGAAGATGATGCTGGTCAATATGCTCGAAGGCCGCTTCATTTCGGCGCATGACTACGAAGTCTCCTCGCGCATCGCCGATACCCTCTGTGGCGGTGAGATCGAGCGCGGCTCCACAGTCGATGAGCAATGGCTGCTCGATCTGGAGCGCAAGCACTTCGTCGCGCTCGCGCAGATGCCGAAAACCCAGGAGCGTATCGCCCACACGCTGAAGACCGGCAAGCCGCTGCGCAACTAGGCGCAGCAGGCGCCGACCGAGCACGCTAGCCAATATTGCCGCGCTGCCCCGCTCTGACGGGATAGCGCGACCGAACAGGAAACACCAGGAGTTCGCCATGAGTCGCCAGATCCAGGACTGTTACATCGTCGCCGCCAACCGCACGCCCGTGGGCAAGGCGCCGCGTGGAGTGTTTCGCCATACCCGGCCCGACGACCTGCTCGCGCACGCGCTGCGCGGCATGCTCGCGCCCTTCCCGCAACTGGATCGCAGCCGCATCGATGACGTGATCGTCGGCTGCGCCATGCCCGAAGCCGAGCAAGGCATGAACGTCGCGCGCATCGCCGCGCTGATGGCCGGCCTGCCGATCTCGACGGCGGCGATGACGATCAACCGATTCTGTTCTTCCGGCGTGCAGGCCGTCGCCCTCGCCGCTGACCGCATCCGCCTCGGCGAGGCCGATCTGATGATCGGCGCCGGCACCGAGAGCATGAGCATGATCCCGATGATGGGCCACAAGATCGCGATGAATCCTGATGTGTTCAAGGATGAGAATATCGCCATCGCCTACGGCATGGGCATCACCGCGGAAAAAGTGGCCGAGCAATGGAAGATCACCCGCGAAGCGCAGGACCAGTTCGCCTTCCGCAGCCATCAGAAGGCCAGCAAGGCGATCGAGACCGGCGAGTTCACCGACGAAATTCTGCCCTATGAAATCGACGACCGCAGCCCCGACCTTGATCGCCGTGAAGTCAGCATCAATCGGCGCACGATCAGCAATGACGAAGGTCCGCGCCGCGACAGCAGCGTCGAAGCACTCGCTGGCCTCAAGCCGGTATTTCGCATGGGCGGCAGTGTCACCGCCGGCAACAGTTCGCAGATGTCCGATGGTGCTGGCGCCGTGTTGCTCGCCAGCGCACAGGCGATCAAGGACTATGATCTGACGCCACTGGCGCGCTTCGTCTCGTTCTCCGTGGCTGGCGTAAAGCCCGAACTGATGGGCATCGGCCCGATCGCCGCGATCCCGAAGGCCTGTCGTCAGGCCGGCATTTCGCAGAACGATCTCGACTGGATCGAATTGAACGAAGCCTTTGCCGCCCAGGCGCTGGCGGTGACCAATGATCTTGGCCTCGATGCCAGCCGGATCAATCCACTCGGCGGCGCCATTGCCCTCGGCCATCCGCTCGGCGCCACCGGCGCAATCCGCGTCGCGACCCTGGTCCATGGCCTGCGCCGCCACCAGAAGAAATACGGCATGGTCACCATGTGCATCGGCACCGGCATGGGCGCCGCCGGCATCTTCGAGCGCGTCTGAACCGGTCCCCGAGGGGACTCCCTTCGGTCGTAGAGCGGGGCTTGCCCCGCTGTTCTTGATCTCGCGCTGGCTCTTGTCCCCGAGGGGATTGCATAGAGCGGGGCTTGCCCCGCTGTTCTTGATGTTTGATGTATCGGAAACAGAAAGCAAATCCAGCGGGGCAAACCCCGCTCTACATCAACCCAAATACTTCTTCAGATCCTTCGCAATCGACTCGGGCTTGTCAGTCGGCGCATAGCGCTCAACCACATTGCCCTCGCGATCGACCAGGAACTTGGTGAAGTTCCACTTGACGGAAGTCGTGCCGAGCAGGCCCTTCTTTTCCTTGGTCAGATGCTTGTATAGCGGATGCGCGTTGGCACCGTTCACATCGACCTTGGCAAACATCGGAAAGCTGACGTCATAGCTCAGCGAGCAGAAGTTCTTGATCTCGTTCTCGTCGCCCGGCTCCTGATGGCCGAACTGATCGCAGGGAAAGCCCAGCACCACCAGACCCTTGTCCTGGTTATCGCGGTAGAGCTTCTCCAGGCCGGCATATTGCGGGGTGAATCCGCACTTGGATGCGGTGTTCACGATCAGCATCACCTTGCCGGTGTAATCAGCCAGCGATTGCTCCTCGCCATCGATGGTGCGCGCCGAGAATTGATCGATCTTGCTCATGGAAAACTCCTGTTGTTCGGGCCGCGCTGGCGGCAGGCTGCGTTGGAACAACATGGTGCCGCGATTTCATAGAACAAGCAAAGCGGCTCGAATGCTCGGCGACGCCCTGCTAATCTGCGCCGTTGGCCAAGCCGCAGGGCGGCCGTGCACACTGCGACCCAGACTCTGATGAGCCCCTACATTACCGAAACCGTGCTTGCTGTCCGGCACTGGACCGACGCCTATTTCAGCTTCACCACCAGTCGCGACGACGGTTTCCGTTTCGACAACGGACAGTTCGTGATGATCGGCCTGCAGATCAATGGCAAGCCGCTGATGCGCGCCTACTCGATCGCCAGCCCGAACTGGGATGAGCAGTTGGAGTTCTTCAGCATCAAGGTCGCCGATGGGCCACTGACCTCGCGCCTGCAGCACATCCAGCCCGGCGACAGCATCCTGATGAGCCGCAAACCGACCGGCACGCTGCTGATCAGCGATCTCTTGCCTGGCCGGAATCTCTATCTGCTCGGCACCGGCACCGGACTTGCGCCGTTCCTCTCGATCATCCGCGACCCGGAAACCTACGAGCGCTTCGACAAGGTCATCATCACCCATGGCGTCCGCCAGTCGGTCGATCTTGCCTACGCCGACTACATCGAACGCGAACTGCCCCACCACGAATTCCTCGGCGACGTGATCCGCGAGAGGCTGCTTTATTACCCCGCGGTCAGCCGCGAACCCTTCCGCCACGCCGGCCGCCTGAGCGATCTCCTCGAATCCGGCGCGCTCAGCAACAGCCTCGGCCTGCCCCCGATCAACGCCGAACACGACCGCTTCATGATCTGCGGCAGTCCCGGCATGCTGCAGAGTTTCCGCCAGATCCTCGACACCCGCGGCATGCACCCCGCCCCAAGAATCGGAACCCCAGGACACTACGTGTTCGAGCGTGCGTTCGTCGAGAAGTAAGCGCGCGCCAGTTTCTTCGGTGCAGTAATGCGGACTTTCCGCCGCCCCGCATCCGCAACCCGAACCACATTGCCTTTGCCGTTGCCGTTGCCGTTGTAGAGCGTGGCTTGCCGCGCTGCTCTTTGCTTCGCTTGGACGTTGCCATTGCCGTCGCCATTGCCGTTGTAGAGCGTGGCTTGCCGCGCTGCTCTTTGCTTTGCTTTGCTTTGACGTTGCCGTTGCCGTTGCCGTTGTAGAGCGTGGCTTGCCGCGCTGCTCTTTGCTTTGACGTTGCCATTGACGTCGCCATTGCCATTGCCATTGCCATTGCCGTTGTCCCCGAGGGGATTGCATAGAGCGTGGCTTGCCGCGCTGCACTTGCTGTATCTTGTTCCGGCTGGCAAAAATCTTCTGCAGGCTTCTGGACTGAGAACTGACGATGCGCCTCGAGCCCAGCATGAACCTCGATCGATGGCTCCGGCTTATGAACGCCTGGGGATTCGGCCGCAACGAGGAGACCTTCAACTCCTTGCTGGCGTCCTACTCGGAGAAGGGCCGGCACTATCACACGCGCGAGCATATTGAAGCTTGCCTGCGACATCTGGATACCTGCCTTGGCCAGATCGACCATCCTCGGGAAGTAGCGCTTGCGTTGT
>JAYSZM010000208.1:0-5456 GCA_043738015.1 Lysobacterales bacterium
TCGACGTTGTGCAGTGCTTCGGAGAGCTTGCAGACCTGGTCGCAGTGCGGCAGCGAGCCGTTGTCGACGGCGAACCACTTGCCGTCCACACGGGCACCGACAAAGGTGTGCATCAGTTGCGACTGCGCGCCTGGGGTCTTGAAACCACGCGCATTGACCGGGTTCAGCCGGACCACGAAGCGGCGCGTTTCGACGCCTTCACGCTCGAGGATGCGCTCGGCACGTTGCGCATTGAGCTCGCACAGCGCGGCATCGTTGACCGCGAGGCTCAGCACTGGCGGACGATCTTCGATCAACACGCGGCAGAGGGCCGACTTCGCGCAGGAAGTCGCTTCGGCGCGCAATTCCAGATCAGTCATCGGCTGGGTGAAGCTGGCGCAAGCACCCAGGCTGAAGATTGGCAGGATGATCAGCGAGCGCAGCAGCGCATTGATGCGTTGACGCAGGGCGGTGCCGTCAGCCATCACATCAGCAATGGTGCGCCGTCCGCTCTGGGTTCCCTGGGCAACCGGCCGCGAAAAATCGATGGCCGCGGCGACTCGGCCGCTGACGTTCGCTGGCTCAAAGCCGGCCTTTGCGGAGAGCGCAGAATCCAGCTCGGGGCTAGCCACCATACCGAAGCGCATCGAGGCAGGCATTTCGTTCGTGGCGGACTGACGCTCGCTGGAGCGGATCACCAAACGGGGCAATGCCACCAGATCACGGTGATCGAAAGACTGCGCGGGCTTGCGGTTGTTGGCGTTCATGGTGTTCTCCTGATCGATGTGGCCCTGGCCTGGAGCTGGGAAGGCGATCTGTTCGCCTTCTGTCCCGCTCCTGCTTGGGTGAGATCAGGTTAGGTTTGCTGCCCTGCCGTTCCTATACGTGCGAATACGTAGTCAGGAAGACAGGGGCAGCGGGCTCGGGCTGCACACAGTGGATGCCATGTATGCAGCGAACCGGCTCGTCAATGCCGGTACTGCGCGTGAGATGAATGGGCCGCGACATCGTCAACCAACGCGGCTGACACTGCGCAGGCGCAGCCCGAATCGCGGTGACGCGGTGGGCTTAAGGCCAGGGGCGAGGCGTCGGCGCCTTGCGTCGCGAACAGGATCGGACTAGGCCGGACCTTCCGACAGCCGGATCCTGACCAGGTCGGCCAGTGACTGCGCACCGGCTTTTTCCATCAGATGATTGCGATGGATCTCGATCGTGCGATGGCTGGCGCCAAGTACCCGCGCGATTTCCTTGCTGGTCTGGCCGGTAACCACGAGTTCGAGCACTTCGCGTTCGCGCGGGGTGAGGCTGGCCATGCGCTTGCTCAATTCGGCGCGCTCGGCGTTGTCATTGCGCTGGAGCAGGTGATGCTCGATCGCGTGGCGGACGCGGGCGACCAACTGGTCGTTCTCGTAGGGCTTCTCGAGAAAATCGACGGCGCCCGCGCGCATTGCCGCCACCGCGATCGGCACATCGGAGGCGCCAGTCAGAAAAATCGTCGGGATGTCGACGCCACGCTGATTCAAGGCCGCCTGCACTTCGAGCCCATTCATGCCGGGCATCTTGACATCGAGCAACAGGCAGCCCGGTCGATCAAACCGCGCGTCCTCCAACAGGGCTACGCCCGAGGCATACATCTCGACCTGGACGCCTACGCTGAAAAAGAGTCGACGCAAGGCAGATCGCATATTGTCGTCGTCGTCGACGATAAGGACTACCGGCCCGGCCTTGCTTGTAGCTGACTGCTGTTCCCGCATCGGCGTTCCCTGTGTGCGAGCTTTGTCGTTTGTGCGCAGAGGCAAAACAGCTCGGAGCCCCAGGGACAAGATAGCGCGCGCTGCGCCAGGACGAAAGCCGCGCGGCTCCGCGGAACCTCAGAACCCGTTGATTGGAAGCTTCAGATAACTGACACCGTTGTCCTCGGCTTCGGGCAGGGCGCCTGCCCGGATATTCACCTGGAGCGATGGCAGGATCAGGGCGGGCACCGCCAGAGTGGCGTCGCGCGCTTCCCGCAGCGCAACGAAATCCTGCTCGGATACCCCTACGCGCACGTGAATGTTCTGCGATCTCTGATCCACGATACGGGTCTCGCAGGCGTGCTCACGACCGCCCGGCGCATAGTCGTGGCAGACAAACACCCGGGTATCGTCCGGCAACTGGTACAGGCGCTGGATCGAGTGATACAACACCGAGGCACTGCCGCCAGGAAAATCGCAGCGCGCGGTGCCGCCATCGGGCATGAACAGGCTGTCACCGGTGAACAACGCATCGCCAACCAGATAGCTCACGCTGTCAGGGGTATGTCCCGGAGTTGCAATCACCCGGACTTCGATGCGCCCGAGCATAAAGCGTTCATCGTCAGCGAAAAGCTGATCGAACTGCCTGCCGTCGACCGGAACGGCAGCGCCCAGGTTGAACACGGCAGCGAATTTGTCCTGCACCTGGGCGATGCCTGCGCCGATCGCCAGGCGGGCATCGGGACACCGCTGCTTCAACCAATGGCCAGCGCTGAGATGGTCAGCATGGGCATGCGTTTCCAGTATCCAGCGCAGATTCAGTCCACGGCTGCGCGCTGCCAACAATACCGCCTGGACACTGTGATCAGACATCTGGCCCGAGGCGGCGTCGAAATCGAGCACCGGATCAATGATGAGGGCGTCCTGGGTCATGGCGTCATGGACCAGATAAGTCCAAGTGCTGCTGACTGGGTGAAAAAACGGGATCACAACCGGTTTCATGACGATCTCAATTTGTGCTGACGGGACGAGGGACGCGCTGCGCTCCGACGGTCAAGGATACGGGCAAGCCCTCCGCTTGACGATGGCGAGCGAGGCGTAGCCGACGCAACGCCCCGGAGTGCGTGGGTGAAAAAGATCCTCCGCGCTCGATCCATCGCAGAATTGCGGGCATATGCACAGATCGCATTGATGAATACGTATGCAGCACATTGTTGAACTTTGTATCGCGGCCTAGTCTTGTTGCAGCCGGGATTATCCGGTGCATATCAGCAGCACGAGAAGAAAAGCATCCCTGATAAAGGATACGTACTCGCGTCACCACACGGCGCGCGCGGAACCCTGCGCGCTCGAAAGCCAATCAGACTTGGGAGGGTATGATGAGCACCAACCATTCGCACAACGGCCGCGAGCAACAGGGCCGCAGCAAGACTGCCTGGCGCGCAGCGTTCGGTATCGCAATCCTATCGGCACTGCTGGCACTGCTGGTGCTGCCAGCACTGGCCTCGGCGCAGGCGCTGCGCCCCGGCTACAACCGCGATGTGATCTACCAGGTATTCGTCGACCGTTTTTTTGACGGCAGTACCGTTAACAACATTGCCACCGATCCGCTGTTTGACCCGGCCGGGTCCAATCTGCAGAAATATCTCGGCGGCGATTTTCAGGGGCTGACCTCGCAGATCAATTATCTGAAGAATATGGGCGTCAGCGCGATCTGGATCACCTCGCCGCTCGACAACCGCAACTTGCTGGCAGTCGGCGGCTCGGTCGCGCCGTACCATGGCTATGAGATGCGCGACACCTTGCTGCCCGACGAGCACTTCACCAATCCGGCGCGGTCCTGGCAGATCTTCGACGATTTCGTCACCGCGGCACACGCCGCCGGCATCAAGGTGATTGTGGACTTCGCGCCGAATCATTCCAACATCCGCAATTCTGGCGAGAACGGTGCGCTGTATGCCAATGGCGTGCTGCAGGCCAACTACAGCACGAACCCCGGCGGCTTTTTCCAGACCGGGGTAAACATGGGCGGCGGCCAGTTCGATGCGCCTTACGAGACCCAGTACTACACGCTGTATGACCTGTCCGATCTGAATCAGCAGAACGCCACCGTCGATGCGCTGTTGAAGGCGGCGGTCAGCAATCTGCAGAACCACAATGTCGATGGATTCCGGATCGATGCCACCAAACACGTGAATTGGGGCTGGCAATACACCCTGGCCAACAGCATCTACAGCAATCGCCGCAGCTTTGTTTTCGGCGAGTGGGTCGCCGATGACAGCAACAACCCGCTTTATGCCGACCTGGTCAAATTCAGCAACCGCAGCGGCATCGCCGAACTGAACTTCCCGCTGTTCACCCGGATAAGTAGCGTGTTCGGTCAGGGCGGCGCGTTCACCTCGCTCAATGACGTGGTCACCCAGCAGCAGACCGATTTTCGCTACCAGAACGATCTGGTCAATTTTGTTGACAATCATGATCGCAAACGCTTTCTCAACGTCGATACCAGTGCTGATGAACGCAAGCATCTGCATGCCGCACTCGCCTTCGTGCTCACCGCGCGCGGCATTCCCTGCATCTACTACGGCACCGAGCAGTATCTTGAAGGCGGCGATGATCCCGACAACCGCCGCAAGATGCCCGGCTTCAGCCAGACCACAACCGCGTTCAATCTGATCAAGTCGCTGTCGACTCTGCGCAAGGACAATGAAGCACTGGCCTTCGGTTCGATCAGCCAGCGCTGGATCAACAGCAATGTCTATATCTATGAGCGCAAGTTCTACAACAGCGTGGTCGTGGTGGCGATCAACAAGGGCACGACCAGCCAGGCCGTCAGCGGTCTGGTCACCTCGCTGCCGACCGGCACCTATACAGATTATCTTGGCAACCTGGTCTCCGGCATCAGCCTGACCGCCACCAGCGCCACCAGCGGCGGCTACAACACCGCCAGCCTCAGCCTGCCCGCCAACAGCGTTTCGGTCTGGCAGCGCGATCCGGCCAATAGCGTGGCGCAATTGGGCAACCTCACGCCAACCGCCGCGCAGCCGGGCGTAAAGATAGTGATTGCCGGACACGGCTTTGGCACCAGCACCGGCACGGTAAAATTCGGCACGACCAATGCGAGCGTGGTCAGTTGGAGCGATCAGGAAATCGTCGCCAATGTGCCGGCCGTTGGCCAGGGCACGCATGCGGTCAGCGTCACCCGTTCGGGTTCGAGCACCGCATCGAACACCTTCAATTTTGATGTCTATCAGGCCAAACTGATCCCGGTCACCTTCTCGATCAACAATGCGGCCCCCACCTTGCCCGGCGACAACATCTATCTGACCGGCAACAGCGTCGAACTCAGCAACTGGTCAACGACGAAATCGACTGCGGTCGGCGCGATGCTGACCACGGCCGGCACCTATCCGAACTGGTGGCTCACGGTCGGTGTTCCGGCCGGCAAGACGCTGCAGTTCAAGTTCATCCGGATTGCTGCCAATGGCACAGTGACCTGGGAGAACGGAAGCAACCACAGTTATACCGTGCCTGCTTCGGGCGTCGGTACCAGCAATGTGAACTGGCAGTACTGACCGAGCCGCTTGCGGCACCCGTTGGCGGCGCAGGCGGCCAACGGGCGCGGAGCACCGAGTACGACGAGCCCCGGCACTGCATCAGTTTGAAATTCTGGCGATGAACCCCTTCTCCCGTTTACGGGAGACAGCCGCAGGCGGATGAGGGAAACGTGCGATAGCGCTCGGG
>JAYSZM010000209.1:0-31029 GCA_043738015.1 Lysobacterales bacterium
GTGTACGATGCGCGGCCTTGATTTGGGCGCGTAGCTCAGCGGTAGAGCACTACCTTGACATGGTAGGGGTCACAGGTTCGATCCCTGTCGCGCCCACCACCGATCGCCAGTACGGCGCCACGGTGATCCCCGATCAAACCACGGCGCCGTCGCGGCGCTGCCGAGCATAGACGAGAGACGTAGTTCGAACGAACACGATCACCATGACGCGAACCGGAACCTTCGACTGAATTCTGCGCATGGCCCGTCTTGAATCAAAGGGCGCGCGCGCCCTTTTTTGTTTTCTGCAGCTGGATCAACGGCCCGATCGGCCACCCCGACTGCATACCCGGAGCTCAGCATGATCGCGATTACGCTACCCGATGGTTCCAAACGTGAATTCGACGCGGCCGTGACCGTTGCCGATGTCGCCGCCAGTATCGGCGCCGGCCTCGCCAAGGCGGCACTCGCTGGCAAGGTCGATGGCAAGCTGGTCGACACCAGCTACCGGATCGAATCCGATGCCTCGCTCGAGATCGTCACCGAGAAGCACGCCGACGCGCTGGAAGTCCTGCGCCACTCCACGGCGCATCTACTTGCCCAGGCGACACAGCGCTTGTTTCCCGATACCCAGGTCACCATCGGCCCGGTGATCGACAATGGCTTCTTCTACGATTTTGCGCGCAAGACGCCGTTCACGCCCGATGATCTGGACAAGATCCAGGCCGAGATGGATCGCGTCGTCAAAGAGGCCTTGCCGGTGTCGCGCTCGCTCATGAGCCGCGATGAGGCGGTCGCATTTTTCAAGGCGAAGAACGAGCACTACAAGGCCGAGATCATCGAGAGCATTCCGGCGAATGAAGACCTTTCGCTATACGCGCAGGGTGAGTTCATCGATCTCTGCCGCGGCCCGCACGTGCCCAATACGAGCAAGCTGCGCGCCTATAAGCTGATGAAGCTGGCCGGTGCCTACTGGCGTGGCGACAGCAAGAACGAGATGCTGCAGCGGATCTATGGCACGGCCTTCCTCAATGACAAGGATCTGAAAGCGCATCTGCTGCAGATCGAAGAGGCCGAGAAGCGCGATCATCGCAAGCTCGGCAAGGCGCTCGATCTGTTCCATATGCAGGAGGAGGCGCCCGGTCTGGTGTTCTGGCATCCCAAGGGCTGGGCGATCTGGCAGGTGATCGAGCAGTACATGCGCCAGGTCTACCGCGCGAGTGGTTACAAGGAAGTGCGCGGTCCGCAGATCCTCGACCGCAGCCTGTGGGAGAAGTCGGGCCATTGGGCCAACTTCAAGGACAATATGTTCACCACCTCGTCGGAGAGCCGCGATTACGCGATCAAGCCGATGAACTGTCCCGGTCATGTGCAGATCTACAACCACGGCCTGCACAGCTATCGCGAACTGCCGCTGCGCCTGGGCGAGTTCGGCTCCTGTCACCGCAACGAGCCATCGGGCGCCCTGCACGGCATCATGCGCGTGCGCGGCTTTACCCAGGACGATGGCCATGTGTTCTGCACCGAGGACCAGATCCAGTCCGAGTGTGCCGACTTCATCAAATGCCTGCTCAAGGTCTATCAGGACTTCGGATTCACCGATGTGCTCTACAAGCTGTCGACCCGACCAGCGCAACGGGTCGGCTCGGATGCGGACTGGGACAAGGCCGAGCAGGCGCTGGCGACGGCGCTGAATTCACAGGGCATCGAGTACCAGATCAGTCCGGGCGAGGGTGCCTTCTATGGCCCGAAGATCGAGTTTTCGCTGAAGGACTCGATCGGTCGGGTCTGGCAGTGCGGCACCATCCAGGTCGATTTTTCGATGCCCGAGCGCCTCGGTGCCGAGTACGTGGCCGAGGATTCCAGCCGCAAGACCCCGGTCATGCTGCATCGGGCCATTCTGGGCTCGCTGGAGCGATTTATCGGCATTTTGATCGAAAATCATGCTGGCGCCATGCCGCTCTGGCTGGCCCCGGTTCAGCTGGTAGCCATGAATATTACCGATGCGCAGGCTGATTACGTCGCTTCGGTTACGCAAGCCCTTGTAAAACAAGGCTTCAGGGCAGAGGCGGATTTGCGAAATGAGAAGATCGGCTATAAGATTCGCGAACACACACTGCAGAAAGTGCCCTATCAGATCGTGATCGGAGATCGCGAACGTGAAAATGGTACGGTCGCGGTGCGTACGCTGTCTGGGGAAGATCTCGGCGTGATGACGCTGGAAGCACTGGTCCAGAAACTGCGATTGGAAACGGCGAAGACGCTGGCGTGAGCACGATGTGCTCGCCGCCGATCTTCATGGGAATAGGACAGCTGGGAGGGATTGCTAATCAGTACGGACAAAGGAAATCGTAAGAACCTGGATATACGGGTTCCGCGGGTACGCGTCATCGGGGTAGATGGTGAGCAGATTGGTGTGCTTACCCGTGACGATGCACTACGCATGGCGATGGATCTGGAACTCGATCTGGTCGAGATCGTTCCCAATTCCGATCCACCTGTTTGCCGGATCATGGACTTTGGCAAGTTCAAGTTCGAGCAGCAGAAGAAAGCCAACGCCGCCAAGAAAAAACAGAAGGTCGTGGAGATCAAGGAACTCAAGTTCCGCCCCACCACCGATGATGGCGACTACGAGATCAAAGTCCGTAATCTGCGGCGATTCATTGCCGAAGGCGACAGGGTCAAGGTGAACATCCGGTTCAAGGGGCGCGAAATGGCGCATACCGAACTCGGCATCGCGATGGCCAAGCGCTTGCAGGAAGATTTGAAGGACGAGGTCACCATTGAATCGTTTCCGCGCCTGGAAGGGCGGCAGATGATCATGATGATCGGTCCCAAAAAGAAGTAAGTAGTAGGGCAGCTCCAGGCTGCTGTGGTATTCAGGCGTGCTCGACGCGTCTGCGATGCCCAGGATTTTTGGCAGACTTGCAGGACGCAAGCGCGCCAATCGGTGAACGCCGCCATCGCGCGGCCGCCGCCATCAAGGATTCATGCGTTGCATGGAACCGGACCGGTCCTTATCGACGGGTTCGGGTGTTGGCTCCAGCGCCTTCGGGCGAAGCCGGCACGGTGTTTCAAATGGACGACAGCCCGCAGGGGCTGCAAACAAGCCGAAACGAGCAGGACGGAAAGCGTGGCCTCGGCCACCGCTCGGTTCAGTCACCCAATCACACAGGTAGTGTCATGGCCAAAATCAAGATCAAAACCAATCGGGCTGCTGCAAAGCGGTTCCGGAAGACGGCGTCCGGCAAGTTCAAATGCGGACACGCCTTCAAATCCCACATCCTGACCAAGAAGTCCACCAAGCGTAAGCGTAATCTGCGCGGTCAGAACCACGTTCGTGCGGAGGACGCAGGTCGCGTCGCTCGCATGCTCCCATATCTTTAAGGAGGTGAAGTCATGGCACGAGTAAAACGTGGCGTCACCGCCCGCGCCCGTCACAAGAAAGTTCTCAACGCTGCCAAGGGCTATTACAACGCCCGTCGCAAGGTCTACCGCGTTGCCAAGCAGGCCGTCACCAAGGCTGCCCAGTACGCGTATATCGGCCGCAAGCAGCGCAAGCGCCAGTTCCGTGCGCTGTGGATTGTTCGTATCAATGCGGCTGCCCGCATGTACGACATCTCCTACAGCCGCCTGATCAATGGTCTGAAGAAAGCCAACATCAGCATGGACCGCAAGGCCCTGGCTGACCTGGCCTATCACGACCTGAAGGCGTTTGGCGCCATTGCCGAGAAAGCAAAGGCCAGCCTGGCTGCCTGATCAGCTGACACCCATACGGTCACGCGATGACCTGATGTTGCGCATGGGGAGATGGCCACAGGCCTCTCCCCATGTGCATTTTCGGAACCCGAAAAATGCAGCAACTGCTCAATCAACTTGATGCCGCCATCGCGGCACTTACCAATGCTGCGGATCTTGAAGCGCTTGATGCCGTGCGCGTTTCCTGGCTCGGCAAGTCGGGTCTGTTGACCGAGCAACTCAAGCTGCTCGGCAAATTGTCGCCCGACGAGCGCAAGCTGCGCGGCGAGCAGGTGAATCTGGCCAAGGAGCGCCTGCAGTTGGCACTGGCCGCGCGCAAGGTCGTGCTGGAAGAGGGCGCTTACCAGGCGCGCATGCAGGCCGAGCGCGTCGACGTCAGCATGCCCGGACGCAATAGCGATCGTGGCAACCTGCATCCGATCACACGCACGCTCGATCGCATCGTCGATATTTTTTCCCGCCTCGGCTATCAGCAGGCCGATGGTCCGGAGATCGAAGACGATTTCCACAATTTCGAAGCACTGAATTTTCCCGAGCACCATCCTGCGCGCGCCATGCACGACACGTTCTACTTTCCGGACGGTCGACTGCTGCGCACGCATACTTCGCCGGTGCAGATCCGCGCGATGGTCGGGCGCACGCCGCCGATCCGTATCATCGCGGCCGGCAAGGTCTATCGCAGCGACAGCGACCAGACCCATACGCCGATGTTCCATCAGGTCGAGGGTCTGCTGGTCGATGAGACTTCAAGCTTTGCCGATCTGAAGGGCACGCTGCGCCAGTTCGTCAATGCCTTCTTTGAACGCGATTTCGAGATGCGTTTCCGGCCCAGCTATTTTCCGTTCACCGAGCCCTCGGCTGAGGTCGATATCCGTTGGGATCGTGGCGATGGTTCCGAACCCGGCTGGCTGGAAGTGCTCGGCTGCGGCATGGTGCATCCGAATGTGCTGCGCGCCTGCGGCGTTGATCCAGAGCGTTACAGCGGATTCGCCTTCGGCCTCGGTGTCGAGCGCTTTGCGATGCTGCGCTACGGGGTCAATGATCTGCGCAGCTTCTTCGAGAACGACCTGCGTTTTCTGCGTCAATTCGCCTGATTCTGCCGCGGCAGGAATGCGCCTGCTGAATCAGGATCCATCGTGTTGCCTGTGCGCCCATTCCTCCCTGCGCATCGGGGAGGGAGTAAAGACTTCCGCGCAAGCGGACGAATTATGCAAGAGAGAATTCCGCTATGAAATTTTCCGAGAACTGGCTGCGTTCGATCGCCGATCCGGGCTGTGATCGCGCCACCCTGATGCACCGACTGACCATGGCCGGGCTCGAGGTCGAGGGCGTCGAGTTGATGGGTGAGGGACTCGCCGGGATTGTCGTCGGCGAGATCATCGCTGCCGAGCGCCATCCCAATGCCGACAAGCTGCAGGTCTGTCGCGTCTCGATCGGCGGAGCCGAGGCATTGCAGATTGTCTGCGGCGCGCCCAATGCACGCGTCGGTCTGAAGGCGCCGGTGGCCACAGTCGGTGCGCGCATGCCGGGCAATGGCATGGAGATCAAGCGCGCCAAGCTGCGCGATGTCGAGAGTTTCGGCATGCTCTGCTCGGCCAAGGAACTCGCCATCGCCGAGGATGCCAGCGGGCTCTGGGAGCTGCCGGCTGATGCCGTGCCTGGCCAGGGAATCGGCGATCTGCTCGGCCTGCCCGATGCCTCCATCGAGATCAAGCTGACCCCGAATCGGCCCGATTGTCTGGGCCTCGAAGGTCTGGCCGCCGAAGTGCGCGCGCTATTCGATCTGCCGCTATCCGCGCCTGCGGTGAATACGCTGGCGCCAACCTCGTCGCTGACGCGCGCAATACACCTGCATGCTCCGGCCGATTGCCCGCGCTATCTCGGCCGGGTCATCGAGGGAATCGATCCGGGCGCGCAAACCCCGTTGTGGATGCGCGAACGCCTGCGCCGCTCCGGTCTGCGTTCGATCAATGTGGCGGTCGATTGCAGCAACTACGTGTTGATCGAAATGGGTCAGCCCACGCATGCGTTCGATCACGATCAACTGCGTGGCGGCTTGGAAGTCCGCCGCGCCCGTGCTGGCGAGACGGTCAAGCTTCTGGACGAGCGCGAGGTCACGCTCGATGAAGGCTTTCTCGTTATCGCCGACAGCGAGCGACCAGTGGCGGTCGCCGGCGTGATGGGTGGTTGGGAGACACGGGTCACCGACAGCACGCGCAATCTCTTTCTCGAATGCGCGTATTTTTCGCCGGCAGCGGTGCAGGGCCGCGCGCGCAAGCTCGGTCTGCATACCGATGCCTCGCATCGCTTCGAGCGCGGCGTCGATCCCGAATTGGCGCAACGTGCGATCGAGCGGCTGAGTCAGCTGATCGTCGACATTGCCGGCGGCCAGCCCGGTCCGATCACCGAGGCGGTGAGTGTGGCGCATCTGCCAGTGCGGCCTGAAGTGACGCTGCGGCGTGCGCGTCTGGAACGCGTGCTCGGTCTGCGTATCGATGATGCGCGGGTCGCCGCCATTCTTGGTTCGCTCGGCATGAGTGTGGTCTCGACGCCGGAGGGCTGGCGCGCGCGGGCGCCGTCCAAGCGCTTCGATATCGAGATCGAAGAAGATCTGATCGAGGAAGTGGCGCGTATCCACGGCTACGACAATGTGCCGGTCAATATTCCACGTGGCGAGATTGCGCTGCGGCTGGAACCCGAGGCCCAGGTCCGCGCCGGCGATGTGCGGCAGACGCTGTTGTCGCGCGGCTACTCTGAGGCCCTGCATTTCAGTTTTGTCGCAGCGCCGGTGCTGGAGCGCTGGAATCTGGCCGAAGGCGCGGTGGCGCTGAGCAACCCGCTCAACGCCGATCTCGGAGTGATGCGGACCAGCCTGCTGCCTGGCCTGGTCGATGCGTTGAAGCACAACCAGTCGCGTCAGCAGGGGCGCGTTCGACTTTTCGAGATTGGCAAGGCGTTCCATGCTGGCGATCCACCGCTGGAGACGCCGCGCCTGGCTGGCCTGGTCAGTGGCAGCGCACGCGCCGAGCAATGGGCCGAATCCGATCGTCCGGTCGATTTCTTCGACATCAAGGGCGACCTGGAACTGGTGCTGGCGCTGGCTGGCCCGGCGCTTCGCTTCGAGTTTGCCTCCTTGTCTGAGCCCGGCTTCCTGCATGGCGGACGTAGCGCGGCGGTCTTCCGTGATGGCCGGCAGGTCGGCCTGATCGGCTGCCTGGATCCGCGGCTGGCGCGCTCGCTGGATGTCGACGGTGACGTCTACGTGTTCGAAATCGAACTTTCTGCCGTGTTGCAGCGCAACGTTCCGGCTGCCGGTGAGGTCTCGCGCTACCCCTCGGTGCGTCGCGACCTGGCCCTGGTGGTCGACCAGAGCGTGCCATTTGCACGAATCCGTGACCGGGCGCAAGGCGTTTTGGGCGATTTGCTGCGGGAATGCTTCCTGTTTGACGAGTTTGTCGGACCAAGTTTGCCCGCAGGCACAAGAAGTCTCGCTATGGGCTTGATTTTGCAGGACAGTTCGCGCACCCTTACCGACACTGACGTGGACTCGGCCATGCAGGCAGTCGTCGCAGCTTTGGGTGAACACACAGGGGCAAGGTTGCGAGGATGAGATGGCATTGACCAAGTCTGAACTTGCCGAGCGACTCTTTGAGAACGTTGGCCTGAACAAGCGCGAGGCGAAGGAATTCGTTGACGCCTTTTTCGAGGTCATGCGTGAAGCTTTGCAACGGGGCGAACAAATCAAATTGTCCGGCTTTGGTAACTTCGATTTGCGCAGCAAGAATCGCCGCCCAGGTCGCAATCCGAAGACGGGAGAAGAAATCCCAATCTCGGCACGGCGCGTGGTGACATTCAGGCCGGGTCAGAAACTCAAGGTTCGGGTGGAGGCGTATGCTGGATCAGGGCAGCAATAACGAACTCCCGGCCATCCCGGCCAAGCGCTACTTCACCATTGGTGAGGTCAGTGAGCTGTGCGCTGTGAAGCCGCACGTGCTGCGCTACTGGGAGCAGGAGTTTTCCAACCTCAATCCGGTCAAGCGCCGCGGCAACCGCCGTTACTACCAGCGTCATGACGTGTTGATGATCCGCCAGATCCGCAGCCTGCTCTATGACCAGGGCTTCACCATCGGGGGCGCCCGCCAGCGACTGGAAGGTGAACTGGGAAAGGCTGAAGCCAGCATCACCAGCCAGGTGATCCGCCAGGTTCGCCAGGAGCTCGAAGAAGTTCTGCAGATCCTCCGGCGCTGATGGCCCCGGGCCGCGGCGCTTGATCGCGCTGAGCGCCGCTTAACAGCATGACCGCAAGCATTTCTGAAACCACCGTAGTCGCCCTCGCCCAGATCGCGCCGGTCTGGCTTGATCGTGTGGCGACACTCGCCAAGATCTGCGACTCGGTCGCCGAAGCTGGCCGCTCGGGCGCGCGCCTGGTTGCCTTCGGCGAGGGACTTCTGCCGGGCTATCCATTCTGGATCGAGCACACCGACGGCGCCCGTTTCGAATCTGCGCTGCAGAAGCGGCTCTACGCCCACTATGTCGACCAGGCGGTCAATATCGCGCGCGGTGATCTGGCGCCGCTCTGCGCAGCCGCGCGTGAGTCCAGGACGTGGGTCGTGCTTGGTTGCATCGAACACGATGGTGCGCGCGGGCAGAGCGTGTTTTGCTCCCTGGTCTTGATCGACGATCACGGCGAAATCCGCAACGTGCATCGCAAGCTGATGCCGACCTATGAGGAGCGCCTGGTCTGGGCCCAGGGCGATGGCGCCGGCCTGCGTACGTTTACCCTCGATCGATTCCAGATCGGTGCGCTGAACTGCTGGGAAAACTGGATGCCGCTGGCGCGCTCGGCGCTGTACGCGCAAGGCGAGAGCCTGCACATCGCACTCTGGCCCGGCAGCGCGCGTAATACCGAACAGATCACCCCCTTTATCGCCCGTGAGGGGCGCAGTTACGTTTTGTCCGTCAGTGGGCTGATGCGGCGCAAGGACATTCCGGACAACGCACCCGAAGCCGAACTGCTGCGCCAGAGCCTGCCCGAATGCGGCGCCAACGGCGGCTCCTGCATTGCTGGCCCCGACGGCCAATGGCTGATCCCGCCGCGCCTCGACGAAGAAACCCTGCTGATCGCCGAACTCCACCACGCCCGCGTCCGCGAAGAACGCCAGAACTTCGATCCCGCCGGCCACTACGCACGACCGGATGTGTTGGAATTGCGGGTGAATCCCGCGCGGCCGGGCCGCCCCTCCGAGCCCTAGCCACGCTCCCGTAGGAGGCCCGAAGCGGGCCGACCGCGCGCTCGCAGATTTACCTCAACATCGCGCCCATTCGGCGCTCGTACCTTTTGAGCCGACACCAGGCTACCAGGTAACGGGCACGCTCCAAAAAAACGGCCCGCACTGAGCGGGCCGTTTGTTCCGTTGAATCAGCGCCTGCTCAGTCCTCGAATCCATTGGCAAATATCGAATCACCGCGAGCATCGATGTACATGACGAATCCGTCGTGATCGCTGCTGACCAGGGGTGTTTCGGTGCCAAGTGAGTTGCTGAAATTGATGAGGAATCGCGCCTGCTGGTCGACGTTATTTCGCGCGAACTGGATGTCTTCGAATCGCTCGAATCCGGCAGCCGTCATCATCGCGTGATCGATCTGCTGCGGCATGTTCTGGAACTGATACGAATAGTGTTCGTTTGCTGGTGTCAGGTCGCTTGCGGCGATCAACGCAGGTACAACGATGTTGCCATTCGGGCCCGCGCCCTCCAGACCAAAGAACGACAGATCGTATTCCGAGAAGGCAGGATCCGTGGTGCCCTTGATGATGCCGGTGACATCCGCGTAGCCGTCGCTTTCGGGGAATGCGTTGTAGTCGCCAACCACATAGGTGGGCAAGTCCGGGTTGACGGCACGGAACTGCTGGATGGCTTGTGCCGTCAGCGCAGCTTGGTACAGGCGCTTCTGGCGAACGCGATGCGCGTCGATCTGGTCCGCCAAGGGGGTCAGATCATCGATGCCAGAGAGAGATCGCTGATGCACGACCATAACTGTAAACTCGAAGGGATCATTCCCCGCACGGACGACGCTGGCGCGCAGCAGGTAGGGCGGCCGGTCCATGACCTCGCCTTGCGGGGTCCCGTTGAAGGTCCACTCCTGTGTCGTGTTGAGCTGCTGCAGGGAAATAATGGTCACATCACTGCGAATCAGGAAACCGACATTCTGGTGGCCACCGTCGAGATTATCGATGGCACCAACATGAGCCGCGTAGGTAAATGGCGGGGTGCCGCCGAGGTCGCTATTGACTTTGACGGCCAGGGCTTGCAGCGCGCCAAGCTTCTCGATTTCCTGTACTCCGATCACCATCGGCGACTGCAGCTGCTCGCGGATCTGCCGCGAAAGCAGATTCAGCTTCGCGTTCCAGCGCGCCGTGTCGGGACAGAAATCCACGTCGGCGGCAGCGCAGTCAGCTGTGTTCCACGGGTCATTGACGTCGTCAAACAGCAGATGGAGATTCTGCGAGGCGATAGTCAATTGGGTCGGCGTGGCCGTGGCCACGGCTGCGGGCAGGGCCGGAGCGGCCGAGATCACCGAAAGTGCAGTTGGGAACAGCTCATAGCCGCCAAATTCCTGCGTCAGCACGCCCGTTGCCGAGAACGTGGTACCCGGCACCAGAATCGTGTTGGGCAATCCAGCACGGTCCATGTCGAGCTCAAATATTTCTGGATTCAGATCGTAGACATAGCTGCTGGGCACCGGCGGTGCAGGCGGTGTCAGTGTCGGCACGACTTCGGTTTCGCGGCCGGGTAGCAGGCCGCCTTCGCGGAAGACCCGCTGGCCGGATGCCGTGACCCACATTTCCGCAATCGGATCGCTGCCAAAAGTCTGATTGCCGAGATTGACCATACCGTTGCTGGTGGTTACGCGCATTGATTCGAAACACTCGAAGTTCCCGAGACCCGCGCCGCAGGATGGCGTTGCCGGGTTCGGCGAAGGCAATGCAGCATTCAATACGATGGGTGCCGGAAGCGGATTGCCAGAGTTGACGATATTGAAAGTCAGTCCGCCATTGGTGAATTCGGTGGTGCGCAGTGTGGCGGGCGCCGTCATCGAAGTACTGAACTCGATGATGGTGCCGCGTACATCCACAGCATCGCCGACAGCGATCATCGGTGTGCCACCCGTGAATACAAAGAGGCCATTCGACGTCGCCGAATCGCCACTGGCTTGCGCGTCCGGCATCTGGATCATAAAGCCGCCGTTGGGCGCTGGCAGTACCGCAGTGACGATGTTGCCAAGCGTTGTTACCGTTTGCGCAGCGACAGGAGAGGCATGGCCGGTGCCCTGGATCGCTTCGATCGTCATGGGCGCGGAGTCGTCGTTGCTGATTGTACCGAGCGCATTTCCGGTGCCGATGCTGACGTTGGTGCCCACCGCATTGCTGAGCGTAACAGTCAGCGTCTCGTCGCTTTCGTTGATCAGGTCGCCGCGGATAGAAACCGTGACGGGGTCGATTGGCGTCGTTTGCCCTGCGTTGATGGTGAACTGCGTGGACAACAGCGGCGTGTAGTCGCTGTCGGCTGTAGTGGCTGTGCCATCGCTGGATGCAGCGAAAAAGGTCACGCCGCCGGCGGGCGCAGGGAAATCCAGGCTGACCGGAAAGGTCATCGTCGTCGTGCCAGTGGTGCTCTGGCCTTCCATCACCGCGACGGCAGCAATGCTCAAGGTGATCGGCTGCGGATCGTCGTTGGTAATTGTGCCCACACCGTTGGTGTCATTGCCGACGGCTGCGACATTGGTCGCGTTCGCGATGTTGACCGTAAAGCTCTGGTCGGGTTCGAACACGGTGTCGCCATTGATGGTGACGTCGAAGTTGTAGCTGGAGTTGCCGACGGAGATGGTCTGGCCCATCAGGCTGCGTGGCTCGTAGTCGTTGTCGGCGTCGGTGGCGCTGCCATCGGCCGTGGCAATGTCGAACGTGACGCCGCCAGCTGGGGCGGGAGCGCTCAGCGTGACACTGAAGGTGAGCGCGCTGGTGCCAGAATTACCCTCGGCAATGCTGACGTCATTGATGCTGATTGTCGGCAAGGCGCTGACGTCGTCATTCTGGATGGTGCCGGTGGCGACGAAATCGTTGCCGGAGGCGGCAACCGGCGTTGCCGCGCTGACGGTGAAACTGAAGGTCTCGTCGGCCTCAACGTCGGTGTCGCCGTTGATGGTCACGCTGTGCATCTGCGACGAGCTGCCTGCGGCGATGCTGCCAGCCACGGTGCCGGTGGCCACGTAGTCCGAGCCTGCGCTGGCACTGACATCCGCGGTGGCGTAGTTGTAGCTGACACCACCCGTTGGCGCCGGGCGGTCGAGCTGTACGGTGAAGGTCATTGTGCTGGTGAGCGAATTGCCCTCGACCTGGCTGACATCGGCGACGCTGAGCACCGGTGTGTCGTCGTCGTTGATCGTGCCGGTGGCGGTCGATGGCGAGCCGAGGTTGTAGCTGGCGCCATCGATCAGGTTGACGGCGAACGTCTCGTTTGCCTCGGCGTTCTTGTCGCAGGTGATGCTGACCGCGGCGGTGCCCGTCGTGGCGCCTGCAGCGATGGTTCCGGCGCCGCCGGTGACTTGGCTGTAGTCGCTGTCAGCCAGCGTCGCCGTGCCATCGGCGGTGCTATAGGTAAATGCAATTCCGCCGATGGGGGCAACGGTATCGGACGTCACTGTGAAGTTGATCTGCGTGCTGGAGCAACCGGGCGTATCGCCCTCGGTGCCGGAGGCTGCGGCGATGGTGAGGTTGGGTAGGGCTGCGCCTGGAACCAACGCCACGCCGCGGAAGACGGTATTGGTCAACGGCACAGCGATGGAGGTCACTGTCGAGCTGCTGGGTGCGACGTTATAGCCCGCGGTATCGGTGACGGTGGCAAGAGATGTGCCGTTGCGCGTCGAATACAGGGTGACGGTGCCCGAGGAGACGCTTCCTACCAGGCCGCGGTTGTTGGTGCTGCCTGTATCAATGACACCGTTGAGCGTCCAGTTACCGCCCACAAGCGAGAACTTGCGTATTCCGCCTGTTGCAGCGGTATCGTCCGCTTGATAAACCGTATCGACTCCCGCAACGCCGGCGTCGAGATCGGCAAAGAAAAACGCATTGCCGGAAACGCCACTGGTTGGGTAGCCCGGCAGGCTGGTGATGGTGTTGCCGGTGGCAGTGGGCAGACCGGTGCCGACAGTGAACAGTCGAAAGGCACCGGCACCCGATCCACCATAGAGCTGTCCGGACTCAATCAGGACGGTGCGTACGTTGACCGGCGTGGTGGCGATCTGCGTAGCGCTCGTGGCGCCAAAGGTGGTGTAGTGATAGCCGCCAGTGGACGTTGCGAGCCAGAAATCCGTGCCGTTCGATCCCGTCGCGGTGCGGATATTTCCGGTCAGTGTGCTGGTGGTCAGCGCGGTGGATGTATCGACGACACCGTTGCCATCCACACGAAACACCACGCGCGCTACCGCAGCGGGCGTCGTGGTGTTTGGCGTTGCGGTGCCGACTGCCGTGTCATAGCAGCCACCGATGATGTAGTTGCCGTCGGCACTGCGCGTCAGGAATCCTTCGGTCGTCGCGGTTCCAGCCACAGTGCAGGTTTGATTCGATCCGGAATCCACCGTTGGCAGCGGGATCGACTGGACGAGCGTACCGGCGGTGGTGCGTTCTTCCAGAAACGCTGCGGTAGCGGCGCCAGTAACTGCCGCCGATCCATCGCCAAACCGGTAGATCACCAGATTACCCGGCGTAAACGCCGCGGCGGAGAGCAGGGCCGGCGCCATCAGGAGGGCGGCCGAAATCAAGGACGGGAGATGTCTAAACTTCATGAACAGGCCCTGTAGGAGTGGGTGCGGTCTCCCAGCCTAGCAGCGCAGGGCTGCGGTTTCATGTCACAGCGCGGCAATGGATTTCGCGACTCGGTCGTTGGCCGGGAATGCGGCCGGTGTGGATCAGTGAATCCCGCCGAACGATCCTTAGCGATACGGTCGCAGCCTAGGCGTTAGCGCCTTGTCAGCGGCCCCGCATACACGGTGATCTCTTCACGGTCGTGATAGAGCTGGCGGGCGCGGATATCGAGGTCGCGGCCGGCTTGTTCGCGCAGGGCGGCGAGGCAGGATTGGGTTTCCTGCCAGCGCTTTTTCATTGGCAGCTTGAGGTTGAAGATGGTGCGCTTGCACCAGCCTTCGCGCAACCAGGTGGCCATGCACTCGGCGACGCGGGCGGGCTTCTCGACCATGTCGCAGACCATCCACTCGACATTTTTCTTTGGCTGGAAACGGAAGCCGTCGTCGCGAAAGTGCTGGACCAGACCCGAGTCCATCAGGTTTTGCGCCATCGGGCCGTTGTCGACGGCACTGACCTTGATCGAGCGGCGCACCAGTTGATAGGTCCAGCCACCGGGGGCAGCGCCGAGATCGACCGCGGTGAATCCGGGTTGCAGCCATTTCTCCCGTTCTGCTTCGGTCAGCAGCACGAGGAAGGCTTCTTCGAGCTTGAGTGTCGATCGACTCGGCGCATCCGAGGGAAAACGCAGGCGCGGAATGCCCTGACGCAAGGGCGGAGTGCGGCTGTTGTCGACCAGGCAGAGAAAGCACTCTGTGCCACTCGGAAAGAACAGCAGCAGGCGCTTGGGCGCGGCTGGCACGATCCACTTGTCGCGCTTCAGTCGCGCCACCAGGGCGGACTCGAAACTGCGACAGAACGCATTGAGTGCCTCACCTTCCGGGCTGTCGGGTGCCTCGGTCCAGACATCGGTGAGGTTGTTGATATGCCGGCCCAGCCATTCCAGGATCGGACTGATGCGGTCCTTGGTATCGAGATCGCTGAAGTGCTCGCCGATCGCCAGGCATTGGCGCGGAAAGATCAACTCGGATGCCTGCACCGGCGGAAGCGGATTGCCATCGGCGGATTCGAAAACCAGAAATCCGCTGTCGCGCTGCAAGCGTGCGAAGCCATGGGCGCCGCGGTTGCTGAAGTACTCGGTGAGTTCCTGCGCGCATTCGCTTTCGAAGCCGGTGCGGCAAGTGATGAGCAGAGATTTCATGCGCGTAGTGTGACCGATGCATCGACGCTTGGGCAGTTCGGTTTGGGCTTGGTGAGGACCAAGGAGACGATCGGTGATTGGGCAGCTTGGCGTGGGCTTGGTGGGGACCAAGGGGACGGTCGATGACAGGGCGCGCGGTGTGGTGTTGATGTTTTTTGTGGAGCGAAGCTAGCTCCACGTCTTTTTATGTCGACGTTTGTACAGCGGGGCTTGCCCCGCCGCGTTTGATGTTGATGTTTGTAGAGCGTGGCTTGCCGCGCTGCCTTTGATTTGGTCGTTGCTCTTGTAGAGCGTGGCTTGCCGCGCTGCCGTTGATCTTGATCTTGATCTTGTAGAGCGTGGCTTGCCGCGCTGCCTTTGATTTGTTTTTCCCATTTGACCAAGATCAACAGCAGCGGGGCAAGCCCACGCTCTACAAAATCAGGAGCCAGAAAATCAGGAGCCAGGGCCAGGGCCAGAGCAGCGGGGCAAGCGCCGCTCTACAACCGCAAGCGAGGTAGGGCGCAATATCATTGCGCCGCACGGGTGCGCCTCAGTGCAGGGGTGGGTCCAAAGCTTTCGGCGCAATGCGCTGCGCTTATTGCGCCCTACTTCATGCGAAATTTTTGCGCCGTGCGGTTTCCGATCAATAGCTGATACCGCCCTGATCGCGATAGAACGCCAGGACTTCGCGGGCGGTCTGGCGGAGCACGTCGCGGCGTACTTCGATGCCGCGTTTGACCAGCTCGCCGACCCAGTCAGCGGGCAGCGGACCTTCGTCGAACTCGGTCAGTTCGTGCACGTCCTCCGAGCGCGCGCCGATGATCATCTCGTCGATGCCGGCCCAGAAGCTGGCGCCATAACATTGGCAGCACGGTTGGGCCGAGGTGGCGAGCATATATTTTCCGCCATCTTCGTTGAGCCGGAAGCGTTGCAGTCGCTGTTGGGCGGTCATGAACGCCATGATCTCGGCGTGTGCCAGCGAACAGTTTTGTGGCATCACCCGATTGACGCCAACCGAGATGATGCGGCCCTCGGCGTTGAAAACCGCGGCGCCGAATGGGCCGCCGGTACTCAGTTCGACATTGCGTCGCGCCAGTCCGATGACCAGGGCCATGCGCGTGGCGTCGTCCTCGTAGCTGCGATCTATGTCGACTTCCTGGTGGATCCAGGCGGGCAGGGTGAGATGAACTTGTGCGTAGATCATTGCGAATTTCCGTTGGAGGCGGATGATTTTAGCCGAGCGGGCTGCTCGGCATAAAAAGGGCTCGGCTTTTCACTGGCCCTGAGCCGCGATGGTGATCGGAGTCGGGAGGTGGAGTGGATGCCCTGGTGTGTACAGCGGTTGGCCATGAGATGCGCAGCTCGCCGGCCAAGCAGGCGCTCGATCAAGTTGGATCGCCACCGTCCTGGGCCGGGGAGGCCATGCATTGGCCTTCGACACAGACGCAGGACGAGATTTCCGGGAAGCCACATATGCCGGCGCGACCGTCACGCGCGCACTGTGCTTTCACCGCGGCCGGATCCACCGGCTGATCGCGGTGCACGCAGGCAGGGAAGTAGCCGCAGCAGTTTCCGACGTCCTTGACGACGCAGTCGGCGGCGGTCCGGCAGGTGAGCGGCGGTGCAACCTGTTCCGAGCCGGGCGTGGCGGGGTCGATGCCGGTTGCTTCGCCGCGCATAGCGCATGCAGACGCGAACACGGCGAGGGCAAGGGCGAAGGTGAGCAGGAACGGGGTCTGGGCGTTGATGCGCATGATCGGGTCCAAGGCTGGGATTGTGGGCAGGGTGGCTTCTGTGTGCTGCAGACGCAAGCGGGTTGATGGCCAGCCCGTGAACCGGTTGGCTATGTCGGCGCGGCAGGGCTGCTCCCGCATGCGAGGAAACGGGGCTGAAGCGCGGTCACAGGGGGTGGTGGATGCCAGAGACGCCCGTGTGTCTCCCTCACCCCAGCCCTCTCCCGCTTGCGGGAGAGGGCGCGGATTCGAGTTACTTCTTCGAGTTACTTCTTCGAATCGCGCAGTGTGCAGACGCGGTTGAACACCGGCCGATCCGAGCGGTGATCCTTGCGGTCGGCGACGAAATAGCCGAGGCGTTCGAACTGGAAGCGCTGCTCGGCTTCGGCCTCGGCGAGACTGGCCTCAAGTTGGCCGGTCACTACGCGGACCGAATCTGGATTGAGATGGTCGCGGTAGGTCTTGCCATCGGCTTCATCGTCGGGATCGGCGACCGTGAACAGCCGATCGTAGAGACGAACTTCCGCTGCCATCGCGTGTGCGGCCGAGACCCAGTGGATGGTGCCCTTGACCTTGCGATCGGCTCCGGCCATGCCACTGCGCGAGTCGAGGTCGAGCTGGCCGCGCAGTTCGCGAATCGAACCATCCGCGTTCTTGCTCACGTCCACACACTTGACGATACCGACGAAGCGTAGGCGGACTTCGCCGCCGGGCACGAGTCGATGAAAGCCCTTCTCCGGGACCTCCATGAAATCCTCGCGCTCGATCCAGAGTTCGCGTCCGAACGGTAGCGTGCGCTTGCCGCGGAGCTCGTCCTTGGGATGATTGGCAGCGCTCAGCATCTCGACGTGGCCGTCGGGCAGGTTATCGATGACCAGTCGGATCGGATCCAGCACGGCCATGCGACGCTCGGCGAGGGCATCGAGATCCTCACGTACGCAGTTTTCGAGCACCGAATATTCGATGACGGATTCCTGCTTGGTGACACCCACCCGGCGCGCCATTTCGCGAATGGCTGCCGCGGTATATCCGCGCCGGCGAATGCCGATCAGGGTCGGCATGCGGGGATCGTCCCAGTCGGACACCAGTCCATCATTGACCAGGGCCAGCAATTTGCGCTTGCTCATCACCGTGAAGTCGAAGTTCAACCGCGAGAACTCGATTTGCCGCGGCGTCGACACCGGCGCTGAAAGTCCCTGGTTGAGCACAGGCGCGACCAGCTCGGGATGCGCGGCCAGGTTGATCCTGGCCAGGTACCAGTCGTACAACGGTCGATGGTCTTCGAACTCGAGCGTACACAGCGAATGGGTCACGCCCTCGATCGCGTCGGAAAGGCCATGGGCGTAGTCGTACATCGGATAGATGCACCAGGCGTCGCCGGTGTTCTGATGCGACACCTTGCGCACCCGGTAGATTGCCGGATCGCGCAGATTGATGTTGCCGCTTGCCATGTCGATCTTCGCCCGCAGTGTGCAGGCGCCATCGGCAAACGCGCCGGCGCGCATGCGCGCGAAGCGCTCGAGATTGTCGTCGACGCTGCGATCGCGAAATGGACTGTTGCGGCCAGGCTCGGTCAGGGTGCCGCGGTAGGCACGCACTTCGTCGGCATTCAAATCGCAGACATAGGCGTGGCCGTCGCGGATCAACTGCTGGGCGCAGAGATAGAAGGTCTCGAAGTAGTCCGATGCGTGGCGCAACTCCGCCCACTCGAAACCCAGCCAGCGCACATCGGCCTTTATGGCTTCGACGTACTCGATGTCTTCCTTGCTCGGATTGGTGTCGTCGAAACGCAGATTGCAGCGGCCGTTGAATTCCGCGGCCAGTCCAAAATTGAGGCAGATCGATTTGGCATGCCCGATGTGCAGATAGCCGTTGGGCTCAGGCGGGAAGCGCGTGCTGATCGTGCTGTGTTTGCCACTGGCGAGATCATCGATGACGATCTGGCGGATAAAATTATTGGCGGGGATGACTTCGGACATGGCGATGGCGACGAATTGGATAGTCGCCCAGTCTAGCCGAAGCGCGCTATCTCTTGGCGCCGGCACGCTTGCGGAGCAGTCGCAGGCGGACGTCCCCGCGCACCTCACGAATGTTCACGCGCTGGCCGTGTTGCAGGATTTCCAGACGGCCCTGCTCGGCCAGTTGGGCGGCCACCATGCGCACCGGGCGCATCAGGTGACGCCACTCGATCGGCAAATCCTCTGCAGCCAGCATGGCCACTTCGCTCGGACAGACCCCGCGCTCCTCGCCCAGATGGCGCGCGAGCACCTCCAGCACGCAGGAGTGGATCAGTTGACAGAGTGTCTCTTCCGGGATCGGCGGGCGGATACGATTATGCGACATACCCGATCCAGCATAGCGCCGATTGAGCTTGATCGCGATTGACCGCCACGACGGGAATGGCGATGCTTGCGGACGATGAGCGATGAGCGATGAGCCGACCCGATCTCTGACACCCTTGCCACTCTGGCTGACTCGGCTGCTGCTCATGCTGGCTGCCGTTTCATGCGGCTCGGCGGCTCTGGCGCAGGCCTCCGGCAGTACGCCCTATGCAAGCCTGTATGAGGCCTTGAAACCGGCGCTCGAAGTGCGCAATTTTGATCGTCTGCAGGCGCGGGCGAATGTCCAGAGCAAAATTCATCAGGTGCGGCCGGATCAGATCCGGATGGAGATCCGGTCGAGTCGCGGCACCCGGCGACTGGTGGTTGATGGCAATGGCGATGTCGATTTTCCGTTCGATGCCGCCTTGCTGAGCGAGAACCCCCTGGTTACTTCCAATCAACCCAAGGGTTCTCTGACCTTGGCGGTGACGATCATGCTGCGACCGTTTCCGACCTTGCGTGTGCCTTACCGTGAGATCAGCACGGCATTGGCCCAGGTCGAACAGGTGATTGCGCGCGATCCCGATCAAGCTGGGGTACACGTGCGCGGTGTCGAGTTCAATTTTCCGCCCGGCAGCGCGGCCACACTTGCGGTGCGCGGACGCAGCGAGCAGTTGTTGATGGCGGATGCCGATGGACGGATACTGCTGACCGATGCCGATGAATGGCATCGACCCGATGTCGATGTCGAGTTTTCGGAGGCGCCATTGCGTATTCTTCCCTACCTGGACCTGAAACTGACGCCATGAAGCCTCGGCCCAGCCTCTACATCGGCAATCGCAATTACTCCTCGTGGTCGTTGCGCCCCTGGTTGTTCCTGCAGGAGTTCGGTGTGCATTTTGATACCGAGGTCATTCCCCTGGATACCCCGGAGTTCCACACCCAGGTGGCCCGCGTCTCGCCGACGCTGCGTGTTCCGGTGCTGGTCGATGACGATATCCACGTCTGGGATTCGCTGGCGATCTGCCAGTACGCCATCGATCACTGGATCGGCTCGGCTGCCCTGCCACAGGACAGCGCGGCACGCGCGATGTGCCAGTCGATCGTCGCCGAGATGCATTCGGGATTCGCTGCGTTGCGCAGTCGTTGCCCGATGAATATCCGCCGCCGTCGGGAGCGTTTCGCTCTGTCGGATTCTGTGCGCGGCGATGTGGAACGCATCCAGTCGATCTGGCGTGAGGCCAGGGCCGGCTACGGCGAGGACGGCCCCTTTCTGTTCGGCGCGTTCTCGCTTGCCGATGCCTTCTATGCGCCCGTGGTGACGCGATTTCTCAGTTACGCCGTAGCCATGGATGAGATCAGCCGTGACTACTGCGAAGCGGTCATGCAGACCGAGGGCATGAAGGCCTGGTGCGCCGAGGCTGCGGCCGAACCCTGGATCATCGCGGAAACCGAGGCAGTTGCTGACTGAATGCCTGGCAACCCGAACTTCGGCTTGACGTGTTCGCCTGACAGCAAACGCAACAGCTCCCGGTCCAGAGGGAGTCCATCCATTCGAGGTTCTGCCGATGAAAGCGATGAGTTTGCCCGATCCCACCCGCGCCCTGCCAGGTCGCCACGATCCGATGCCGGTCGACAACCGTCATCACGTCCATGGCCGCCCGATCAAGGGGGAGTTTCCCGGATTGCAGCGCGTGATGTTCGGAATGGGCTGTTTCTGGGGGGCCGAGCGCAAGTTCTGGTCCCTGCCTGGCGTAGAAACCACGGCCGTTGGCTATGCGGCAGGCTACACGCCGAATGCCAGCTATCGCGAAGTGTGCACCGGTTTGACCGGTCACAACGAAGTCGTGATGGTCGTCTTCGATCCAGCCCGGATCAGTTTCGATGCACTGCTCAAGCTGTTCTGGGAGAGCCACGATCCGACCCAGGGCATGGCGCAGGGCAATGATCAAGGCACTCAGTATCGCTCAGGAATCTACGTCGGTGACGCTGCGTTGCGCGCGCGGGCCGAGGCCAGTCGTGCCGACTATCAGCAGCGCCTGAGCGCCGCGGGTCTCGGCACGATCAGCACCGAGATCCTCGATGCGCCGCCGTTCTATTACGCGGAGAACGAGCATCAGCAGTATCTGTCGAAAAACCCGCAGGGCTACTGCGGGCTGGGTGGTACCGGCGTACAGTGCGCGATCGGACTCGACGCATGAGGCCACGCGGTGCGGGCTGGGCGGGATGCATCCTGGCCGGCTTGTGCGTGCTGGTCTGTGTCGACGTGTTCGCCAGCGAGCGCGCGCCGGTTCCGCCCCGTCAAGTCGTGATCACCGTCGATGATTTGCCCTGGGTCGAGTTTGGCCTCAGCACGTCGGCCGAAGTGGCAGCGCGCCATCACAAGTTGCTGAAGGCGCTGTCCGGTCAGCGCAGCCGGGCGATCGGCTTCGTCAATGAGGACAAGTTGTATCAGCACGATGAACTGGTGCCGGCACGCCGACAGATGTTGCTGGACTGGTTGCAATCTGGATTGACGCTCGGCAATCACACCTACGGGCATGTCGGCCTGCATGTGACGGCAATTGCCGACTACGAGCGGGCGATCCTTCGTGGTGAGTCGGTGCTGCGTCCACTGATGGCAGCTCAGGGCGCGGCGCCAGTCTGGTTCCGACATCCATTTTTGCAGGCGGGCCAGGATGATTCGGTGCGCCATCGGCTCGATGATTTTCTTGCCCGCCATCAATATCGCGTGGCTCCGGTCACCATCGACAACGGCGACTGGATATTTGCGCGTGCCTACATCAAGGCGCTCAACGCCGGTGAGCGAGAGCTGGCGGCCTCGCTGCGCCTGCGCTTCATCGGCTATATCGAAGCCAAGTTCCAGTATTACGAGCAGCAGTCAAAGCGCCTGTTCGGTCGCGAGATTCCGCAGATTCTGTTGCTGCATGCCAGCGCACTCAACGCCGACAGCATGGGCGAACTGCTGCGACGCTTGCGCAGGCGCGGCTATGAATTTGTCGGTCTGGACGATGTGATCGGTGACCCCGCCTATGCCCATGCCGATGGTTATCGGGGCCGTGCCGGAATTTCGTGGATGCATCGCTGGGCTATGGCCGAGCACCAGCCCAAGCTGTTCTACGATGGCGAGCCGGCCGTGCCGGCCGATGTGCTGGAACTCGCCGGGGTCACCGGCGAGTAATTGGGCACACGCGAACTTCGCGCTACTCGAAGCCGTTGCCGAACAGGATTCCGCTCTGCGTATTCCAGCGATTGAGCAGGTCGATAAAGGCCTGCGAGGTCTGCGTCGACGCGCCCTGTCCGGCCTGATTCAGCTGGTTGACGCCGTGGCAGCCGTCGCAGGCACGCACCTCGCCCGGCTGCAGAGTAATCCAGAATCGTTCGCGTACCACCGGATCGCCATCGGGTTCGGTGGTCTGCCAGGACAATGCGCGCTGCGCGGTCACGAAGGCAGCCACTGAACCATCGGCGGCGATCGGCACGCTGGCGGGCGGGCCACTGGGATTGGGAACATTGGCGGCCACTGCGGCGCTGTCGTGCTGATACTGCGCGATCACCCTGCGCCCATCGGTCGGATCGGCGGTGCCGCCGATTCCGCGGATCTGATCACCCTGGAAGAATTGCATATGCGCGATCGAGTAAACCGTCCCGACCGGATTGGTCGGCGTCATCCGGCCGCCGCCCGCGACAGCGAGGTTATAGGGCTGCTGGCGATCGAGCACGTCACGCGTGGTGACATCGCGCATCACCACGACGGCGAGATTTTGATCACGCAGGAACTGCTTGAAGCTCGCCTCGCTGACCCCAGTCGAAGCGTAGGCCTGCAACTCCGGTGTCGATGTCGGGGTGCCCGAGGCCGGTGGCACGCTGCGCACGCGTACTTCGACCGGGCTGACCTCCCACAGCGGCCCGTTGTAGTCGACCAAGACATCCGGATCCCAGAACTGGATATGACGGACCAGGCCCGGGCCCGCCGTCAGCGCGAGATTGGCAGCCTGAAAGCCATTGCCGGCGGTACTCAGTGTGCGCAAACGGTAGATGTAGTTTGGCTGGGGCGCGGCACGCGTTCCGAGATTTTCGAATCCGACCTGGGTGGCGGTGTGCGCAGCGATCATGGTGCCATTGGCGAGCATCACCGGATTGCGGTAATGACCGCTATGGTGGATCGAGGGCACGGTGCCCTCGGTGTCCGGATGGGTGATGTATTCGACGGCGATGGCAGCGGGGTTGGCCGAGGGCGGTGAATCAAGCCGGATGATCTGGCCGCCATTGAGTGTATTGAATTCCGGCGCATCGACCGCGAAGTAGCGGCCCGCCTGGCTCGGATGCTCGCTCAATTGCAGGAAGTTGAATGCCGAGTTCTGATTGAACCGGCCGGACACTTCGGCGATGAACTCCAGCATATTGCCATCGTTGTTGAAACTGCGATTGAAGTAGGTGTGCAGCTCATGCCGACCGAGGTGGTTGAGGGTCTCCTCGCTGGTGCCGTCCTGATTGATCTGCCAGGGGAAGAAATGATTGATCGTCATCCCTTCCAGATTGGAGCCCGGCACGGCAATTCTGGGCTCGGGAAAAACCTCATCGCGGTTGGCGGTCGCGGTCGAGTTGACTGCTTCCGATGTGTAGTTGAAGGTTCCATACGGGTTGCCCGCGCCTTCGTTCTGCTGGTCGCGCTGCAGGTGATCCCAGCGCGTGAACAGGACGCGGCCGAAGCTGTCGACCATGGGATTGAATGAACCTGAGGGCGAATGCTGGAGCAGTTGCAGACTGCCGGTATTTGGCTGCAGCTTCCACAGCCCAGTGACCGTGGCTGTCGATTCGTACTCATCGTGTTGCGGGTAGAGATGGCGCTGACCATTGCGGGGACGATCCGACGCAAAAATGACGCTGTCGTCCGAGCCGTAGACCGGCATGATGTTGTTGAACAACGCGGGTTGATTGGGCACCTTGACGATGCTTACGGTTTGCCCAATACCAAATCCAGTGACCTCGTAGAGCTGAAAGTAGTGCGTGGTGTAGACAAACTGCTGCTCGGAGGCGCCGATCGCCATGCTGAAAAGGGCGCGGGTTCCTGACCAGTGCACGCTGGGATCGCGCACCACGATCGAGTCGGCGCCCTGGAAGGTATCGGCTTCACCGAATCCGGCCTCCCGGGTCAGGTTGCGCAGGGTGCCGTCGGCGTAGCGGATGTAGAGGTCGCCACCGCGTCCGCTGAGGTTTACGTCAGCGCGATGGTTCGCAAACACCGAGCCGAGCGCTGCAAAATCGAAGGGCACCGGGTACTGCGCGACAAAGATCACCGGATTTCCGGTATTCACCTGGGCCTGGCTAGCAAGGCTGCAGAGCAGGAAGGCGAGGGCGAACAAACGAGAGGCGTTCATCAGGGCTCCGGAACGAGTGGGGAACTACCTGCTGCTCACGCGAAAAGCCGGAAAAAGGTGCCATCCACGCCAGCGCGCGGGCATTCTGCCATGTGCCGGGGAAGCCTGCCTGCCATCCGCAGCACGGTTTGCCGTGGTGATGGCCAGCCGCGCGTCGCCGATGCGGCCTCAGCGCGGCGCCGCCATGCCGGTCAGCAGCGGCTTGGGTACCGCGGCAAGCACTTTGGCGAGACGCTTGAGGAAGGGGCCGAACGCCGAGCTGCGTCGCCATACCAAGCCAATGCGGCGACTCGGCGGGTCTTCGCTGAAGCGCAACAGCTTCAGTCCCGGCATCGGCGCAACTGGCGGCTGCACGGCAAGTGCAGGCAACAGGGTAATGCCTACGCCGGAGCCGACCATCTGGCGCAAAGTCTCCAGACTGGTGGCGCGAAATCCCGACTGCTCTTCTGCGCCGCTCAGTCGGCAGACGGCCAGAGCGTGCTCGCGCAGGCAGTGACCGTCTTCGAGCAAAAGCAGATCGAGGCCCTCCAGGTCGGCACTGGTGAGCTTTTTCTGCTTGGCGATCGGGTGGGTATCGGGAACCGCGAGCAGGAACTGTTCCTCGAACAGGAACTCCTCATGCAGGGTGGCGTCGCCGACCGGTAGGGCGAGCACGGCAGTATCCAGTCTGCCATCGCGCAGTCGGCGTAATACCTCTTCGGTTTTCTCTTCGGTCAGCAACAGGGTGAGCTTGGCGAATCGCTTGCGCAGCTGGGGTATCACATGCGGCAGAAAATAGGGCGCGAGCGTCGGGAAGATGCCCAAACGGATGGTTCCCGCCTCGGGATCGCGCGTGCGCCGTGCCAACTCGCGCATCTGGTTGACCTCGTCCAGCACGGCGCGGGCGCGGCCGGCGATTTCGAGGCCAACATCGGTCAGCATCACGTGGCGCGAACTGCGTTCGACCAAGGGAACGCCGAGCTCGTCCTCAAGCTTCTTGATCTGGGTGGACAGCGTCGGCTGACTGACAAAGCAGGCCTCGGCGGCTTGACCAAAGTGCTTGTGGTCCATCAGGGCCACAAGATATTTGAGATCACGTAGATTCATACAGGGGCCTCATCATGCGGATGACATCATGCACGATTGCGCGCAGGCCTGTGCTCGCGGTGAGTGGGGCGCTGCATCTCTGGTCCTTCTGGATCACCAGAGCGGGCGGTTGAAATCGAAGTCGGGCTGAGCCGTTGCCGGTCCGAAGGCGTCGCCGACACCGTAGTCGATGCCCAGACGCAGCAGCACATGCGCACGCTCGGGACGATCCATCGAGGGGGCAATCACCATCGCGCCGAGCTGGTGCGCCTTGCGCACCAGGGCGAGCAGGGTCGGGTTGGATGAGCTCGACAGCGTAGAGGCATCGACCAGTTCCGGGTCGAGCCGGAGGGTATCAACGGGCAATTGGGTGAGGATATGGACGGCAGCGAAGTCACGCCCATAGTCACTTAGGCCCACGCGTAGTCCGGCGGCACGCAACTTGGCGAGCGGTTCCTGCAACAAAACCCGATGATCGAGCAGATCGGCGCTGGGCAGTTCGAAGGTGAAGCCGGTGCCCGCCAGTCGGCGTTCGGCAAGCTCCGCCAGCAGCCAATCCACTTCGCCCGGCTCGATCAGCCATCGGGTATCCATCGGCAGCAACAGGCGTAGCGCCTGGCGCTCATCGCGGGCCGCGCCGCGCGCATCCATGGCATGGGTAAGGCGCAGCCGTTCAAAGCTTGAACGGACACCGAGTTCGGACGCAACTTTGGCGCAGGTAGCGTAGTTCGCGCGCGAGCCCGAATCCTGCGCGCTGGCGAGGTAAAACTGCAAATCGAACTGTCCGTGCAGGGTTCCCTTGAGCGGGACCAGAGGTCTAAACTCGACGCGCACATGGCGAGGATCGAGTTCGCGACTGAGCACTGCGCGTACCGCGAGCGCGGGATCAGGGCCTGCCGCCGCACTACCCTGGAACCATGCGGCCGCATTGCCCCCGGATTGCATGGCAAGTTCGATCGCGGTATCGGCGGCAGCCATCGCCGCATCGACGTTCCAATCGCCCTCTTCAAGTTCGACCAGGCCGATACTGACGCTGAATTCCAGCGGCGTGGTACCGGCCTGCAGCGGCCGCTCGACCATCGCAAAGCGCATTTGCTCGGCCAATTGGGCGATCAACTCGCGGCGATCACGGGTGACCAGCACCATCCATGCGAAGTCGCGCAGGATGCCGGCCATGTCGTGCGGCGCCAGCACTTCGCGCAGTCGCATGCCAATCTCGACATCCAGTGCCGACAGGCCCGAGCTGCCGATCAGCTTGCGCAACACATCGGCATCGTCGATTGACAGCGCGAGCAGGACCGATCCACTGGTGCCAAATCTGGCCGGGATGCGATCCATCAGGACCGAGCGCGGATAGAAGCCACTGCGCGGATCGCGCGCCGCACCGACTTCGGCCTGGGCGCGCAGCCACTGTGCCCGCTGCACGCGGGAGCGGACCACGCCGATGACATGGCGCGCCTTCATCGGCTTGACCAGTACCTCGTCGGCGCCCGCGGCAATCGCGTCAAAGCGCTCGCCAGCATCGCCCGCGGTCGACATCAGCACAATCGGCAACATCGCGTGTTCCGGTTGCTGACGGATGACCTGCACCAGGTCGACACCACGTGCGTCGGGCAAGCTGGCATCGATCAGGACAAGATCGGGCTGAAATTCATTCAGCGCAACCAGGGCGGCGCTGCCGTAACTGGCGATGCGCGCAGTCATGCCTTCGCCAGCGACCCAGTTGCCACATTGGATGGCCAGTTCGCGATCATCCTCGACGATCAGCACGCGATAGGCAGGTAGCGCCTGGCGGCCAAGCAATTCGTCGAGTCGTGCGACGATCCGGTAGCTGTCCAGTGGAACTGCAAAGAACGCCGCCGCATTGGCGCGCAAGGAAAGCAGGCGGTGGGTGAGATCCCGGTTCGGCGACAGCACAACCAGGGACGGCGTCGAATTCGACTGCGTCCACAGCGCCTGAAGCGAAGGCAGGGCACGCAATTGCGCAGCCATCATCACCACGGCACCCGGCGATGTTGTACGTAGATAGCCATGCGCTGCGCTGGCCCGGCTGAACTCGGCGATCTCGTAGCCGCGCTCAACCAAGGTGGCGCATAGACCTGGCGCCAGACTTTCGTTTACGCCGATCAGGCAGATCGCGTTGCGCGCCAATTTGGGCTTCTGCCGCGCGATCGAGATGATCGGAATGGCTTCGGGCAGCAGATCCTCGGTGCGTTCCATCGGCCGCAGGGTGACTGGCGCCCGATTTTGCACGGCATCCACGCGTGAGAGCGCGGCCTGATGCACCATCTGCTCCAGGCGGATGCGCTGCGCTGTGTTCGGCTCGCGTCCGGTTTCGACAAAACTCGCCAGATAGGCGGCAAGGTCGCCGAGACAGGTCACCTGGGTACCGGTCGCCGCATCAAACAGTGCATCGACTCGATCGGCGAAATGCTGTGCCGCGGGTGGCGTCCAGTTTTCCGAGATGTCCTCCCAGAGCGCCACCAGCGAGCCTGCCGCAGGACGGCTGCTCTCATCGATGGCAGGTTGTGGGCCGCTGGACATACTTCGTGAATTCCTCTGTGACGAAAATATTATCAGGAACCTGCCGGGGTTCCGTCGTGCCCATCAGAAGCACGAGTCATGCCGCGGCACGCGGACTGCCAAGCAGCCCGCGTGACCAGGCGTACAGTGTGCCCTGGCGCACATTCCCTTGCAGGCCGCCTCGATGCGGTATTCAATGCGTGACAAGATCCGGGCGCGGATGGCGCGGCTCCGGATTCATGTCGACGTGGCGGCGAAGTCTCACTTCGAGCTCGCGGGATTCTCGGCTTAAGCTACCTATCTCGCACTTCTTCAACGCGGAGGCCCACAAATGAAGCTTCGACTTGAATACTTTGCCGCCCCTCTGTTTCTGCTCAGTCTTGCCTATTGCAGTTGGGGCTGGGGCGGCGCAAGCCTGATCAAGGACTTAGGTCCGGTGATCCACGCAGCCGCGCAACGGGAGGCTCCGATCGTGGCCGTCTACATTTGGGTCGGGGCCCGCTCGATTGAATTGTTGGGCAGCGAAGCCTCTGCCAACGCGCTCGCCGAGGAACGGTTTGGGCCCGCGCGTGAGCGCGTGCTGAGTGAGCCCAAGCTCGCAATGGACGACCTCTTCAACGAGAAGTTTTCTCCGGGACTGTCCTGGCTGGTTCGGGTTCATTGGATCGCCCCAATTTCCCTGCTGGTTTTTTTGATTTCACTCTGGCTCCGGCCAAAGCAGATCAAAACAATCCGGCGTGCGAACCAGCGATAGGCAGCTTGCGGTCGCCTGGCGGTCCGGCCGGCCCCACTCGGAGGCGACGGCTGCATTCGCCTTTGCCTACGCCACGTACCTGTGCTGCACAAGTCCCATCCGCTGGACGGCAGCCGCAGACGAATATTTTCTTGTGCACCGATCCACCGGGTTTGTGCTGCGGTGCACACTCACCCGCAGGTCTGTGCGCTTGGTCGAACCTCATATTCTTCAATAGCATAAGTCTTGTTTGCAGACCATTTCGCTGGGCTACTGTCCGCGCATGTCGCACTGCAGCGTAAAAACCGGGCATGCCGTCAAGCAAAATGCTGCGCTGCCCTATTGACGCCACATTTGTTTTCAGTCTACGTTCAGACGGTCCGAGCCATTCGGACGGGGAGACTCAGCCCTTGCCCGCAGCGTCGATCAGCGCAGTGGGCGGATGCACCGCAAACCCTCGAGGCATTGCGTCTCGCAAGGGAGTGCGTGTGACTGAAATGGACTGAAACCGCATGGAGCGAAAAGAACGGCGACACCGAGTCGCCACACCATGAACGCATCGGGAAGGAAAAAACCAACTGTGAACGCACGTCATTTTTCCGGAATGAATACCTTGGCCCTGGCCACCGCGCTTGCTCTGGGCACGGTTGTCAGCAGCACAGCCAACGCGGGTCAGGTCTATACCGACGCCCTGTCCACCCAGAAGGGATTCGGTCAGTTCATCGTCCAGTTCAAGCAGACGGGTGTTGCCGGTCGTAGCGTCGCCGGTGGCATCAACGCCACCTCGCAACTTGCACTGCAAACGGGCTACGCGCTTGAGCACCAGCGACGCCTCGCAGTGGGTGCCGACGTGATCCGGATCGAGGGCAAGGAGCTCGATGCCGCTGGAGCGGCGAAATTCATGCAGGCCATCGCCGCCAATCCCGATGTCCAATACGTCCAGCCCGACGCCATCATGCGTCTGCTCTATACGCCCAATGACAGTCGCTACGGCGAGCAATGGCATTATGTCGGTGGTCCTTCGGGCATGAACCTTCCCGCCGCCTGGGATATTGCCACCGGTTCGGGCGTCGTTGTTGCAGTGATCGACACCGGCATCACCTCACACTCCGATTTGTCGGCGAACATCGTCGCCGGTTACGACTTCATCTCGAGTGCGACTACAGCGCGCGACGGCAACGGCCGCGACTCCAATCCGAATGATGAAGGTGACTGGTTCACCGGATCCGAATGCGGCGTCAGCTACAACTCCAATTCGTCCTGGCACGGAACCCATGTCGCCGGCACGATTGCCGCCGTGACGAACAATAGTTCGGGTGTCGCGGGCGTAGCCTTCAATGCCAGGGTGCAGCCGGTGCGCGTGCTCGGCAAATGCGGCGGCACATTGTCGGATATCGCCGACGCGATTGTCTGGGCTTCGGGCGGCAGCGTCAGTGGCATTCCGGCCAACCCGACACCGGCCAAGGTGATCAACATGTCGCTGGGCGGCTCGGGCTCCTGCGACGCGACTTACCAGAATGCGATCAATTCGGCTGTTGGTCGTGGCACCGTTGTGGTGGTTGCCGCCGGCAACTCCAATGCCAACGCCAGTGGCTTCCGTCCGGCCAGCTGCAGCAATGTGATCAATGTGGCCTCGCTGGATCGTGAGGGCAATCGCGCCTCGTACTCCAACTACGGCACGATCATCGACATCGCCGCGCCCGGCGGTGAAACCGCAACCACGGCCAATGGCGTTCTGTCCACGCTCAACACCGGCACCACGACACCGGGTAGCGCTACTTATGCGTTCTACCAGGGCACGTCGATGGCGGCGCCGCATATTGCAGGCCTGGCGGCCTTGATGTTGTCGGAGTCGAGCTCGCTCACGCCGGCGCAAATCGAGTCGACGATGAAGGCCAATGTCCGCGCGCTCACCGGCAGTTGCAGCGGGGGTTGTGGCGCGGGTGTTGCCGATGCCGCGCTCACCTTGCAATCGCTCAACGGCACGCCAGGCAATGTCGCGCCGACGGCGAACTTCAGCTTCACCACGAGCGCGCTGACGGCGAACTTCAGCGACAGCTCGAGCGACAGCGACGGTTCAATTGCGTCGCGCAGCTGGAACTTCGGTGATGGCACGACCTCGACCGCAACCAACCCGAGCAAGACCTACAGCGCCTCCGGCACCTACACAGTGACACTGACGGTCACCGACAACGGGGGTCTGACCCATGCCAAGTCGAGCTCGGTCACGGTCAGCAGTGGCGGTGGTGGCACGGTCCTGAGCAATGGCGTAGCAGTGACCGGACTCTCGGCTGCTGTCGGCACCTCGCTGAACTACACGATGGTGGTGCCGGCAGGCGCGACCGGACTGAAGTTCGTGATCGCAGGTGGAACCGGCGATGCCGACATGTACGTCAAGTTCGGCTCGGCGCCGACCGACACCGTGTATGACTGCCGTCCGTACCTCGGTGGCAATGCCGAAACCTGCAATATCACAACCGCGCAGGCCGGCAC
>JAYSZM010000210.1:0-5413 GCA_043738015.1 Lysobacterales bacterium
GCACTCAAGATCGTCGATGCCGAGATCGACGCGCGCAACCTGCATCGCGCCGTGCCCTATGAATATCTGAAGCCGAGCCTGATTCCCACCAGCATCAATATCTGATTGCTGCAGAACCGGCATGACGGTACTGAGGCGCTGATGCTGCCCCTGTTCCGGCCTGCCCCGGACGTCGCGCGGGCAGGCTTCGAAAGCTTGATTGGGGTCCGTCGCTGCTGAATACACGCCGACGGTGTGAGCGCACAGTGGCAGTGATCGCAGCATGATCAACAGGGCAGCGGCGCGGGCATTGCGACACACTGCCGCCGATTCACGTGACACAGGTTCGCCGCAAGGCGCATCTGCAAGTGATCGCTGTGTCGTTTGCGGCCCCGCCGGCGCGTCGCGATAAAATCGCACGTTCCGGATTCGCGTTTCGCACCCCGCTCAAAGGATTGAATCATGCTGCACTTGAAGACAACGCAACGCGCGCTCGCGGGCTGGTCGGTACTGCTGCTCGCCGTCGTTGCCGGCTCCGGCTGCCGCCGCGATGTCCGGCAATCCGATGCCGTGGACCCGGATGATTCCAGCACGTATCAGCAAGGTCAGGTGTCGGGACGGCTGCTGAATACCGCGGCGGAAGATCGCTATCCGGTCGAAGCCGGTCTGCGCTATATCCAGCCCAGTGGCTCTGTCGGCAATCGCGATCCCGAGTATCCGTCGCATCGATTGGCGGAGCGCTTGCCGCCGATCTGGATCCGGGCGCGGGTGATCGTGGACGAACGCGGCCAGGTCACCCGGGTGATGGCGCTGGATCCCGCGTCGTCGCAGGAGCATGCCGATTTCTTCCACAGCGTGCAGCGGAGTTTGCTGTCCTGGTCGTACACGCCGCTGCTCAAATTGTCGCCGGGCGCAGCAACCACGCGCATTCCCGAGCCGAGCGGCCACGACAAGGAATACCAGGGAAGCGCGGTCGCGCTACCGTTTCATCTGGACTACGCGTTCCGGTTCGCCCAGATCGATGGCCAGGGAACGGTGACGCGCGACTGAGCCATCGGGCGCCATGAGAGGGTCCTTAACGTCTGAGTCGCTAGCATGCGCGCATGAACCTGGTGAACCCCATGCACAAGCCCAAACGCGAACGCCTCTTCCTCTGCTCCGCCGTTCTGTGTTTCATTGCCGGAACGGTTCAGGCGGATGCGCCGTCTGCCCCGGTCGAGATGGACCGTGCGCTCAAGCGCTACGCAAAGCCGGCGGACTGGATTGGCGTCGGCGCCCAGCGCAGGCTCAATATCCGTTGCAGTGGTCGCGGTGAACCGACCATCCTGCTGGAGAGTGGCGCGCTCGCCGATTCAATGACCTGGGCCGGAATCCAGCCCGCACTGTCGGAATTGAGCAGGGTTTGTTCGTATGACCGCGCTGGTCTCGGCTTCAGCGATGGCGGCCCGCTGCCGCGTGATATCGATGCCGCGGTTACTGACCTGCACGCGCTCGCAGCGTCGCTCAAATTGAAATCTCCAGCGCTCCTGGTCGGACATTCCCTGGGCAGCAATATCGTGCGCCGCTATGCCCAACTGTATCCGCGCCAGGTGTCTGCGCTGGTACTGCTCGATCCGGCGCCGCATCAGGTTGCTGAGTTTTCAGCCGCATGGGCCGAGGCCGAACGCACTTCGCGGGCGAGTATGATCGCCTTCGTCTCGACCTGCACGCTGGCCGCCGAACAGGGCGAACTGGATGCGCCTGCGGGCGACCTGGTCAACTGTCTGCGCGGACCGGATCCGCGTTACAGCGAACGTCTGAACGAGGCGATCCGCGAGAACAAATTGCGCCCAGCGTATTGGCACACGCTGGGTTCGACGATGCAGGAGAACGGCGAGCTGTTCGAGCAGCCGGTTTCCACTGGCGTGAACCTGGGTGATCTTCCGCTGTTCCTGCTCAGCGCAGTCGATACCTACGCGAAGGCACCGGCTGCCGACCGACAGGCGCTCGAGCGCGCGCGTGACCGAACCCACGAACAGATTGCCGCCGAGAGCACGCGCAGCAAGCGCATCCGCGTCGAGCATGCGGGCCACGATGTCCACATCGATCAACCGCAACTCGTGATCGACACGATTGCCCAGGCTTTGGAGATCGCGCGCCAGGATCGTGAACGCCGGGCTGCCGAGTCAGAGCGTCGTCGCTGATTGCGTCAGCGCTGCCAAGCCGCATCGTGCCTGCGGCACGGCAAAGATGTTTCGCGCTCTCGCGCGAGTAACTTTCTCTTTATGTGGGCGGTTTCGACTGGTCGATGCATCACCCCACGCTGGTTTCGTTTCGAATCGCGCTTCGCAAATCGTCCCTGCGGACGGCGCCCGGCCCGGCATCCGGCAATTGCTCCTGCATTGCCCTACCTCGGGCATCCGGCAACTGCTCCTGCGTTGTCCTACCTCGGGCATCCGGCAACTGCTCCTGCGTTGCCCTACCTCGGGCATCCATGCCCTCGCCATGCCCTCGCCATGCCCTCGCCCTGTGCGTTCGCCGACAGGCCGCATCCATGCGGCCTCCCTTCGGGCTTTCCGCGCCCACCGATCACCGCCGCTCAGGGACCCCACTGAAAAGAAGCGCGCTCCAGGCGCGCAGAAGCAACAGCCAAAGCTCCCGCACAAGCACACATGGATCGCCAATGTGACGCCAAGAAATAATTGGCCGCACCAACCGAGTGACCGCTTTCGGCCTATTGTGTTGAAAAACTCGGCCGCATAAAAAAGTGATGCCGAAACAGGGCGCTCAACTGGGATTTTTTACTTTTTTAGCCGCGAAATCGCCTTCTCGTGGTTCACTTTTCAGGCGTCTGTCGCAGCACATGAGTTTTTCAACACAATAGGCCAGGAGCAGACCCTCGCCAACTGAGGAATGGCAGAATCGCTGAGCCGCCGCTCTGCAAGGCGCCCGCATAAATCCTGTGTACAAGACGACGCTGTTATGTTTCAACGAGTCGAGCGTTACGTGCATGGGAAAAGCTATGTCGGGGTGCTGGGACCCCCTCTATATTTCCGAAGGGCTTGGCTCCGCGAGCCAAGCTGTCGATGCAGCTACTTTTGCATGCTTGACCGCCGCACGGTCCCCTCTCACCATGCGGCGATACACACCAACTTGGGTCTACACGCCGTTAGGCCGCTCAGATGCATTTTCGAGATCACGCAAGAACCATTTCCTTGAGACCCTCTGAATTTAAACACTTACTGTCGGAGTCGATGACTATGCTGCGCTTTCTCGTTGGGCTTGCACTTGCGTCATCACTCCTCGGTACCCCGGTGGCTGCGGCCGAACGGGCCATTGGCGTATCCAAGCACTCGCTGTTCGTATGGGCAGGTGACCGGGACAAGAAGGGCAACGATTTCCTGCTGGTGATCGACGCCGACCCACGCTCACCGAATTTTGGACGAATGATTACGTCGCTGAAAACTGACCAGAAAACGGTGCGGCCGCATCACACCGAATACACCATGCCGGCCAGCGGCATGCTGTTTGCCAATGACCACGATGCCGGGCGCAGCTTCATCCTGGATGTGCGCAATCCGCTGCGTCCTAAGGTAGTTACCTCCTTCAACGACATGGGCGGCTTCGCGCATCCGCACTCCTACCTGCGCCTGCCCAATGGCCACGTGCTGGCCACCTTCCAGCACGACCACACGAATATGCATGCGGGATCGCGGGGCAAAAGCGGCGGCCTGGTGGAGATCGACGATCGTGGCAATGTCGTGCGCGCGGTAAGCAATGCCGACCCCGCCTTCGCCGATAACCTGTTGATGCCCTACAGCTTGGCTGTACTACCGGAGATAGACCGAGTGGTATCCACCAACTCGTCCATGCATGACGACGACTTGCTCAGTGGAACCACCTACCAAGTGTGGCGCCTGTCCGATCTGAAACTGCTCAAGACTGCCTATTTCGACCCGGGCGTGCAGGGGTATGCGCACATCAGTCCCGAAGAGCCGCGGGTCGGTCCGGACGGGTCGGTCTTCGTGCAATCACTGGGCTGCGGCGTCGAGCGCATCACCGATATCGCCACCGACACGCCAAAAGCCAAGCTCGTACATACCTTTCCCGGCAACTGGTGCGGCGTGCCGGTCATCGTCGGGCGCTACTTCATCCAGAGCGTGCCGGCGGTGCATGGTTTCATCGCACTCGACTTGTCCGACCCCGCGCATCCTGTCGAGGTTTCGCGCCTGAAGATCAGCGACGACTACAACCCGCACTGGACCGCTTGGGACCCATTGACGAAGCGCATCGTGATCACGCCCAAGCCCATGGGCAGCGACGCCAGTGACCGCATGTACCTGCTGAAGATCGATCCCGACACCGGCGCCCTCAGCGTGGACGAGGATTTCCGAGACACCGACGGCAAGGTCGGCTTCAGCTTCGCCGCACGCACCTGGCCGCATGGCTGGTCTGGCCCAGGTCTGCCCCATGGCGTCGTGTTTTCGCGCTGATGACCATTGCATCAGCAGTCCAAGAACATTGCATTCTTAGCTTGGCGCGGGAGCGGGTGAATTCAACTAACAAGCGCGACAAAACTCAGCAGTACAAGGGGCTGCTTAGGGTGGTGGATTCACCCATCGATGCAACACACTAGTCCTAAGGGACGGGAGAGTGTTGCATCGATGGGTTGAATCCACCACGTCGACCAGATGACGCGCATCATTGGCGAACTGATCGACGAAGGGGCGCACATCACCCCGGAAATCCTCAGGCAGACCTCATCGTATCGAAGAATGCACATCAGCCGGCACGGGACATACACGATGGACCTGGCCAGGAAACACACCCGAATGGATTACGGTGCGGCGATCGCTCGCAAGATTCCGATGCAGAGCGCGGCGTAGCCGCCACACCGATCGTCGCAAGCGCGACGCACGGAATCATCGATAGACTCGGAGCGCCAAACGGCTTCAAATTGGGACTTTACGAGCGGACGGCTGTATTTCTTCCGATTCCCGGCCGTCCCTCACGAAGTGCCAGCTTCGGGGGCGGGGTCCATATATGTCCAGGAACGCTCCCGTCGATTGCATTTGGGCTGTCGGTATTTGCGCGGGATTCCGTTTCCGTATGTAGAGGCAAGTCATGGGAGAAGAAGGTGACTTCCTCCCTTGCTTGACGGCTTCATGATCCGAATCGACACCCATTCCCGCAGCGGCCATGGTCTCCCGCTGCGCCTGATTCCCCCGAGCCCAACCCACGAGGTGTTCTTATGCAACTGCAGAGACTGGTTCTCTTCGCCACTTCTTCTAGCGCTGTGGCCGGTGGCAGCGGGAATTTCATCGTCGAGGGCAAAGAGTTCGCGTTGGCGAGCGCCTATGCGTATACGCATCCGAAGCCTGGCGTCGTTGGTGCAGCCAAGCCGGCATTTGCGCATGTCGGCACCCGTGCTCGTCGAATCCACTGCCACCTTGCT
>JAYSZM010000211.1:0-11248 GCA_043738015.1 Lysobacterales bacterium
GTTCGCCGGTTTCGCTGTTTGGCGTAGCCAATCTGGTGAACTGATCCATCTGCGCTTGTCTACTGCCCGCGCACGGTCCTGGGCGAGCGGACTCGCGAACGCACGCATTTCGCTTTCGCTGGCGAATGGCGACGCGCTGTACGTGCTCGACGATGCCGGCGTTAGCGTCGTCCACCGTGTCGATCCTGATGGCACCACACGCATTGTGGGCCCCGGTCGCGTTGCCGATTGGTCGGCCGACGGCGCTGAGTTCGTTATTGCCGAGGCCGATGGCCAGCTCGCGATACACCGTGCAGCTGACGATATGCTGGTCCGCAGGATTGCACTCGGTGGCGGCGAGATATTCGACCTGGATTGGTCGATGTCGGGCCGACTGTTTGTGTCGACCAACAGTGGCATGCGGGTGATCGATCCGGCCGGCAGCTTCCGCTCGACACCGATCGCACTGCTGACTGGCGACAATCGGCTTGAACTGTTTGCTGTCGATTCCGGTGGCCAGGGCCAGCCCGGAGGCGCAGCAGGCATCGTGCGTGTGGCCGTGGGTCAGTTGCCCTTGCCCGACCTCAGCATCCGCGCCGATGATGTCCTCTTCGTACCCTCGGGTGGCGCACCTGGACAGGTACACGCTGCACAACTGAGCATCCGCAATCTTGGCCAATCGACCAGCTCGGTGGCAGCGGTTCGTGCAACATTGATCAGTCCTGACGGCGCGCAGACGCTTCTGCCGCAGCCATCTCCGGTTCCCATGCTCGCAGCTGGAAGCAGCGCACAGGTCGGGCTTAGCCTCGGCCAACTCAATCTTGCCGGCACCTATTGGCTGAATGTCGAGTTGCTGGTGACGGGACCGGATGCGAATCCCAACAATCACAGCACCAGCCAGAGGCTGGTTCTGCTCGCTGGCGCTCAACCGCAGTTGGAATTGTCAGCGAATGCGTCGAACTTCGCGCCGGGCTCCGATGCCATGGGCCAGGTACGAGTACGCAATCCCGGCAGTCCGTGGAACGGCTCGGTACGCATGCGCATACTCACTGCATCCGGCGAAATGCTGGCCGAACTCCCCGGTCTGCCGATCAACGGATTGGCGTTCGGCGCCGAGCTGGAACAGGTCTGGCGCTGGTCGACCAACAATGTGCTGGCGGCCAGCTATCGTGTGCAGGCGGAGCTGCTCGACGAGCAACTACGCCTGCTCGATACCAGGACGGTCGCGTTCTCGATCGACGTCGTGCGCGATCTTCGCCTTGATGTGGTGACCGAGCGGCCCGATTACATCTCCGGCGATGCCGTGCGCATCAACAGCACGCTCGACTATCTGAGCGGCAATGCAGTGGTCGCCGGTGCGTCGCTGCGGACACGGGTCATCGATCCTGCCGGGGTCGAGGTGTTCGGTACCACCCGTGCGTTGGCCACACTGTTGCCGGGCTACCGGATACAGATTCCGGCGACATGGACTTCACTCGGGAATGCGGGCGTGTACGTCGTGCGCGCGGAATTGGTCGAAGCCGGCAGCCTCACGCGATTGGCGCAGACCAGCTTCAGTCTGACCGTTCCCGGCGCAGCGCTCGCGGCGTCCGGATCGATCCAGCCCAGCCCGGCACCGCTGATCGCGGGTCGTGAAGGGCGCATCGATTTCAGCCTGTTGAATCCCGCTGCGGCGACCGTAGTGGTTGATGTACTCAGACTGCGTCTGCTGCGCTCTGCCGATATGAGCGAGGCGGCGACGCAGTCGATCGCCGGCTCCGTTGTGGCTGGCGGCCGGCTTGATGGCGCCTTGATACTCGCCGAGTCTCAGCTGCCGATCGGTGCCTATCTGGCCGTGCTGGATTGGCGCCCCAATACTGGCGCGAGCTTCGTGCCGCTCATGTCGCGCAGCGTATCGGTCGTCGATGGACTGGCGCCCACGATCTCGCTGCGCACGCCGGAAGCCGACGCCTGGGTGCGCGCAAACGCCACGCTGGCGGCGGCGGTCACCGACAGCCACAGTGGAGTCGATCCGGTCGAGTTAGCCCTTGATGGCGGTGCCTGGCTGCCCGTGCCCTTCCTTCCGCAGGGTTGGTACGGCACCGACGTTCGTGCACTTGCCGATGGCAGCCATCAGTTCCAGATGCGCGCGCGCGACCGGGCTGGCAATGAGTCGATCAGTGGACTGCGCAACTTCCAGGTTGATGCGACTGCGCCGGTGATCGAGATCGCCGGCGTCAATGACGGCGATCTACTCACCCAACCGGCGACACCGGTGATCACGATCATCGAAGCCAATCCTGCGTCTTCGACAATCAGCCTGAATGCTGCTGCGTTTACCAGCGGCACCAGCATCAGCGCCGATGGAACCTATCTGCTGTCGGTGGTGGCGCGCGATCTCGCCGGCAATGTCGCCGCGCGCAGTCTGCGCTTCGAGATCGATACGACGGTTCCGCTCGTAATGTTTGTTGAACCGCTGGATGGTGCCGAGACGACGGCTGCCAGTATTCCGGTGCGCGTGCAGAGCGAACCGCAGATCAGCGTCCAGCTGACAGCAGGAGCCTATGGCGCGTCCGCACAATCGGATGCGTCGGGCATCGCTGAATTCCTCGCTGTGCCTCTGCTGTTTGGTGCGAACACTTTGGCGGCCAACGCAGTGGATCGCGCCGGCAATACAGGGCCGTCTGCGACGATCCAGGTCACGCGCATCGACAACAGTGGTGCGGCGTTGGTTGGCAGCCTGGTTCCTGCCGCGTCCACTGTGCCGAGCGGTCAGCCCGCGGTCTTGAACTGGCAGGTACTCAATCCCGGCGCGAGCCCGGCGAACAATCAGACTTTGCGCATTCGCGCCGAGCATGTGGTCTCGACTCAGCTGCTTGGCGATGTCCCGGTTGTTGTCGATGTGCCGTCAGGCGGGCAGGTCGCGGGCGCGACGCCATTCGCAACGGCGGGTGCCGAGCTCGGCCACTACATCGCGACACTATCGGTAGTCGTTGGCAGTGAAACCGTGCAGCTGGCCTCGGCCGAGTTCGATATCGTCGACACCGAACCGCCGCAGCTTGCTGTGCTCGAACCCGCGGCCGGCGCGTTGCTCAATCAGCCTGTACGTATCCGAGCCTCGGCGAGCGACAGCTTGGGCAGCGTGAGTTCGGTGCGCTATCAACTCGATGGTGCGGCACCTGTCGCGATGACGGTGGTGCCCGGCATGCCAGGAATGTACGAGAGTGCCGTTCTGGATCTGGCCGACGCCAGCTATCAACTCAACGCGTCTGCAACTGACAACGCCGGCAACAGCAGCGCTGCGCCGATGCAAGCGTTTACCGTGGATCGAACGCCGCCGCAGATCACGATCAGCGGTGTTGCCGATGCTGTGGCCTACAACAGCATCGTGAGTCCTGTGGTGCAGGTCGTCGATCTGCATCCAGGGACGACAACGGTTAGCTTGAACGGCGCGCCCTTTGTATCGGGAACCTCGATTGCCGATGACGGCAGCTATGTCCTGCAGGTAGCGGCGGCTGATGCGGCCGGCAATGTCTCCGATCGTACGGTCACATTCCAGATTGACCGCACCGCGCCGGTAATCGCTTTCAGCTTCCCGGCTGAGGGTGCGATCGTCGCTACACCGGTGATCGATGCGGGCGGTCTGACCGAACCCTGGCTGCGCGTCGAGTTCATGCTCGGGGCGAGCAGCTCGGTCGTGTTCGCCGATTCATCCGGCGCCTTCATCGTCTCCGGCATCAGCCTTCAGGAAGGCAGCAATGTGCTGCAGGCGCGCGCGATCGATGACGTTGGCAATTCGAGCGCATGGACCACACGTACCGTCATTTATCAACCGAATGCCGGCGTCAGCCTGATGGCGGATGTGACGCTCTCGACGATCGATCTGCCGATCGGCGATCCGCTGACGGCGAACTACACGATCAGCAACACCGGTAGCGTCGCAGCGCTCGATCTTCCGGTCCGATTGCTCTGGATTCGGGTCGCCGATCAGCAGCAGCTGTCCCAACATCCGTTCGCGTTGAACCTGGCTCCGGGCGCTTCAGTTGCTGATGCGATTGCACTTGCGAGCGGGGGCAGTTTCCCCGGCGCGCATCTGGCCGTGCTCGAGGCTTTCCTGACTGCATCCGATGGCAGCCAGAGCTGGCAGGCGCTGGGCACGGCGCAGGCGATGGTGCGCGATGTAATGCCCCCTGCGGTCAGCTTGCTCGCGCCGGACGATGGCAGTTATGTCGATGGTGTGTTCAGCCTGCGTGCCCAGATCAGCGATCTGCACAGCGCGATCAGCTCGGTTGAAGCCGTCGTCGGCGGTGTGACGCAATCAATGCAAGCCAGCTCAGTGCCGGGTGAATATGTCGCGACCATCAAGCGCGCCGTGGAAGGGCCGGTACTGCTGTCGGCGCGCGCCGAGGATGGCGCTGGCAATCTGGGCACGTCCGCGCAGCGCACGGTGGTGGTTGATCTGCTGCCACCGCAGATCGTGATCAGCGGTGCCGATGAGGCTGCCTGGATCAATCAGCCGCCCATCATCACGATTGTCATCAACGATGTATCGCCCGTGCAGTCCACCATCACGCTCGACGGACAGCCCTTTGCTTCCGGCAGCACGGTATCAGCCGAGGGCGCGCATCTGATCCGGGTGATGGCGACCGATGAGCTGGGTAGGACCAGCGAGGCGCTGCGCAGCTTCACTATCGATACCACGCCGCCACTCGTGCAGTTCAGCGTGCCCAAGGACGGTGCGGTGATCTTCGCCGAAGCCACACGCGTGGCCGGTAGCAGCGAACCGGTGACCAGCATTGCCTTGCGGGTCGGTAGCTACAGTCAAACTCTGCCGACCGATGGCGCCGGCGTGTTCAGTGTGGACGATGTACCACTCGTACCGGGCATCAACCAGATTGCCGCGCGTGCCACCGATCGTGCTGGCAACGTGGGGCCGGAGGCCGTGATTACGGTCGAACGTCGCGGCAAGCCCGTTGTCGCACTGCAGGGCAATCTGGAACTGAGCGCTACGGAATGGTCAAACGGTACGACGCTGTCGACACAATTCAGTCTGCACAATATTGGCACGGCCGATCTGCTCGCCTTGCCGGTTCGTGCGCAGGCGCGACGTCGGGATACCCAGCAGATTCTGCAGACTTCGGCTTTCGTCTTCGACCTGGCCGCCAATGCCCAGTTGCAGCAGGCGATCCAATGGCCAACGACGGATTGGGGACTCGGTCTGGTCGATATCGAATTGATCGCCGAGTTGCCGGCACGCCGCGCACCGATTCTGCTCGATACGCATGCGCTGAACCTGGTCGATCGCGAATCGCCGCAACTTCAATTCGTTGTGCCGAGCTCCGGCGCCGCACTGCACGTGGGCGATCCAGTGCGCGTCAGCGCCAGCGATCGGCTTAGCGCCATTGTCCAGGTGCAGCTGCGCATCGATGCCGGCGCCTGGTTCGATCTCGGCCTGATCGATCTGCCGACCGGCAGCTATGGGGCCAGTCTCCCGTCAATCGCATTCGGGCCGCATCAACTGCAGGCGCGCACCGCGGACAGCGCGGGCAATATCGCCACAACCAGTGCTCTGCCCATCGCGGTAGTCGGTGTGCTTCCGCTCGCGCTGACGGCTCCGCTCGATGGCAGCAGCATCGAAGCGCCGAGTGTCGATTTTGTCGGCAGCAGCAGTGCAGGCGCATTGATCCGCGTGTCGCGCAGCGGACTGCAATGGACGGCTGTCGCCGACGGCACCGGCGCCTTTACCGTGCCGGCAGTACCGCTGGCCGTCGGTGACAACCGGTTCAGCGTTCGTGCCGAGGACGCATTTGGCAATGCCAGTGCGACGATCAACATCACCGTCATCGGAGTCGGTGCGGCCGATGCGATACCCATCCCCTTGGCCGACCGAACTACCTGGTGGATGTTGGCACTGTTGATCCTGTTGATTTCGAGTGTCCAGTTGCGTGCGGCGAGGAGAGCATCATGAGAAGGAATCTTGACGGACGAAGGATGAGGTCCGCGGTCGGCAAGCGCTGCTGGCTGGCGCTCGGTCTGGGCTTGCCCTTGCTGCTCAGTGCTTTCGGCGTAGCCGCTGTAGATCCCTCAGCCCGCGATGCAGCAACAGCCGCCATGCTGCGCGGAGACGATCCCGCCCCCTATATCGCCGAGCTGAAGTCACGGGAGCCTGTAGTCGGCGCGGGCGTCGCCATTTCCGCCAGCCCGCGGCCGGGCGCCGCGCTTCGGGCTCTGGCTGCTGCGCTTGCTGATAATCAATCGAAGGACTCAGGTTCGAAGGAACTTGACCGGCTGCTGCGTCAGGCCCTGGGTGACGTCAGCCTGTTGCGCGTCGATCTCGCAGAGACGGGTGAATTACTGCGCGGATCGGCGCAGTCCGTTCTGGGTCTGAATCGCTGGCGCGCTGTTGACGCTGATCAAGGCAAGCGACTGCAATCGCTTGAGGCTTCGCTGGTGCGTGCGATCGCGGCGTCCTCCAATGCTTCGATGAGCAAGGCTGCGCGCGAAGACTTGAGCCGCCTGCTCGCAGGCAACGCCGAGCCCGGCGTCCGCGTGCTGGGAACGCGCGGGCTTCCCGTCGCGCCACCCGAATTTGCGCCGCGTCCTTTGCCGCAAACCGTGTCGACCAAGCCGAGCTTTTCCGATCCCGATGCCGTGGCTGGCGATGCCAGCGCCCTGCAACCGACCATCGGTGCGGAGCTCTCTGAAGACTTGCGCGCCAAGGCGCAGAGTCTCGACTACGAGCCCGTGCGCATCCACGATTTCGTCCGCAGTCAGATTCGCACCGAGTGGTACGCCGGTGCTCAGAAAGGCGCCGCCGAGACTTTGCGCAGTGGCGCCGGCAATGATGCCGATCAGGCCAGCCTGTTGATTGCGCTGCTACGCGCCAGCTCGATGCCGGCGCGTTATGTCAAGGGCGTGGTCGAGTTGAAGCTTGTACAACTGGGGCCGATGCTGGGCGTGGAGACGGCGGCAGATATCGGCCGTGCGCTCAGCGCTGCCGGCATCGCCCATGAGCCGGTACTGAGTGGCGCCGCGATCAGCGGATTCCGTATTGAGCACATTTTCGTCAGTGCCTACGTGCCCTACGGAAATTACCGCGGCAGCCATGTCGATGCCGGGAGTCGGGCCTGGATTCCGCTGGCGCCTGCGATCAAGGAGTACGAACATGTTGCCGCTGGCGATGTGCTGACCCGCGCTGGCATCCAGGCCAGCAGCTTCATCAGCGAGTGGCTGGCCGCGCCCACAGCGAGTCTGCCGCTCGACATTCTGCGCGAGCGCGCGCAAGCCTGGTTGACCGGTCAGCCGGGTCAGCAGTTGCTGGATAGCCAGTTGCAACGCCGCGTCGTGTCCGCGCGCGCGCTAGGCATCCTGCCGGCCAGTTTGCCCGGCGTACTGCGTGGCATCTTCTACGAATCGACTGCGCTCCCCGATGCCGATCAGCAATGGCTGCGCCTCCGCCTGCGGGCCGATGACGGTGCCGACAGCGCGATCGCGATGGAACAGCGGCTGCGCGTCAGCGAACTGCTCGGTCGCCGAGTGACGCTGTCCTATCAGCCAGCCACTGAAGACGATCAGGACGTCGTGCATCAGTTCGGTTCGTTGCCCCTCACCCCGGCCTATCTCATTCGACTGCGCGCGCGCCTGATGCTGCGTGGTGAGCCCGAGCGGCACAGTAGTCTGGACTGGATTCCCGGCACAGCGCATCGCCTGGAACTGATCAGCGAAACACCCGCCGGCGAAGTCACAACGAGTCAGGTTCTGATCGCCGGCAGCTACACCGCGATCACCGTCGGCGCCCAAGCGGGTGCGACGCCTGTTGCCGCGCTTGATGTGCCGCATCCCAACGACAGTGAGTTCGTTGCGGCGCAGCGCCTGGCGAGTCTCGGGCTTCGCTATATGTCGACCTGGGATAGCGCTGAGAACCAATTGGCCGATCTGGTCGGTGTGCTGCCACTGCGGCCGACGCCGAGCGTCGCGCTGACCCTGGTCGAGTATCAAGTCGAGACCCTGCTTGGTCTGCCCAGCCAGCTCACGCTCAAGGGCATCAGCCTCGATGCCGCGCAGCGCTCTACCCAGGCGATCGCGCCGACCGCGCAACGCGCACGCGAGGCCGAGTTTCTGCGTTACACCAGCTTGCATGGCAGCGCGCTCGAACATTGGATCTTCGAAAACGATTGGGGTGTCGCTTCGATATCGGCCGACAAGGGTTTGCAGCTTGCCGCACAGCGCGGAATCAATCGCATCGTGCAGACTGGTGGTGTGCTGCCCGCGTCAGTGAGTTTGCCGGCTGCTGTGCGCGCCGAGATCAATCGGCAACTCAGCCAAGGCTGGCGCATCGAACTCGCCGTCGATGAACTCGCGCTCAATCTCTGGACCGGTGCCGTTTGGCACGCCGAGGACACGCAAACCGGTGCCAGCGGCTGGTTTATCGCGGGTCGTTATGCGGGAGGTGCGACCACTGAGGACCCGGGCTTCCCCGATCCCAATTCGCCCACGCCCAATCAGGACCCCAACGCCGCACGCTATGTCGTGATGGTGCCGAGCAGCGATCAGCAGGATGGCACAGTCGATCAGGAGCTGGCCAAGCCGCTGTCGGTTCGTGTGCTGGATGCGGCCCTGCGTCCGGTGGTCGGTGCCAAGGTGCGGTTCAGCGCCTTGACTGGCGACCCGACACTTGCCGGTGCTGCCAATCAGTTTGCCAGCTCGACTGATGTGATGTCGGATGCCAGCGGCATCGCCCGCGCAAAGGCGAGGCCAGGGAGGGTGATCCGCAATATCCAGATGCGTTACGTCGACGCCAGCGATCCCGACGAGGTTGCTACGGCGACCGGTATCAATCAGGTCGGCGTCCTTGTGCTATCGACAGGCGCTGTAGGCGCACCCGAACAGGTGCTCGCGGCAATGCCACAGTTCTTCAAGTACTTCGGCCTGCCGGATGTGGTCGATACGCTCGGCCCTTCGGGCGAGGCACCAGGCCCAACGCTTCCCGCACAGATCGACAGCTACACCTGGATGCTTGATGTTCGTGATCAGTTCGGCAACATCGTATCCAACGCCCCCATTCTGTTCGAGACCACGTTGAACGAACGCGTGGTCAACAGCGACGGTGTTCCCAACTGTTCGGGTGCGCCGACGGATTTCAATCCCAAGTGGATTGCTGGCCGCGGCTGCGGCCGCGTGCCCACCAACGAGTGCGTCGGTGCTGCCGACAGCCTCAGTCTGCGCTCTACTTTTCCGAGGACCGTTGCTACGGCGTTGACACCGATGCTTGGCGGCTACCACCACACCCTGCAGGCTTCTACCGGCCAGACTACTGCCAACGCCCACTTCTACAGCGACTGCGCCGGCTATGACTTCACCGTGGTCAGCATACACACTGACGACTACGGCAACTTCATCGAAGCTACCACACGCGCCACCGAGTTGGCCTATCGTCGTCCCATTCGGTTCATGAGGTACAACGGCGCGCTGGGCATTTATGAGGGTTACGATCCTCAGGTCGAACCGCGTGGATCGCAAGGGATGCAGGGCACGATTCTGCCATTCCAGGCAGAGTCTCCGGCCGGCACCTTCAGTACGGGTTATGTGGGCGGCCCCGCGCCCGAGTACACGCGTCTGGGATTCTCCAGTGAGGGGTTCGGCTTTGCGCCGGCCCCTGGATTCAATACCGTTGATCTGCGGATTGATGAGAGTGCGCTGGCTCGCCTTGAGCTTGATGATGCAGGTTACCCACTCAGTGAGGTTCGAATCCCGTTCTCGTGGACGCGCGCCACAGCCCCCACGCTGTCCGAGCGGTATCCGATCGCGCCGACGGCAATATTTCGCAAAAACGGCAATGTCTTCCATATCTGGAAGCTGCTCGACCTCGCACCATTCGCCTCAGCCACAGGCACGGCGGATGTCGTGGTGCCGCCGCTTTTCCGCTTCGAGCGGAGCGATGACGAGGACGAGTTCAGTGTCGAGATAGTGCTGCACTACGGCAGTCCGGCGCAGCTGCGTACGCCGACCGCGGCCCTCGAATTCGGTCAGCCCATGCTCAGGCGCTACGGCCTCAGTACCGGCCCCGATGGTGGAAGCAATTTCCCCTCACGCCTGCGCATGAAGCAAACCCTGGACCGTGTCGCCGATGTTGTGTGCGCCGAGTCCACCGAGTTTGTGTTCGACCTGTTCCGCGCCGCGACGGTCGAGGTGCTGGCCTATCCGATCTCGGAGTCGGGCAACGAGGGCAGTCCGATCACCTTGGTGGATCGCGCCGAGTATGAGGAAGGTGAGCATCGCAAGCCGATTCTGCCATCGGATCTGCCCTGGGGCGACTACCGTTTGGAGATTCGCGCGCTCGATTCCGACACCGACGAAGAAGAAGTGTATCGGGCCTCGTTGTCGAATGATTTGCGCACGCTCGACGCACTGCCGCTGGCGCATTCGATCGTCAAGAATGTCGATCTGCACGCTGGCGCACTCGGTATCGCCCGCATGGATGCCGACTACGGCGGCCGTGGCCCTGGACTGAAGTTCAGCCGCTACTACAGCAGTCCACGTCCGGCCCGCGGCGATTTCGGTGCCATGGGCTACGGCTGGCATACCAATCTGGAATCCTCGGTGCGGATCGCCGACGGCTGCGGCGGTTTTCTGGTGACTGGCGCCGATGGCGGCGCGCAAAGATTTCTCGAAACGATCAGCAGCACGACAAGCTCAACTACCTATCGCGCCCTGCATGGTTTCCACGGTCGATTGGTGCGGCACAGCAGTGGCGATTTCGACTACTTCAGCGTCAATGGCACCCGCTACCACTACGAACCCGCGGCCGGCAATCGCCTGGCCCGTCTCGCCCTGATCGAAGATCCGGATGGCAATCGCGTCGAGTACAGCTATGCCATCAGCGACATCGATGGCGCAGAACGCGTCGTCGAGTTGCGTGACAGCTCCGGCCGCGTGCTGCGGATGGAGTACGGTGTGTTCGAGGAACGCATCCGTATGCCCGGCAGTAATGAGGAGCTGCCATCGCTGCGCCATTCGATCCTGGAGAGCATGTCCGGGCCGGGCGGCCTCACCGTCAATTACCGCTACAACGAAGACGGCATGCTGATCGCTGCCGAACGCGCGGGTGTGGCCGACTGCGCACCTGGTCAGTGCGAGGACTACGAATACACCGATATGGGCCGCAGCGGCTATCTGGTGCCCGGGCAGCAGTTCCCGACCTCGGTGTACCACGGCCCAACCCTGACCCGAATCACTCAGCGTGGCAATGGTGTCAGCAACTTCGAGTACGGCCGCCTTACCCTGGATGAGT
>JAYSZM010000212.1:0-2467 GCA_043738015.1 Lysobacterales bacterium
CGACGAAGCGTTGACGCGCTGGACGATCATCGGCTCGCTGATCATCCTCGCATCGACTGTCTACATCGCCCGCCGCGAAATCCAGCTGGCGCGTCGCGCCACCACCGACCCGGAAATCGCCGCAGCCCAGAAGGACGCCTGATCCGGCGCCGCGAGCGGATCAGTCGCTGACGGCGTGGTCCAACTCGGCGGACCGGGCCAGGGCCGATTCGCGACGAGCAAATTTTCGCTCGATGTAATCGTCGATGATCGCAATGAATTCGTCGGAGATTTTCTCGCCGCGCAGCGTGACGGTCTTGACGCCGTCGATGAAGACCGGCGCAGCGGGCGCCTCGCCGGTACCTGGCAAAGAGATGCCGATGTTCGCCTGCTTGCTCTCGCCGGGCCCGTTGACGATACAGCCCATCACCGCAAGCGTGAGGTTTTCCACGCCATCGTGACTCAGTCGCCACTCCGGCATGCGTTCGCGCACATGATTCTGCACCGACTGCGCGAGCTCCTGGAAAAAGCTGCTGGTAGTACGGCCGCAGCCAGGACAGGCGGTCACCAACGGCGTGAATGCGCGAAGTCCCATCGTCTGCAGCAGTTCCTGCGCAACGATCACCTCGCGGGTACGCGACTCTCCGGGCTCGGGCGTCAGTGAAATCCGGATGGTGTCACCGATGCCTTCCTGCAGCAGCACCGACAAGGCTGCGGTAGAGGCGACTATCCCCTTGCTGCCCATGCCGGCCTCGGTGAGGCCCAGGTGCAGTGCATAATCACAGCGTGCCGCCAGATTGCGATAAACGCTGATCAGGTCCTGCACGCCACTGACCTTGCAGGAGAGCACGATGCGATCACGGCCGAGGCCAATCTCCTCGGCGCGCTGCGCCGAGTCGAGCGCGGACCGGATCAGCGCCTCGCGCATCACGGTCGCGGCATCCCAGGGCACGGCGCGGGCATGGTTCTCATCCATCATCTGGGCGAGCACACTCTGATCGAGACTGCCCCAGTTCACCCCGATCCGAACTGGCTTGGCATAGCGGGCCGCCATCTCGACGATGGCGGAAAATTGACTGTCGCGCTTGCGGCCGAAGCCGACGTTGCCCGGATTGATCCGATATTTTGCCAGGGCCTCGGCGCAGGCCGGCTCAGCCTCCAGCAACTGGTGGCCGTTGTAATGGAAATCGCCGACCAGGGGCACGTTGGCGTTCATCCGCTGCAGCTTTTCAACAATCCGCGGCACTGCGGCGGCGGACTCGGCGTTGTTCACCGTAATCCGCACCAACTCCGAACCGGCACGCCAGAGTTGTGCCACCTGCTTGACCGTCGACGCAATGTCGGCGGTATCGGTATTGGTCATGGACTGCACGACGATCGGAGACTCGCCACCGACGACCACCTTGTCGACACGCACGGGTACGGCGCGCCGCCGCAGCGGCGCGGGCAACACGGCAAGCGTGGTCATGCCGCAGCCGCCGCGAAGTCGGCTTCGTAACCCGGCTTGGGCACCAGGCGAATGTAGGCGCCGGTATTCTCGATCACGTCCAGATCACTGAGCACGCGGACGGTGGAATCACGGCTGGCACTCCACATATCGGCGGCACGCGATACCTCGATCTGCGACATGCCGCGATCGACGACGCTAGGAGTAAGAATGCTCAATTGGGTGGAACTGCTGTTACGCATGGGCTGCAACTCGATCGCCCGCACCGGGGCACGAAAGTGCCCGCCGGTGTCAGCGGCGCGCACGGCGGCAGCATAAGCCTCGCGGGCCAATAATTCGATACCCGCCTGGACACGGCCATCGTTATTGAAGCGTAGCCAGCGGATGACGCCGATCATCCATTCACGCTCGTCGTCCTGATCGTCGCCCACCGCGGCCAACCCGACCAACTCACCGATGCGCGCCTTGGCTCCGCTTTCCAGGCCCCACTCCAGCCGGTAGCCGCCCAGGCTTTGATCCAGCACCAGGGATCGCAGGGCCGAAGGCTTGACCGAATCGCCGAGAGAAGTATTCATCCAGGATGCCGACTTGTCGCGCTCGGTCATGCTGATGCCCGGGCCGCGCACATCACGCACAAACTGCTCGAAATCGGTCCCGCCGGCCAGGTGATAGTGGATGCCATGCAGCCCGATCAAGGTGTCGAGATAATGACCGGCCTGAAGTCGCGCGTGATTCCGATCCGGTGACGGCTTCCAACTGGCTACGAGCCGCGACACGAAATCAGGGCTGACGTTGACCGGATTGCCACCCTTCAGGCGGAAGCCGATCGTGCCCTGTACGGGACCGGTGACGGCCAGATCGCGATCGATGGAACGCAATACATCATTGGTATCGAAACTGAGCGTGGGCGGCGTTCCGGAATCGCGTTCCTCGGGCACGTAGCCGGGGCCCTGATCCTGTTCGAGGGAAATGCCGATGTCGGCGCCGCTCGATTCCTTGCCTACCTTGAACATCGGCGCCCATATACGGGTCAGTTCGAAG
>JAYSZM010000213.1:0-30700 GCA_043738015.1 Lysobacterales bacterium
TCCATCGACACCCTGCGTCAGGAAGCCCGTGCCAGTGCGAGCGCCGGCGACGATGCCCTGGTTGCCGGCCTGGCCAATCGCCGTGCCCAGTCCTCCGCCCTGCTTGCGCGGATCAGCGAGTTGGAGGCGAGCCAACAGCTCGCGCTGAGCCGCTTGCGTGACGCCGAGGGATTGCGCGTGCGTTTTCGCAGCGCCACCTATGATTCGCGCGATTCCCAATTCGACGATGGCATCGCGATTGGCGCACTGCTCGGAAGGGTGCTCCAGGTCGCAGTATTGGCCGATGAAGTCTGGGGCACCTTGAGCGGCAAGCAACGATTCCGCATACCGCGCAGCAGTTCGGGTGGCTGGGGCGGCGGTTCTGGCCGATCGAGCAGCACACGTAGCGTCGGCACCAGCTCAAGCAGCCGAAGCAGCGGAGGCTTCCGCAGCGGCGGCAGTTTCGGCGGCGGCAAGTTCAAAACCGGTGGTGGTTTCTAGCGCCACTGCGTCGCGAGCGCGTCGGCGTCCTACAATGGGACACGATTCTTCTCGGACCAGACCATGAACAATGACGATCCCTGGCGCAATGCAAGGCGTGGCGGTGTCGGCAAGGGCAACGTGGGCACCAGCAAGCCGCCAGCGGCCCGGGCCAAACCGCCGCTGCCGCGACGTGAGGCGGTAACGACTGAGGCGGCGGCCGCGCCAGCCCGCGACCCGCGCAGCGATCAACGCGATCGCGAGATGCGTGTGTTCGGCATCAATGCCTGCCTGGCGGTGCATCGTCATCGACCTGAAGCGATTCGCAAGATCTATTTGACCCAATCCCGACTCGATCGCTTCAGCGGCGTCTTGACCTGGTGCGCGGGCGAGCGCATCGGCTATCGCCTGGTCGAGACCAGCGACCTCGACAAACTGACCCAGAGCCAGCACCACGAAGGCGTCTGCTTCGAAACGATTCCGGCGCCAGCGCTCACGTTGGAACAACTGCTGACCAGCGCCGGCAAGCGTGAACGCGCCTGGTTCACCTGGCTCGATGGCGTCGGCAATCCGCACAATCTCGGCGCCATTCTGCGCAGCGCAGCACATTTCGGTTGCGCGGGATTGATTCTGCATCGCGATGCAGCGGGTCTCTCCGGCGCCGCCTGTCGGGTCGCCGAAGGCGGCGCCGAAGTGGTACCGATTGCCCGTGTCGACGACGCCCGTGAGGCGATGAAAAAATTGCGTGCGCAGGGCTACGAAGGCATCGCAACGGTGGTGCGCGATGGCGATGATCTGTTCAGCGCCACACTGCCAGACAAAGCGGTCCTGGTGATGGGCGCCGAGTCGGCCGGCATGTCATCGAGTCTGGTCGCGGCGTGCGCGCTGCGCTTGGGCATTCCGGGCAGTGGTAGCGTCGAGAGCCTCAATGTCAGCGCCGCCTACGCCGTGTTTGCTTCGGCACTGGCGAGGCCACGCTGATCTGGGCACAACGGCCCCTCACCGGTGCCATGCGCTCGGCGCCGAAGCGGGTATAGAGATCGCGCGCATCCACTAAAACGGAAATTTGAGGTGGCAATCGCTATCCTGAATCCCATGCTGAACACCGGGACTCTGATGAAATCCATTTTTCCTGCCTTGCTGTCCATCGCCGTGCTGTTGTTGCAAGCGGCGCCCTTGCGCGCCGAGACGGCGGCCCCGTTGCGATTTGATCTCGACTACCACATCGAGTTGTTGCCACGCAGCGATCAAGCCCGCGTGCAGATCGTACTTGGCCAATCGGCCGAAAAGGTCAAGGAGCTCAGCTTCGACTTTGATCCCAAACGCTACAGTGATTTCGCCGCCAACAAGGGAAAGCTAGAGAAAATCGGCAAGCAGATACTCTGGCAACCAGCCGGCAGTGGTTCGAAACTGAGCTATCTGGTCAAGATTTCGCACGACCGCGGCAATGGCGCCTTCGATGCGCGCATGACGCCGGACTGGGCGATTTTTCGTGGCGACCGCGTCATTCCGGCGATCCGCGCCCGCATGAGCAAGGCTGCGAGCTCACGTGCGTACCTGAAATTCAAGTTGCCGACAGGCTGGACCAATATCGACACCGGCTGGATGCGCGGCAGCGATGGCCGTTTCATCATCGACAATCCCGAGCGCAAGTTCGATCGGCCGATCGGCTGGATGGTCGCCGGGAAGATTGGTACGCGTCGCGATCGCCTCGGCACCACCGAGATTGCGATTGCTGCGCCCAAGAGTGACCCGCTTGATCGCATGGACGCGCTGTCCCTGATCAATTTTGTCTGGCCCGAGTTCGAGAATGCGTTCGGCAAGACACCGCGCAAGATACTCATTGTCGGTGCCGGTGATCCGATGTGGCGTGGCGGGTTGTCAGCGCCAAATTCGCTGTTCCTGCATTCCGAACGCCCGCTGATCAGCGAGAATGCAACCAGCACCCTGGTCCATGAGCTCGTGCATGTGGTGACCCGCATCCGCGGCAAGGATCGCTCGGACTGGATTGCCGAAGGGCTTGCCGAGTTCTATTCGATCGAGCTGATCTATCGTGCCGGTGGCATGACCGACGACCGTCATGACAAGGTCTACCAGTGGTTGTCCAACTGGGGCGGGAAGGTGAGGACTCTGCGCGGCGAGCAGAGCAATGCCGAGATCACCGCGCGGGCCGCCGTTTTGCTGCGTGCCCTGGACACGGAACTGCGTGAAGCCAGCAAGGGCGAGCGCTCGCTGGACGACCTCGCACGTGCACTACGCCAGCATCGCGCCGTATCCACGGCCGATCTGACTGCAGAAGCAGAAAAATTGCTCGGCGGGAAATCCAAGGTGCTGGCGACCCCCTTGTTGCGTTGACCGGGGCACGAACAGGAGCAAAGAAATTTGCGCCTGTTGGGCATCTCACAATGATGCCCGACAGCAGGGCGCCGCGACGACCCATTGCTCGGGTAGGCTCATCAGATTGTCCCTGACAAGCGGATCGCCGCTGCAGGCGCAGGCGCGTGGCAGATTGCACGATGTCGAGACCATGATTCTTGCTCGACGACGGCGCGCCCGCGCAGCCCGGCTCGGTGCGCTGACGTACAGACGTCAAGGCCCGGCGCAAGCACAGTATGGTCTGGTTTCGCAGGCCCCGTGGCAACATGAAAAGCATGGAGAGGTGGTTGTGGCTGATCGGCGCAATGATGCTTGCGCTGTATTTTGGCGGCCAGGCCTGGGGAGAATCCGAGCGCCAGAAGGACCTGGAAAACTTTGCAGGCTGGAAGCTCAATCACATAGCGCAGCCGTCCACAGTGGCTTCGTCGATGCCTCGTGTTCAGAAGGCCATTCGCATCGATTCCGCATCGAGCGCGCTTGAACAGGGGAACGCGTCGACCGCAGCAGCGGGATTGACTGAATTACCCCTCGCGGTGCTGCGTATCCCTCGCCTCAGCCTTGAGGTCCCGGTCGGCACCGGCACGGACGAATCGGTGTTGCTGCACGGCGCCGGTTGGATTGCGGGTACGGCCAGTCCAGGCAGTGCCGGCAACGTCGGGATTGCGGCGCATCGCGATAGTTTTTTTCGCAGCCTCAAGGATGTCGCCATCGGTGATTTGATCGAGCTTGAAACTTTGAATGGCATGGACAGCTATCGCGTCGCCGAGCTCTCAATCGTCGAGCCGAGCGATGTTGGCGTACTCGACGACACCGGCGCCGCCGCACTTACCCTGGTCACCTGTTATCCGTTCTATTTCGTCGGTCATGCACCGCAGCGCTTTATCGTGCGTGCGGTGGCGACCGGATTTCGTTCATAGCTCCCAAGGAGATTGTCATGAAGAGCAGCAACGCAACCCGCCTTACTCTGACCCTCATCGGCCTCGCCGTTGCAGGCGTTCTGTCGGCACAATCGGAACCGACAGACTTCCCCAACAAGCGTACGCAGCCGGCCACCTGCGACGACTTCAACTGGCACGCCGACATGCTGCGTGACCATCCGCGGGTTGTCGATGCCTGCCAGGAAGCGGTCAATGCCGAAGGCGAGACCTGGGCCCGTTTGGCCGCACGCTTCGTCAAGGTGCAGCCGGATGGCCTGGTGGTGTTCAGCGTCCGCGACAAGCGTGATCGGGAAATTGACGAAGTAGCCATGGAGCCGGCACCGGGCCAGGTTGCCTATATCAATGATCGCGCCACCGAATTCGACAAACTGACCAGCACCGACAGTCTCAGTCTCTACGTTCCGGAGGGCCAGTACGGTTACGCCACCCGGCCCGCCGTGGCAACGGAGCGCTTTGTTCGGGTCGCCCCGCCGATCGCACAGACACCGCCCCCGCCGCCGCCGCCGCCCGAGCCCGTGTATGCCGCACCATCAGAACGTGCGCCAGCGATTGCGATGAATGATCGCGATACGATGCCCGCGCGGCTGCCGGATACAGCAGGCTTGTTGCCGTGGTTTGCCCTTGGCGGCAGCCTGTTGCTGTTCGCTGCCCTGACCCTGGCCCTGCGTCGCAAGCTGTAATTCCACCGCGCAGTCAGCGCCCATTGAGCCGGAGTGGATTCCCGATGCGTCGGGACTCACTCCGGCTTTCTGTTGCAACAACCATCGACGCAATTTGATGCACATCAGCGACTGCGTTCGAGCCGGGCGGCACGTCGCAGTCGTTCGCAGCTTGCTGAGCGCGCCTAGACGAAAAATTCCTCGGGCAAGCTCATCAGATTGGCACTGCCCGAACGGATCGCTGCCGCATGCGCATACGCGCGCGGCACGATGCGCTGGAAATAGAAGCGCGAACTGGCGAGCTTGGCAGCGCGAAAATCCTCGGGCTGGCTGGCCGCGGCGGCGAGCAGGCGCACGCTGTAATAGGCGTAGGCGGTGTAGGTTGAATAGAACAAATAGTCATGCGCGGCTGCCCCCGAGTCATCGGGATTGGCCTGCGTCGCCTTGCCGACGCTGAGGGTGAGCTCCATCCATTCCTGGGTCAGTCGCGCCAGTGGCTCGATGAATTCGGCGAGCAGGGCATTGGCGACGTTCTCGGCGCAGAAGGCACCGATCTCGGCTCCGAACAATTTGAGACCGGCGCCCTGCAGTTGCAGTACCTTGCGTCCGATCAGGTCCATCGCCTGGATGCCGGTGGTGCCCTCATACACCGTGGTGATGCGGGCGTCTCGCGAGAGTTGTTCCATGCCCCATTCGCGGATGTAGCCATGGCCGCCGAAGATCTGTTGGGCGTGGTAGCAGCACTCATTGGCGAACTCGGTCAGGCTGGCCTTGACGATGGGCGTCAGAAATCCGAGCAGCTCATCGGCGCGCTTGCGTGCTTCCGGATCGCTCGATCGCTCGGCCTCATCGACCAGCATCACAGTGCGATAGGCGAGGGCACGACCGGGTTCGATCAGGGCCTTCTGAGTGAACAGCATGCGTCGGATATCCGGATGCACGACCAGGGGATCAGCAGGTTTGTCGGGCCGCTTGGGCCCGGTCAACGAGCGCCCCTGCAGGCGATCGCGCGCGTAGGCGAGTGAGTTCTGCCAGGCGCGTTCCATCAGACCAAGTCCCTGAAGTCCGACTGCCAGGCGTGCGCTGTTCATCATCAGGAACATAGCGGCCAGACCCTTATTGGGCGCGCCGATCAGATAACCCTCGGCGCCATCGAAATTCATCACGCAGGTAGCCGAGCCCTTGATGCCCATCTTGTGCTCAATGGAGCCGCAGCTGACTTCATTGCGCGCACCGACGACGCCCTCTCGATTGACGCGGAATTTGGGCACGATGAACAATGAGATACCGCGCACACCGGGCGGCGCATCGGGCAGGCGCGCGAGCACCAGATGCACGATGTTGGCCGTCATGTCGTGCTCGCCTGCGGTGATGAAAATCTTGGTGCCACTGATGCGATGGCTGCCATCCGCATTGGCTTCGGCCTTGGTCTTCAGCAGGCCAAGATCCGATCCGCAGTGCGGTTCAGTCAGGCACATCGTGCCGGTCCAGCGCCCCTCAACGATCGGCTTGAGAAAGACTTCCTTCTGCCAGTCGGTGCCGACGTGGCGCAGCGATTCGGTGGCGCCATGCGAGAGCAGGGGATAGGTGCCCCAACTCAGATTGGCGGCATCGATCATCTCCTTGAACGCAGCGCCGATCACTTCAGGAAGATACTGGCCGCCGAATTCCTCGGGCGCGGTCAATCCGCTCCAGCCGCCCTCGACAAACTGCGCATAGGCTTCTTTGAAGCCCTTCGGCGAACGCACTTCGCCATTGTCGAAGTGGCAGCCTTCCTCGTCGCCGGTTTTGTTGAGTGGCGCCAATACCTGCTCGTTGAACCGCGCGCCCTCGTCCAGTACGGCGTCGATCAGATCGCGGCTGGCATGTTCGGTTCGTTCCAGCCGCGCGAATACCTGCTCGGCCTGGAGCACATCGAACAGGACAAAACGCATCTCACGCAAGGGGGCGGTGTAGCGACTCATGAAGTGTCTCCGAAATCAGGGGCGGACGGTGTGCCGAGTACTGAGGCAGGCGTGCTTGTGCATCAGAAAAGCAGCGTAGGGATCTGCGGCCAGGTCAGCGGAATTCACCGGGCTTGCCCGGCACCGGATTGAGCCGGCCATCGAACTCCACCGTGTCCGTGCGCCGCGGCTCGCTGCTGCGCACTTCTCCGCGCAGCCGATAGGTAATGCCGGACTGCAGGGCGCGTTCGAACGCCGCGGCGATATCGTCGCCGGGCTGGAAACGGAACGCTACGATCTCGGCTGTATGCGGCGATACATTGATGTCAGGGCTGAGTTCAATGCGCGTGGCCTCGCGACTCGCCAGTTGCAGACCCAGGTCGAGCCCGGCAATGCGCATTGGCACGTCACTGTGATTGTGTACGCGCAGGTCCATGACGATGTGCCGGCCCGACTGTAGTTCCAGCTTCTGGATCGAAACCTGGGGCGGATTGACCCGCTTGATCTCGCGTCCGCCGCAGGCAGAGAGCATCGCGATCAGCAGCACCAGGGCGAGTCGTGCCAAGTTCTTGGAGGATTTCTGTTTCATCGGTTTCACCGCGTTCTGTTGAGCCAGAGGTCGAGTTTAAGCGCAATGCGGCTGAAGGATGTGTCGAACCCGATCTGACTACGCGTACTCGCCGGCGCTCGACCTGCCGCAACCGGTCGGTGACAGCGCCCCTGTCTTCCGGCCGATGGCGAAAACGGCTGGGATTCGCTACGGTTGGCTGTTGCTGGTGACCGGCTCCGATCAGGGAAGCCGGCCTGGCTCAAGACCGTATTCCGGATATTTTGGGGGTTTCAATGCGCAAGATTCTGTGGGTTTCCGCTGCTGCCGCGCTGGCCTGCGCCGCTTTCAACAGCCACGCTGCCGCCAAGAAGGACGAGCCGCCCGCCTGGGATGTCGCGGCCGCGCACGGGCCGACCAAAAAGATCGCGTTCAGCACCGAGGAAGGCACCTGGATGGATCTGGATGTCAGCCCGGACGGCAGGCGCATCGTGTTTGATCTGCTCGGCGATCTTTATGTGTTGCCGATTGACGGCGGCGACGCCAAATTGATCTCCGGCGGTCCGGCCTTTGATGTCCAGCCGCGGTTTTCGCCCGATGGCATGGAGATCGCTTTCACCTCGGATCGCGGCGGTGGCAACAACCTCTGGCGCATGGCGGTCGATGGCAGCGCGCCGGTGCAGATCAGCAAGGAGAAATTCCGGCTGATGAACAATCCGGTGTGGACGCCCGACGGCCAGTACCTGATTGCGCGCAAGCACTTCACCGGTGAGCGCTCGCTCGGCGCGGGTGAGTTGTGGATGTTCCACCGCAGCGGTGGTGACGGACTGCAGCTGACCAAGCAGAAGAACGATCAGCAGGACCAGGGCGAGCCCGCGGTGTCGCCGGATGGTCGCTACGTGTATTTCTCCGAAGACGTCAGTCGCGGGCCGACCTTCCAGTACAACAAGAATGTGCATGATCTCGTCTATGCGATCCGACGGCTGGATCGCCGCACCGGTGAGTTCGACAATGTGATTGCAACGCCAGGCGGCGCGGTACGTCCCGAGCCTTCGCCCGATGGCAAGTCGCTGGCCTTCGTCAAGCGCGTGCGCGACAAGACCGTGCTGCAGCTGCTCGACCTGGAATCGGGCGCCGTGCGTCCGCTTTGGGATGGCCTCAGCCACGATATGCAGGAAGCCTGGGCGGTATTTGGCCCGTATGCCAATTACGATTGGCTGCCGGATTCGTCGGCCTTGGTGATCTGGGCGCAGGGCAAGCTCTGGCGTGTCGATGCCACCACGGGTGTACCAACGGCGATTCCATTCCGCGCCGAAGTGGCGCAGACCGTCACCGCGCCGCTGCGCTTCGAGCGCAAGCTTACGGCCGGCGAATTTGCGCCGAAGATGATCCGCGATGTGGCAACCAGTCCGGACGGCAAGAGCCTGATTTTTCACGCGGTCGGTCATCTGTATCGGAAATCGCTGCCAGACGGAACGCCGACGCGATTGACCACGCTCGAAGGCGTCTACGAGTATCAGCCGAGCTTCAGTGCCGATGGCAACAAGCTGCTGTACACGACATGGAGCGACGCCGGGTTAGTGACCATTCGCGAGCGCGATCTCGCCAGCGGCAGCGATCGTGCGCTGACCCGCACACCCGGCTTCTACTACGGTCCGCGCTATTCACCCGACGCGAGCCAGATCGTCTACAGCAAGACCGGCGGCGGTGGCCTGACCGGCAGCCTGTGGGCGAACGAGCGTGGTATCCATCTTATGCCCGCCGCTGGCGGCCCGTCGATCCGGATCGCCAATGAGGGTGAGGCGCCGCAGTTCAATTCCGACGGCAGCCGCATCTACTATTTCACTGGTGGCGGACTCAGCAAGAAACTGATGTCGGTCGGCCTCAATGGCGAACAGCCGCGCGAGGTGTTCAATCTCAAGTATCCCGACCTGGTGAGCATCAGCCCGGATGGCAAGTGGGTGGCGTTCACCGAACTGTTCAACGCCTATGTCGCGCCGATGCCGACCACGGGCAACAGCGTGGCGCTATCGAAGGATCTGACCGGCATACCGGTGGTGCGTGTCAGTCAGGACATTGGCTCGTATCTGCACTGGAGTCAGGACGCGCGCAGCCTGCACTGGATGGTCGGTGATGAATACTTCAGCCGCGAGCTCAAGGAACTCTTCGCCTTTCTTCCGGGCGCGCCCAAGGAACTGCCCACGCCAGAATCCGCAAAAGGTATTCGCGTGGGTCTGAAGCTCGCCAGCGATGCACCGGCCGATACCGTGGCCCTGGTCGGTGCGCGCATCGTCACCATGCGCGACGCCGAAGACACCGAAGAAGTCATCGAGGATGGCACCATCATCATCGTGGGAGACCGCATCCAGGCGATCGGTCCCCGCGCCAGGATCGCGGTACCCGAATCGGCGCGCCGCATCGACGTCGCCGGCAAGACCATCGTGCCCGGCTATGTCGACGCCCACGCCCACGTCGCCAACTTTGGCGGCGGTGTGATCCCGCAGGAAAATTGGGCCTACTACGCCAATCTCGCATTCGGCATAACCACCGCGCACGATCCATCGGCGAGCAGCGAGTTCGTATTCTCACAAGCCGAGCTGGTACAGACAGGCGCGATGGTCGGTCCGCGCATGTTTTCGACCGGCACCATCCTCTATGGCGCCGATGGCGATTTCAAAGCGACGATTGACTCGCTCGATGATGCGCGATCGCATCTGCGCCGAATGAAGGCGCTCGGTGCATTCAGCGTCAAGAGCTACAACCAGCCGCGTCGCGATCAGCATCAGCAGGTCAACCAGGCCGCGCGCGAGCTCGGCATGCTTGTCGTCGAAGAGGGCGGCTCGACCCTGTTCCACAATCTGCCGATGATCCTCGATGGTGCGACCACGATCGAACACAATCTGCCAGTGGCGCCGCTCTACCGCGATGTACTGGAACTCTGGCGCGGCACCGATGTGCGCAATACGCCGACCCTGGTGGTTTCCTATGGCGGGCTGAGCGGCGAATTCTGGTGGTATGCGCGTGACAATGTCTGGGAAGACAAGAAACTGCAGCGCTTCTTCCCGCGCGAGACTCTGCAGGCACGCAGCATCCGCCGCGAGACCGCGCCGGACTGGGACTACCACCACATCGAAGTCGCCCGTTCGGCGAAAAAGCTGCGCGACGCCGGCGTGCGTATCCAGACCGGCGGTCATGGTCAGCTGCAGGGCATGTCGCTGAATTGGGAAACATGGTCGCTCACCCAGGGCGGATTCAGCAATTGGGAAGCCCTGCGCGCGGCAACCTTTGACGGCGCCGACAGTATCGGATTCGGCGCCGAACTCGGCTCGCTGGAGGTCGGCAAGAAGGCCGATCTCGTCGTGCTCAACAGCAATCCACTGGAGCGCATCCAGGCGACCATCGATACCCGCTACGTGATGGTCAATGGCCGACTGTTCGACATCGATGCCGATATGGCCGAGGTCGGTGGTCGTGCTCGTCCGGCACCCGAGTTCTACTGGCAGCGTCACGCTGACGGCCAGACCTTCGGTCTGCAATTCGGCCCGACTGCGGTCTGCCATTGCCCGAAGTCGGGCATGGGCCATAGCCACCAAGAAACCTCTGAATAGGTCACCACATCGTCTTCGATAACCAGCTTATAGCTCGCCATACCCTGAAAAACCTGCGGTCCATACCCTGAAAAACCTGCGGTTTTTCGCCCCCTGACTCAGGGGGCTATCGCGGCTCCGGATTCGTCCGGAGTATCCCTGATGACCGGCCGGACGCGAGTCCGCCCAGGCCACCACACTGCTGAGGATTTCATGCCATGCCGATTGCCATTACCCGTCGGGTCAGCCCGGCAATGGCGCGTTGCGAGTTAAGCCATGTCGAGCGGGAAGCCATCGACCTGGCGCTGGCTGCGCGCCAACATGCCGTGTATGTCGAGGCACTGCGCGCCGTTGGCTGCGATGTGATCGAATTGCCCGCCGAGCCCGAACTTGCCGACTGCGTGTTTGTCGAGGATATGGCGATCGTGCTCGACGAAGTCGCGGTGATCACCCGCCCTGGTGCCGAGTCGCGGCGCGCCGAATCGGCGTCGATTGCGCAGGCGCTGGCCGCACACCGGCCGCTGCTGCATATTGAGGCGCCCGGCACGCTCGATGGAGGCGACGTCATGCGAATCGGCCGCACCCTGTATGTCGGTCTGTCCGGGCGCAGCAATCTCGCTGCGATCGAGCAACTGCGCAAACTGCTGGCGCCATGGGACTACCGGGTTGAGGGCGTGGCGATCCGCGACTGCCTGCATCTGAAATCGGCGGTGACCTGTATTGCCGATGGCCTGTTGCTGATCCAGCCGGAGTGGATCGATGTCGGCGCCTTCGAATCGTTTCGCCGGATTGTGATTGATCCCTCCGAACCGCATGCCGCCAATACTTTGCGCATTGGCGATCGCTTGATCTATCCGGACTGCTTTCCGCGCACCAGCGAGCGGCTGGCGGCAGAGGGCATTGCCACAGTGCTTGTCGATGTTTCCGAGCTGCAGAAAGCCGAAGGCGCGGTCACCTGTTGCAGTCTCGTGTTCAATCCGCGCTTACCCTGACTCATCAGGTCGAGAGACTGCGATGGATTGTGACGGCCATGCTGTCATGCCTGCGGATCGGGAGTAGGATCGACATACCGCCCCGGCAGCTACAACGGGAGTGAACATGAGCAAACAGATCAATGGTTCGGTACCGGCCGTAGAGGACACGGATCGGCGCTATGGACTGGACCCGGTCATCGAGACCGGACGCGATCGGCGTTTTTCCCCGCTGACTCAATTCGTCCGGGTCAGCTGCCCGCATTGCGGTGGTGTGTACGACAGCGCGCTCGATCTGACCCAGGGCGATCAGGTGTGTATTGAAGACTGCCAGGTCTGCTGCCGGCCGATCGAACTTTCGATCAGTGTCGCCAGCGGTCGCGTGACCGGCACTGAAGTGCGGCGCGCCGACGGCTCCTGAGTGAGCAGATTTTCCGGCGCTGCGCTGTAGCGGTCTCGACGTTCATTCGAACCCGTCGGCAAAGCTGACGTCGTCATTGGGGCGTTCCAAGGCGCCCCGATCCAGCACGCCGTTCAGCGGCCTTGGCGGAATGCTGCCGACCGCGATCAGGGTGCGTAGTGGTGGATGCAGCACGGGCGGAAACAGCAACGAGGGCAGGTGGTAGTCGCTGCCAAAACTCGGGGTTGCTGGCCCAGCGTTGTCGAGCGCAAGACTGGTATTGCTCAAGCTGAAATCAAACGCGCCGGCATTGCTGAATCCGGGCAGGCTGCCCTGCAGGGTATTGGTCCAGGTTGCCGGCAGAAATGTCGCGTCTGACTTGATCCAGTTGTTGCTGCCGCTGATCTGCGAACCGGCAGCCCATAGTGCCTCGACCTCACGCACTGCGCGGACATTGCCGGTGTCGCGCCAGATGATGTTGTTGTGCATCTCGACTGAAAGTATGTCGTCGAACAGTCGGAAGATGGTCGACTCGCTCTCGGCACCACCGATGCGCACGATGGTGTTGTTGACCAGCCGATAGCGCCCGTAGCTGGCCCCAGTATTGTCGCCGCCCAAGCGAAGCACAGCGCCGAAATCCGAAGTGTGTACGATCACATTGCCGACCACGTCCGAGTCTTCGCGCGCCGTGGCATCGGTCCAGCCGGGCTGCTGGCATCCCGAGCAGGGATCCGGGCCGATCAGTTCCAACTCGTGGTAGTAAGCGCCTTCCAGCCAGTTGTAGAAGTTCTGGTTGCGCTCAGCGCGGCTCTTGATCAGGTTTCCGCCCTCGCCGCTGTCGCCAAAGCGGGAATCGTGCAGATAGCTGTATTACAGGCGGAACACCGCGCCCGGATAGGTGATCTGGTCGGTCGCCATGTAGATCGCATGTTGGCCCTGATTCGATCCGCTATTGCGGATCTCTGAATACTCGACGGTCAGCGAGCCCGAGTCGGTATCGGCACCGAGGATGCGGTGGCGTGGGCAATCGTGCACGATGACATTGCGGATGGTGATGTCGTGGGCATGGTGATAGATGCAGCGGAAGGTGCCGGTGGTCGTCGTACCGGTGCCGCTGACTTCGAAATTCTCGAAGACAACATGGTTGGATGACCGGAACTCGATCGTATTGGTGCCGCCGCGCAGATGCGGGCGCTGTCCGTCCTCCGGCATGCCACGCAGGATCGTCGGATTGCCAGGTGCGCCGCTGTCGCTGTCACTCATGACCAGCCCCGGCGTGCCGACGTCATAGATCACGCCGCCCGGACCTCGACGATATCACCGGGCTCGAGATCGATATTGGTGAACAGCAGGGCGAGCGTGGTGTTCGGGGGATGTGCTGGGCCCACTTGATAAGTCGCCGCATCCACGGCAAACGCCGCCAGAAACTGGACTAGGAAAAGTAGTGGACGACGCATCGCGCACTCCCGACTTGAATCACGAAGGATCACAAAGGACCATGGATCTGGGCGCCCTGGGCGAACCGAGCCATCGTGGCGGCGGCCTGCTTGGGCCGGATTGTAGATCGCGTCAGCGCGGCGGTCGGCCGCTCAATTGGCAGATTCAGCGCCGCTATGGCGGTTCCGCTAGCATTCCCGCCGGAGACGAGGAGCGGGTCGATGAAGATATTGATGATGGCGCTGCTGCTGGCAATGGCTGCTGCGCTGCCGGGTTCGGCTGCGGAGCGACCGGATGTCGCGAAGATATTCGGTCGCATCCAGTGGGTCAGCAGCTTTCCCGACTTCAAGGTCAAAGAGGTCAGCAGCTTTGCCGACTTGCATGTGCAAACGGTCAGCAGTTTTCCGGATCGGGAAGGGCGCTGGCAGATCGTCGACAGTTTTCCCGACTACAAGATCCAGATGGTCGACAGTTTTCCCGACTTCACGATCAAGTACGTCGACAGCTTCCCGGGAGCGCAGTAGGCACACTGACCTTCGGCCCATGATTCGACGGCGTTGGCGGGCTATTCTGTGCTGTCGCCACGGACTGATCGAGAACGCCTGCCATGCGCCTGATACCGTTTGCCCTGATCGCTGCCATGACCCTGATCCCGCCTGCTGCCCACGCCGACAAGACCGCTGATTCCAGCGATCCCTATCTCTGGCTGGAGGATGTCGGCGGCGAAAAGGCGCTCGACTGGGTGCGTGCGCGCAACGCCGAGAGCACGGCCGAGCTTGCCGATGGCAAGGCGTTTGGCAAGCTCGAGAAGGATCTGCTGACAATCCTCGATTCAAACGAACGGATTCCCTACGTCGACAAGATGGGCGAGCACTATTACAACTTCTGGCGCGATGCCAGCCATGAGCGTGGCATCTGGCGCCGTACTACTCTGGCCGAGTACCGCAAGGCTGAGCCGAGCTGGGAGACGGTGCTGGATCTGGATGCCCTGTCGAAAAAAGAAAACGAGAACTGGGTCTGGCACGGCAACGATTGCCTCAAGCCCGAATACCGACGTTGCCTGGTCTCGCTGTCACGCGGCGGTGCCGATGCTGACGTGAAGCGTGAGTTCGATCTCGAGACGATGGCCTTCGTCGAAGCGGGCTTCAGCCTGCCCGAGGCCAAGAGCAGTGTTAGTTGGATCGATGCGGACAGCCTCTACGTGGGCACCGATTTTGGCGCGGGCTCAATGACCGAATCGGGTTACCCACGTATCGTCAAGCGTTGGCAGCGCGGTACCCCGCTCAGCGCAGCGACTCTTGTCTACGAAGGCAAGCCCGGAGACATCGCCGTGTTTGCGTTCCGCGACCACAGCAAGGGTTTTGAGCGTGACCTCATTTCCCGTGCGATCACCTTCTATACCAATGAACTGTTCCTGCTGCGCGATGGCAAGTCGATCCGCATCGAGAAGCAGGACAGTGCCGAGGCCAGCGTCTTCCGCGACAGTCTGCTGATCACTTTGCGAGAAGACTGGACGGTCGGCGGCCAGACCTGGCCGGCCGGTGCCTTGCTTGCCGCCGATTTTGAAGCGTTCATGGCCGGTGAGCGCAAGTTCGAGGTGCTGTTCAAGCCCACCGCACGGACCTCGCTTGCGGGCTTCAGTCCGACCCTCAATCACATCCTGCTCAATGAGCTGGACAATGTGCGCAACCGGCTCTACGTGCTCACCCGCAAGGACGGCAAGTGGACCCGCGAGCCGATCGCCGGACTGCCCGAGTTCGGCACCATTGGTGTCAACGCCGTGGATGACGAGGCCTCGGACGACTACTTCCTGACCATCACCGATTACGTGACCCCGACCAGTCTGTACCTCGGTACGGTCGGTGCGGCCAAGCCGGAAAAGCTCAAGCAATTGCCGGCCTATTTCGATGCCGCTGGGCTCGAAGTGACCCAGCACGAGGCGAAGTCCAAGGATGGCACCCGCGTGCCCTATTTCCAGGTCGCCTCGGCCAAGCTCAAGCTCGACGGCAAGAATCCCACTCTGCTCTACGGCTATGGCGGTTTTGAAGTTTCGATGGTGCCGAACTACAGCGCGACGGCGGGCAAGGCCTGGTTGGAGCAGGGCGGCGTGTTTGTCGTTGCCAATATCCGCGGTGGCGGCGAATTCGGCCCGGCCTGGCACCAGGCCGCGCTGAAGGCCAATCGGCATCGCGCCTACGAGGATTTCATCGCCGTCGCCGAACATCTGATCGACCGCAAAGTTACCAGCACGCCACACCTCGGCATCCAGGGGGGATCCAATGGTGGCTTGCTGATGGGCAATATGCTGACCATGCGTCCCGATCTGTTTGGCGCGATCGTCTGCCAGGTTCCGTTGCTCGACATGAAGCGCTATCACACTCTGCTGGCCGGTGCCTCGTGGATGGGCGAGTACGGTGATCCCGATGATGCCGAGCAGTGGAAATTCATCGAGACCTTTTCGCCGTATCACAACGTGAAAAAGACCACGAAGTATCCGCCGACACTGTTCACCACATCGACCCGTGATGATCGTGTGCATCCAGGCCACGCGCGCAAGATGACGGCCCTGATGCTGGCCCAGGGTCACGATGTGCGTTACTACGAGAACATCGAAGGCGGCCATGGTGGCGCGGCGAACAATCGACAGTCGGCCTTCATGACGGCGCTGGCCTATCGTTTCCTCTGGGAACAGTTACGCTGACGGGTCTGGCGGTCGGGCGGCAGCCCTGCCGTCCGCAGCGCAGATTTGTCCGTACGACTTATGTCGTGCGGGCGCTTGCTCAGCCGCCGCTGCGGCCGAGTGCAGTGATCTCGCGCACCGCCGACGGAATTTCCGCGGCTGTGCTGATCGATCGCACGCGCGGGTCCGAGGCATCGAGGTCATTTTCCATCTCGTGCGCCCATGTCACTGCGTAGGGCATATGGATACCCCAGCCACCCAGGCGCACCACCGGCTCGATATCCGAGCGCAGTGAATTGCCGACCATCACGAAGGCGCCGGGCGCCAGATCGAATTCGCTGAGCACGCGCGCATAGGTGTTGTTGTCCTTCTCCGAGACGATCTCGATCCGGCGAAAGAGATCATCCAGGCCCGAGCGGCGCACCTTGGCCTCCTGATGGAACAGGTCGCCCTTGGTGATCAATACCAGCGGAAAATCGGCAGCGACGGCCTCGACTGCCTCGCGGATTCCGGGCAGCACTTCAACTGGATGCTGCAGCACACCCTTGCCGATTTCGACCAGGCGGTGCACATCGCGCGCGCTGATGCGCTCCTCGGTGATCGCAATCGCGGCCTCGATCATCGAGATCATCATGCTGCGCGCGCCATAGCCGAAGACTTTCAGGTTGGCTTTTTGCACCGCCAGCAGACGCTCGTGCAAGCGGCTGTCATGCACATCGACATACTTTGCCAGCAAGGTCTCAAACTCGGCCTGTGCCTGCTGGTAATAGCCTTCACTGTGCCAAAGCGTATCGTCGCCATCAAATCCAATCAGCTGAATCATTGCGCCTGCTTTCCGTACCGGCTTGGTTCACCGAAGCAGCATTATCACGCGATTCCAGTGGCTGTGCTTGCTCAGGCGGTCTCCGGCGCCGAATCCAGGCGCAACGGCCGGGTCGGGAAGGCATGCACCAGGATGCGTTTGAGCACACCGGCATACTGCGACCAGAATCCGCCGCTGTTGTAGTGGATGCCGTAGCGCGCACAGATGGCGCGCACCTGCGGCGCGATTTCGGCGTAGCGCGGTGCCGGCAGATCGGGAAACAGGTGATGCTCGATCTGATGGCTCAGATGCCCGGTCAGCAGGTGAAACCAGGGTCCGCCTTCGAGATTGCTCGATCCCTGGATCTGCCGCAGATACCAGTCACCGCGGGTTTCGTTGGCCGTTTCAGCGCGACTGAAGACGTGCGCGTGCTCGGTGAAGTGGCCGCAGAAAATGATGGCATTGGTCCACAGATTGCGGATCAGGTTGGCCAGCAGATTGCCGAGCAGGACGCGTGGCCACTGCCAGAACGCCAGCACCGGGAACAGCACGTAATCCTTGAACAGCTGGCGGCTGGCCTTCTGCAGAAAGGGTCGCATGCGTTCGCGAAATTCTGCCCGATCCATACGGCCCTTCACGAATCGACCGATCTTGATGTCGTGCACCGCAACGCCCCACTGGAAGTTGATGGCGAGCAGCAGGTACCAGAACGGTTGCAACAGGGCAGCCGGGGTCCAGCGCTGGCGCTCGGTCAGCCGCAGCATTCCGTAGCCGTAGTCGTGGTCTTTGCCGAGGATATTGGTGTGGTTGTGGTGCTCGACATTGTGCGAATGCCGCCAGTGGTCCGCGGCGCAGACAATGTCCCAGTCGTAGCTCTGTGAATTGAGCGTCGGATCATTCATCCAGTCATATTGGCCGTGCATGACGTTGTGGCCGACCTCCATGTTCTCGAGAATCTTGGCCAACGCCAGCGACATTACGCCAGCAATCCAGCTGAGCGGGCCCCAGCCAAACATCAGCAGGCTGCGTCCGGCGATGGCCGCGCCGCGCGCCCCTTGCACGGCACGACGGATATGGCGGGCGTCCTGCGCGCCTCGTTTGGCCAGGACTTCGCGGCGCAGGGCATCGAGATCGTCCTGCAGGCCTGCAATCTGGCTGCGATCCAGTTCGGCGCGAGCGATCGCGGGCAGCGTGGGGGTTTTCGTGGTCATGGTTTCAGATCTCCAGCGTCAGGGCAGAGCGGGCGCTCGAAATGCACAGCTGGATCAGCTGGCCCGGTTCGTCGCAGATTTCGCCGGTCAGCAGGTTCTCGCTGCAGCCAGTGATCCGGCGGCATTGGCAGCTGCGACAGATGCCGACCCGGCAGCCATAGCGCGGGCTGAGCCCCGCTGATTCCGCGGCGGCGAGCAGGCTTTGACCCGGCTGGGTAGTGAACGATTGTTCAGTTAAATTGCAGGTTACGGTTTGCGCCGTAGCGTCGCTGGGGTCGCGGTCTGGCACGGACGCCGCGAATCTTTCGAGTTCCAACTGGGGCTCGATGCCATGTGCGCGATAGAGCTCGGCGATCCACTGATTGAAACCGCCGGGCCCGCAGGCCAGGGTGTGGCGCGCGGCGAAGTCGGGCACAAGCGCGCGCAATCCGTTCGCATCCAGACGACCGTGTTCGTTGCTGAAGTGCAGGTGCAGTCGAAAGTCTGGCAGTCTTGACGCTGCGGATTGAAGTTGATCAGCGAGGATCAACTGATCCTGGCTCCGACAGGAGTGGACGAACACGATATCGGGCGCCGTCGCGCCGGCCACGAGCGCTTCGAGCAACGCGATCATCGGGGTGATGCCGCTGCCTGCGCTGATCATCAGCAGTGGCCTCGATTCGGGCAAATTGCGCCCAAAGTTGCCAAACGGCGCGCTCAGCTGCAGAACATCACCTGGCTGCAGGCGACTGTTCATCCATGCGCTCACGCCGTCTGCGCGCTGCCGCTTCACGGTGATCTGCAGTTTCCCGCGCCGCTCCGGCGCCGCCGACAGACTGAAACAGCGCTGCAGGCGTCGACCATCCACCTCGACATCGACCAGCACATGCTGGCCGGCACGGTGGCCCGGCCAGTGCCGATTGGCGCGCAGCATGAACGTCCGGGTGTCGGGCGTTTCATCGACGACGCGTTCAACCCGCGCTCGAATCTCCCGAAGCGATGCCCACGGCTGCACCCGCTGCAGCAAGCCATCCAGCGCGACAAGATCATTGAACGGCCTCAGCCAAGTCGACTGATACCAGGCGCAGCGCTTTTTGGCTTGGCTAGGGGCCAGAGCAGGCATGACAATTCTCCGTTGAGTGAACATACGTTTACTCAACATTGGGGAGCTGTCAACCCACTGGGGACCGAGGTGCCGCGTCAGCACGGCGATAGCGCGCCGCTATACTGGATCGAGGTGGCCTCCGGAACTCTCATGACTCGTCTGCAGCCGCGCCGCCCCACTGACAAGTCGCGAAACGAAACTCCGGCGCCGGCAGCGCCCTCGCGGGAGGCGCGCAAACAGCTGACGCGGGGCCAGTTGATGGCGGGGGCGCTTGATCTGATGGGTGCGGGGCGCGGCTTCTCGAGTCTGAGTCTGCGCGAGGTGACGCGTGCTGCCGGCGTGGTGCCGGCTTCGTTCTACCGGCATTTTCGCGATCTTGATGAACTCGGACTGGCGCTGGTTGAGCAGAGCGGTGTGACCTTGCGTCATCTGTTGCGGGATGTTCGCCGCGATGGGGTTCCGCTGACCGATATGCTGCGCAAGTCGGTGCTGATCTACAAACAGCACGTGGAATCGCATCGCCTGCATTTCCTGTTCATTGCGGGCGAGCGTGGCGGCGGTTCGCCGGTGATCAGGACGGCGATCCGCGCCGAAGAATCACATTTTGCCGCCGAAATGGTCCAGGATATGCGTGCGCTGGGGCTGTTGCCTACGCTGTCCAGCGAGACCCTGCGCATGCTCTGTGGTCTGGTGGTGACGACGATGATCAATGCGGCTACCGATATCCTCGATCTACCGCCCAAGGCACCGCGCGCGGAGCGCGAACTGGTCGATAATTTTGTCCGTCAGCTGCGCCTGATCTTTCTCGGTGCTGCGGTCTGGCGGGAGAAGATCTGAGTGCAGCCGTCAGGCTGAACTTTGGCGCCGCGACGATAAGCTTTAATCTCGACAAGGAGCGCCCTGATGGCCACGCGATTGCGACCGCTGAGTGGACTGGATGCCGGCTTTCTCTATCTCGAAGCCGCAGGTACGCCGATGCATGTGGGCAGCTTGATGCTGCTCGAAGCACCACGTAAGCGTGGCTACGATTTCCATCGGGCGCTGATCAGCCTGATTTCCAAACGCTTGCCCAAGGCGCCTGCGCTGCGCCGGGTGTTGCAGCCGGCGCCGATGGATATCGGTCATCCACTCTGGCGCGAGGCCGGTGATGTCGATCTGGATCAGCACATCATCAAACGCCGACTGCGCGCCCCCGGCAGCGACAAGCAGTTGCATGCCCTGGTCGGCCAACTGCAATCGGAAATGTTGCCGCGTGACCGGCCGCTGTGGAAGTTTGCCGTGATCGAAGGCCATCACAGCGGAAAATTGGCGCTGCATACGCGGGTGCATCATGCCCTGCTCGATGGCCAAGGTGGTGTCGCGCTGGCTCAGGTCCTGCTGGATCTTGAATCACGCACACCGGGTCGTCGACGTGCCAGCGGCGCGGCCATTGCGGCACCGGGTGCGCTGGCTGTCGCCCGCGTCAGTGTGCGCTCCAGCCTGCAGCAGTTGGCGCGGGTGTTTCGCGCCCTGCCGGAAACCATTCGGCTGGCGCGCGCGCCCGATCCTGAGGGACGCGGACTGATCGGGCGCATCCGCGACAACATCCTGCTGGCACCGCGTACCCAGTTCAATGCTCAGGTGGGCAGCGCGCGAAGCTTTGCCGCGTTGTCCTTGCCCCTGGTCGAGATCAAGCAGATATCGCGCGCGCTGGGCGTCAGTCTCAACGACGTGGTCATGGCCTTGGTCGCGCACGCCCTGCGCCAGTACCTGCTCGGCGAGCGCAAACTGCCCACGCGTTCGCTGATTGCCGCGATGCCGGTGTCCCTGCGCGATGCCGGCAATGTCGATTCCAATAACCAGGTATCGATGGTGCAGGTGGCGCTTGCGACTCAGGTCCGCGATGACCTCGAACGCCTCCGTGTCATCGCCGCGGCGACCGGCGAAATCCGGCAACGGGTCAATGCCCTGCGCAATCTGATCCCGACCGATTTTCCCGGATTGGCGGCGCCGATCTGGGCGAGCGGGCTGAGCCGATTATGGGCGCGCGGCCAGTTTGCCGAGAAGCTGCCAGCCCTGGCCAACCTGGTCGTTTCCAATGTGCCCGGTCCGCCGATGGACCTGTATCTGGCCGGTGCGCGCCTGCTGCACAATTACCCGGTATCCATCGTGACCCATGGTCTGGGCCTGAATATCACGGTGCAGAGCTATGCCGGGCAACTCGAAGTCGGCATCATCGCCTGCAAGCAGGCGGTTCCTGACGCGGCCAAGTTGAGCCAGGGGCTGGTCAATGCACTGCAGGCGTATGGCGAACTAGCGCGGGCACAGCCCGCGGGGGTTCGGGCGCCCTGATCGGAGCGCGCGTGACGTCTGCCTTCAGCTCGATTTCTGCGGCGAGACGTCGGAAGAAAACGGATTGAGCTGGCGCCAGAATGCGCGCTTGGCCGGCCATTTGCCCGCGAAATACGGGTGATCCGGATAGTTCTGCTTGAGCACGCGGTTGGCGTCTTCGGCCAGCTTGGTCTGACCCAGTTGCTTGTAGCTCTCGACGAGGATGGCCAGGGCATCACCGGTCTGCGGTGCTTCCTGGTAGGTCTCCAGCACGAACTTGGCGCGTTGCGCCGATGCCACCCAGGCGCCCCGACGCAGATAGTAGCCAGCGATCATGATTTCGCCCTGAGCGAGTCCGTTGCGCAGGTGGACCATGCGTTGACGGGCATCCGGCGCATACGCGCTCTGCGGATATTTTTCGACCAACTCATTGAAGTCCTGGAAGCTCTGGCGGATGTACTGCAGGTCGCGGCGGGTCAGATCACTGCCGAAGCGGCGTTCCAGAAATCCTGCCTGTCGATTGAAATTGATCAGCCCGCGCAGGTAGTAGGCGTAGTCGATGCGCGCGTGGGTCGGGTAAAGCTTGATGAAGCGATTGACCGCCGACAGCGCTTCCTCGTGCTTGTTGCGCTTGTAGAAGGCATAGGCCAGATCGATCTGACCCTGCTCGTGGTAGCTGCCATAGGGGAAGCGCGCGACCAGTCGTTGATAGAACTTGATGGCGCGCTCATGGGCACCCTCGTCAAGCGAGCGCTTGGCCTCGGCGTACAGCGCATCGGCGGGCAGGGTCTCAGCGGCCTGGATGCGGACGTTCTTGGAACAGGCCGCCGCAAACATCACCAGCAGCAGAATAAACAGGGCGCGAACAATGGCAAATCGGCGAGTCAGCATGCAAAGCGTCCTAGAATGAGACCGGCATGATAGCCCAAAGCCCCGCCGATGCAGAAAAGCGTGGTTCCGCGTACGTTCACCAAGGATTTCCCGTGTCTTCATCACCCCCGCAAGAAACCGTTCAATCCGAGCTGCTGGCGGCCCAGGTCACTGATGCCTTGGCCGGCAAGCGCTTCGATCAGGCGCTCGCCGAGCTTTTTCCGCAGTTCTCGCGCAGCCGGCTGACCAGCTGGATCAAGGACGGCAAGGCCTTGCTGAACGATGCCGAGGCACGTCCGCGCGATCCGGTGTCCCCCGGTGATCAGGTCCGCATCGAAGCCGAGATGCGTGAGGAGGTGAGCGACGCGCCCGAGGACATCGCCCTCGACGTGATCTACGAAGATGCCGATGTGCTGGTCATCAACAAGGTGGCCGGTCTGGTCGTGCATCCCGGCGCCGGCAATCCCAACGGCACTCTGGTCAACGCCCTGCTGCATCGCGATCCCAAACTCCGTGAGGTCCCGCGTGCTGGCATCGTGCATCGGCTTGACAAGGACACCTCGGGTGCCCTCGTGGTAGCGCGCAATGTCGAGGCACATGCAGCCTTGGTCGCCCAACTGTCCGAGCGCGAGGTCAACCGGCGCTATCTCGCCATCGTGGTCGGCGAAATCATCGCCGGCAATCGCATCGACAAACCGATTGACCGCAGTCCACATGATCGATTGAAGATGGCGGTACGCGAAGGTGGCCGCGAAGCCGTGACGCACTACCGCGTCGCCGAACGGTTCCGCGCCCACACCCTGCTGACCTGTCAGTTGGAGACCGGCCGTACCCATCAGATCCGCGTGCATCTGGCGAGTATCCGTCATGCCATCGTCGGCGACCCGTTATACGGCACTGGACTGAAGATTCCGAAGGCGGCGACCGCAGAGCTCGATGTCGCGTTGCGTGCATTCCGTCGCCAGGCCCTGCATGCACAGTTTCTCGAATTCGAGCACCCACGCAGCGGCAAACTGGTCAGCACCGAAGCACCGGTACCCGCCGATATGCTCAATCTGCTCGCCGTGCTGCGCGCCGACGGCAAGGCATTCGCGGCGCGTTGACTGCGATGGCCTCTGATCGCGAATGGACGGCGGCGGGATTCCTGATTCCGGATTGGGATGCGCCGTCCGGCGTGCGCGCGGTGGTGAGTACACGGCGCGTGCCCGGCGTTTCGCTGGCGCCCTTTGACGACTGCAATCTGGGCGATCATGTCGGCGACGACCCGATTGCCGTGCGCCGCAACCGAGCGCGGTTGCACCAATTCCTGGACCTTCCCGCCGAACCTCTCTGGCTGAATCAGGTGCATGGCAGCGCGGTCCACCAAGGGTCGCAGAACTCCATGTCCGCGTCAGCTTCGACGGCTCCGCAGGCAGACGCCGCCTTCACGCATGAGCGCAATGTCGTGCTTGCCGTGCTCACTGCCGATTGTCTGCCCCTGTTGTTCGCCTCCGCCGACGGCAGCGAGATCGCTGCCGTGCATGCCGGATGGCGCGGGCTTGCCGCCGGCGTGATCGAAGCGACCGTGCGTGCACTCCGAACGCCGCCCGAGCAACTGCATGTATGGCTGGGGCCAGCTATCGGGCCAAAGGCTTTCGAGGTGGGCGAGGAGGTGTATGCAGCGTTTGTCGATGGGCATCCGTCTGCTGCTGCCGCGTTCGGGCCGTCGCCGGTGGGCCGCAGCGGCCAATGGCTATGTGATCTCTACCAGTTGTCGAGATTGCGCCTGCGGGCGCTCGGCCTGCAGCGGATCAGCGGGGGTCAGCACTGCACGTATTCCGAGCCCGCGCGATTTTATTCCTACCGCCGCGACCGCGACTGCGGCCGCATGGCCAGCCTGATCTGGTTGAAAACCGGGGCTTAGCGAGCGAGCAGTACCTTCCCATCGCGTACGACTACCGGAAATCGCACCAGGCCCTGACCGCGACATGGACCGGCCAGGCAGAGTCCGCTGTCGCGAGTGAACGCGGCACCATGAGCGGCGCAGATCAACAACTTGTTTTCGATCAGGAATTGACCGGGTACCCAGTCCAGTCGGCGCCCCGCATGCGGGCATTCGTTGTGGAAAGCCTGGACTGCTTCGCCCTGGCGGGTCAGCACCACCGGGAAGCCGCCGGTCGCCGACGCGATCTGTACAGCGAGCGCCGACTCTTCCGGAATGTCGGCCACAGCGCAGAGCACCTGCGCGCCTTCGGGCAATGTTGCCCCGGAATCGCCCGCGTTGAGTTCGGGTTCGTTCATGCGACGGCCATGGTCCTACTGCACAATGAACTACATTCTGACGCAATGACCGCGTTACCGCGCAAGGATCGAAGATGTCTGCCCTGCTGGATTTTGTTGCCACCGTGCTCAAGCGGCTCGCCATTGCCCTGTTTCTGGTCGGCGGCCTGCTGCTCGGGATGCTGATCGCACTCAAGGTGCTGATCGTGGTGGCCATCGTCCATCTGGTCCGCCGCATGCGCGGTCCGCGACCGCGCACCGAGCAGGGCAACGTCTTCGAGGGTGAGTACAGCGTGGTCAAGCCGCTGGCCAGCCGCGCCAGCATCCTGATGGCGGCCCCGACCAAGCCGGTATCGCGCACGCCCTGAGCAAATCCGGCTTGCGTGGCAGGGTTGCGGCGCGACCCAGAAAAACCCTGTCCATCGGTACATCACGGTCCGGCAATTCGTCCCGGCAGGCCGTGCGATGACTCTTGTTGCGCCGCATCAAACAAGCCGAGTAGGCTTGGGCTTCCTGGGCGTCGATCGGGGTTGTCGTGGAAGAACTGCGCGAAGTCGAGTTTCCATCCACCGACCAGGGCCTGCGCGATGATGTGCGCCGCCTCGGCGCGCTTGTAGGCGAATTGCTCGAAGAGCAGGTCGGCCCGCATTTTCTTGATGAAATCGAGGCGATCCGCGCCAGCGCGATACGTCGACGCGAAAGCGGTGAGTCGACCGCCGATCTTCAGGAGCGGTTGGGCGGGCTGACACCCGAGCACGCCGAATTGGTCGCGCGCGCATTTGCCACCTATTTCCAGGTCGTCAATATCGCCGAACGCGTGCACCGAATCCGCCGTCACCGCCACTACCAGTTGCAGGGCGACAGCTGGCCTCCAGAAGGACTACGCGATGTGCTGCACCGATTGCAGGCGGCGGGTGTCTCGGCAGAGGAGCTGATGGATACCATCGGCGCGCTCGATATCGAACCGGTATTCACCGCGCACCCGACCGAGGCGGTGCGCCGCTCGTTACTGGAGAAAGAAGGCGAGATGGTGCGCTGTCTGCTCGCCGATCTGAATGCCGATCGCACAGCGGGCGAGCGTGCGACCGATTGGGCACGCCTGCGCATGGCCCTGACCGCCGGTTGGCAAACTGCCGAAGGCGCACCGGTGCGGCCGAGCGTCGCTGATGAGCGCGAACACGTCACCTATTATCTCGCTGATCACCTTTACCGCGTTGTCCCAGTGTTCTACGAGGTATTCAGTGATGCGCTGGAGCGCCAATACGGGATCGCCACTGAACTGCCAACGGTGCTGCGCTTTGCCAGCTGGGTCGGCGGTGACATGGATGGCAATCCGAATGTCGGAGCTGACACGATTTCCGAGTCGCTGGCGGCGCAGCGCAGGATGATCATCGATTGCTATCGTCGTGATATCTCGCGACTGGAGCGGCTGCTGAGCCAGACCCTCGGCCGTGTGCCGGTCAGCGCAGCGGTCCAGGACTTGGTCGAGCGCTACCGTGCGCTGTTGCCCGAGGCCGCTGCCCGCATCCGTCCGCGTCATCGCGATATGCCGTATCGGATGCTGCTCCGGCTGATCGGTGCGCGTCTGCAGGCGACCTTGCAGGATGCCGCCGCTGGCTATCTCGGTGTGGCGGAATTCGAACACGATATTGCCGCGATATCGGAAAGCCTGCTGGCCAATCGGGGACTGTACGCCGGCTGGTTCGCGGTGCGCCGGTTGCGCTGGCGGATCCGCACCTTTGGTTTCCATCTGGCTCGGCTGGATGTGCGTCAGGACGCCCGTGTCCAGGGCGATGCCTGGAGCGGCGTCTACGGCGCGCGCTGGGACGATGAGGGCCAGCGCATGGAGCTGCTGCGCGCCACAGCGGCCGGGCGCGAGCCGCTGGCCGATGGCAGCCACGATCCCGCCTGGCTTCGCGAGTGCGCGGTCTTCGCCGCGCTCGCAGAGGCGCATCGCAAACTTGGTCCTGCCGCCACCGGCGTCTACATCATCAGCATGGCCAGTCGGGCCAGCGATGTGTTGCAGGTGCTGGCCTGGGCGCGTGGTGCCGGCCTGCAGGATGCCGCCGGGCAGGTGGCGCTCGACGTGGCGCCGCTGTTCGAGACGATTGCCGATCTGCAGCAGGCGCCGCGTACACTCGCCGACCTGCTCGACGATCCGGTCTATCGCGGGCACGTCAGCGCGCGCGGCAATCGCCAGACCGTGATGCTCGGCTACTCGGACAGCGCAAAGGACGGCGGCTTGCTCAGCGCGCGCTGGTCGCTGCAGCGTGCCCAGGTCGAATTGATGGATGTGGCCGCACGTCATGGCGTCGAAGTGGTTTTTTTCCACGGTCGTGGTGGCTCGGTCAGCCGTGGGGGCGGCAAGACCGCGCATGCCCTGATGGCGGCGCCGCGGCGCTCCCTGCGTGGACACCTCCGTGTCACTGAGCAGGGCGAAGTCATCCATCGCAAGTACGGCATCGATGCCCTGGCCTTGCGCGAACTGAGTCAGACCACAGGGGCCGTGATCTCAGCCAGTGTGCGGCCACGACCGCCGGAGCCGCGCGAAACGCAATGGCGCGAGTGGATGCGGACAATCTCAGCCGATGCGTTCAACACCTATCGTGACCTCGTCGCCGGCACGCCCGGATTCGTCGAGTATTTTCGTGAAGCTACGCCGATCGATGTGATCGAACGGATGACCTTGGGCTCGCGGCCGCCCAAGCGCGGCAACATGCTGGGCGTCGAGAGTCTGCGGGCGATTCCCTGGGTATTTGCCTGGACGCAGTGCCGCGCCGGACTGCCTGGCTGGTACGGAATCGGTTCTGCGCTGCGCGCGGCGGTCGAGCGTCATGGGCTTGCCGCGATCAGTGAGATGGCCAATGAATGGCCGTTCTTCAAGGCACTGCTTTCCGATGTCGAGATGGTGATGGCCAAGGGCGACATGGCGATCGCCGAACGGTTTTCCGAATTATCGGGCGATCTTCACGCGCAGTTCTTTCCACGCCTGCTCGCCGAGCACACCCTCACCCGCGAATCTGTGGAAGGTCTGCGTGGGCGTGCGCTGCTCAGCGACGATCCGCGGCTGTCGCGTTCGCTGCGCTTGCGAAATCCCTATACCGATCCGATCAGTCTCTTGCAGCGTGACTTGCTTGAGCGCTGGCGGGCCCAGGACCGTCCCGACGATGCGCTGTTCCGTGCGCTCTGTGCGACCGTGCATGGGGTATCGCAGGCGCTGCAAAACACAGGCTGATCGCCGATCGCGGGCGCGGACTGCCTGTGGTCGGCGTAAATCACGCTGCGTTGCAGCAAGACTTGTTACCGAAATTGACATATACATCCCGCGGCCTTGGGGACTCATCCAAACGGCGGAGTCACCACGGGTCTGCAGAATGAAGTGGAGCGTCTGCGGATTCACGCAAGAGTCGTGCGGCAGGGCCGCGCGATCAACCTTACCCAGCCTGGTTTTCGTACTCGTGCATTTGATCAATGCAGGAGCGATGAACGGTGGGGTCGCAGTGGTACCGCAAGGCCGATGAGTCTGGGGACTCATCGGCAAGGACGCGTCCAACCGTCGGAAGCGGTGGTCGCGATGAGACTGACCCAGACGGGGCTCGCCCCGCAACGGTTGGCAGCACTGGACGCGAGGGCGTCCGTGATCTTCCGAAGGGTGCCAGGGCGCAAGTTCGGGCGCGGGGAGAAACCATCAGTGGATACCACACAACAATGAATAGTCACCATCGCAATTGGGCGATCCGCCTCAGCATCGCGGGCGCTCTTGTCTACTCCGGACTCAGCATGGCGCAGAGCCGGCCGCCCGTCGTGACCTATCGGGTCGACCAGACCCGCGGCGCGGACGCGCGCGTGAATTACGCTGAGCTCGCCAAGTACGGCCCCTGGGATGATCGCAACTACGAGCTGACCAAGGCCGATATCGATCTGCTTTCGCGCAACGAGACGGATGCAATCATCGCGATTCCGGCGTTCTACCGGGTCGAGATGCGCAAGGCCAACCCCAACCTGCTGACCAGCGGCCCGGCGCAGTATCCGCGCAGCGCACTGAATGGCTATCTCGCCAAGTACCAGGGCTTCAAGATCGATGGCACGGTCTACGGATCGGTGCGCGCTGCCGAGGACGGCAGCTACGTGATCACCCGAGGTGGCGGCGAAAGTCGCTCGGTGAACGACTTCCTGCCCAACTTCCTCGGCGGCACCGAGAAGCGCGTGACCTCCCCCGCCGGCGCAGCCGAGTCGGCCGTCGCGATTCATCCGAGCAATACCAATCTGGTGATTGCCGGTACCAATGGTCCCGGTTCGGGCCAGAAGATGTGGAAGTCCTCGGATGGCGGCGTCACCTGGAGTTCGGCGATCTCGCTCGCCAACACCTGCTGTGATCCCACCGTCGGCTGGTCGCCCGATGGCAGCATCGCCTATGCCGGTGCGCTCTCCACCGTGGTCGGATCAGGCACCAATGTGCTGTTCTACCGCTCGACCAACTCCGGTACCTCCTGGACCCTTGCCAAGACCTTGTCGACCGGCAATGTGTCCGACAAGGAATACCTGCACGTCGACATGCATTCGGGCTCACCGAGTCTCGGCAACATCTACATGGCCTGGCATGAGAACAATGTGCAGAAGTTCTCGCGCTCGACTGATACCGGCCTGAACTGGTCGACCAATCTGACCATCGACAGCGCCAGCCGCGGAATCGGCAGCGATCTGATGTCGGACAAAGCGGGCAATGCCTACTTCGTTTTCCCGACCACCTCGGGCGGTAGCAATGCGAAGCAGATCCGTGTGCTGAAATCGACCAACGGCGGCACTTCGTTTGCCGCTGCGGTCACTGCGGCCACGCTCAATGCCGATTTCGATTTCCCGATCCCGGCGATGGAGACCCGTCGTGCATTCGTTTATGTGTCGGCACAGGCTGACACCAGCAATGGCACCTTTGGCAACAGCCTGTACATCGCCTACAACGACACCAACACCGCCGAGAACAACACCAGCGCCACCGCCAATCATTCGGTGATCAAGGTGCTGCGTTCGCGTGATGGTGGCGCGACCTGGGCGAGCAGCCTTGCCCATTCGTCTGCCGACATCAGCACCGTCGACCGCTTCAATCCGTGGATGTCGGTGGATCAGAATGGACGCGTGTTCGTCATGTTCTACGACACCCGCCACAGCAGCTCGCGTTCGGGTGTGGACCTTTACTACTCGGTCTCAACCGATGGTGGTGTCACCTTCGGGACGCCGGTTCGGCTGACCTCGCAGACTTCGGTCAACATTACCGATTCGTTCGAGTGGGGCGACTACAATGGCATGGACATGGTGCTCAATGACATCATGGCGATCTACACCGATAACCGTGATGAAAGCGGTGGCAGCGCGCAGTCGGTCGACGTCTATGTCAAGGGTGGCTTCGCGCCGACCGGTGGCAATGTGGCACCGACCGCGAACTTCTCGTTCGTCACCAGTGGCCTGACCGCCAACTTCACCGATGGCTCCAGCGACAGCGACGGCACGATCGCATCGCGCAGCTGGAACTTCGGCGACAGCACCACCTCGACGGCAACCAATCCGAGCAAGACCTACAGTGCCGCTGGCACGTACAGCGTGGTGTTGACGGTTACCGATAACGGCGGTGCCACCAACAGCATCACCAGGTCGGTTACGGTGAACACTGCGGCCAATGTTGCACCGGTCGCCAACTACACCTTCACCACCAGTGGCCTTACCGCCAGCTTCACCGATACCTCCACCGACAGCGATGGCACGATCGCATCGCGCAGCTGGAACTTCGGCGACAGCACGACGTCGACCGCGACCAACCCGAGCAAGACTTACAGCGCCGCTGGTACCTACAGTGTGGTGTTGACGGTTACCGACAACGGTGGCGCGACCCATAGCCGCACGCAGTCGGTTACCGTGGCCAGCCCAGGTGGCAATGTACTAACCAATGGCGTAGCAGTGACCGGACTCTCGGCTGCTGTCGGCACCTCGCTGAACTACACGATGGTGGTGCCTGCAGGCGCGACCGGACTGAAGTTCGTGATCGCAGGTGGAACCGGCGATGCCGACATGTACGTGAAGTTCGGCTCGGCGCCGACCGACACCGTGTATGACTGCCGTCCGTACCTCGGTGGCAATGCCGAAACCTGCAATATCACAACCGCGCAGGCCGGCAC
>JAYSZM010000214.1:0-5354 GCA_043738015.1 Lysobacterales bacterium
AACGGTCATCGCGAGGGCCAACAAACTGAACAGATAGGTGGGCTGGGCGGGCATCGGGCTTCTCTGCTTGGACTGGGAATGTTATATTATTCCCTCACCAAGACGTCAAGCGCCGAAAACCGCTCGGGTACAACGTCGTGGTGCACCTTCTGTTACGCTATAACCTCAAATGACCACAACGAACTGCCGCCATCACGCCCATCCGCACGCGCATTCCAGCTGGTTGCCGCGTATGGATGCGTTTGGCTCGCTCGCTGCGCTGATCTGCGCAGTTCACTGTGCGTTTCTTCCACTGGCTGCGGTGGCGATGCCCCTGGCAGCGGTGGAGGTATTGGGCAGCCACGGGTTCGAGTTGTACTTCGTAGTCTTCGCTAGTCTGTTCGGCGCTGTGGTGCTGGCCAGCGGGCTGTCGCGCTCACGTCGATTGACGGTGATCCCGTTGTTTCTGGGCGCGATTGTGCTGCTGGCGCTCGGTGTTTCCCTACATGCTTCGGACCTGGTACATGCCGTCCTTATGGTCGCTGGCGGACTCTCGCTTGGCGCCGCGCATGCACTGAATCGACACTCTGCGCTCAGCCAAAAGGATGCTGAAGTGCTGTGGCAGCGCCTGCGTCCTGCCCGTGTGCTTGCGGCCAAGCCCATTGATTGAGCGGGAATTGCTGCTAGCCTTCGCAACCCAAGAATCAATACCGGAGTAGTAACAAGATGGGCAAGGGTGATCGCAAGACCCGCAAGGGCAAAATTTCGATTCGCAGCTATGGCAATGTGCGCCCGCATACCGAGAAGAAGGACGCGGCCGTCAAGCCGGCAGCTTCTGCGCCCAAGGCCGCCGCCAAGCCAGCCGCCGCCAAGAAGGCAGCAGCCAAAAAGAAGGCCTGATTCGCGCCAGCGAATCTGCCAGAGAACGGGGCCCTGCGGGGCCTCGTTTGCTTTCTGCGGTCGGGCAATGCGTTTATCGGCGCCGCTTGCCGCCGGCCCAGACGGCATACGGGCCGGGCGCGCCGATCCAATAGGAGAGTTCGGCCGGGCTTGCATGCTCCCAGACCGCCAGATCGGCGTTGTAGCCAGCGCGTAGTTGTCCCTTGCGATCACCCAGTCCGAGCGCGCGCGCGGCGTGCAGGGTTACACCGGCGAAAGTCTCGGCTGGCGTCAGCCGAAACAAAGTGCAGGCCTGATTCATCGCCAACCGCAGGGAACACAGCGGGGACGTGCCGGGATTGAGATCGGTCGATACCGCCATTGCTACACCCGCGCCGCGCAGCGCCTCGATCGGTGGCAGCTTGGTCTCACGCAGGCAATAAAAGGATCCTGGCAGCAGTACCGCTACGGTACCGTGCTCGGCCATTGCGGACACGGCGACTGCACCGGTGTATTCGATGTGGTCCGCCGAACGTCCGTTGAATTCGGCGGCGAGCGCGGCGCCGCCCAGATCGGATAGCTGGTCTGCGTGCAGCTTCACCGGCACGCCCAGCGTGCGCGCTTTTTCAAACAGACGACGGACCTCGCCGGGTGTAAACGCGATCCCCTCGCAGAACGCGTCCACCGCATCGACCAGGCCTTCCTGGTGCAGAATCGGCAGCCATTGATCGATCACGGCGCTGACATAGTCATCGCGCCGCTCACGGTACTCAGGAGGCAAGGCGTGCAATCCGAGAAACGTGGTCTGCACTTCGATCCCGAGTTCGGTCCCAATGCGCCGTGCGGTCTGCAGCATGCGGCGCTCGGTTGCCAGGTCCAGTCCGTAACCGGACTTGATTTCGATGCAGGTCACACCATCGTCGAGCAGGCCGCGGGCGCGCAGCAGAGATTGCGCGAAAAGCGCCTCGTCCGACGCAGCGCGGGTGGCGCGCACGGTGGAGGCAATGCCACCGCCTGCGCGCGCGATCTGTGCGTAGTCAGCGCCGCCGAGGCGCAACTCGAACTCATTGGCGCGGTTGCCGGCAAAAACCAGATGCGTGTGGCAGTCGATCAGGCCTGGCGTCACCATTCGACCAGCGAGATCGTGCAGTTCCTGTGCACAGAGTTCCGGCGCAAAGGGGAGATCGGCGATGCCGCCGCAAAACACGATCTGATGGCCGGCGATGCCAATCGCGGCGGACTCGACAATCGAATAGCCGCTGCCATCGGTGCGCGCCTCGACCGCACGCGCGTTGTACAGCAGATGGTCCCAGCGGGTGCTTCCAGTCTTCATGCGTCCGGCCCTGCAAAGCCCGGATTCTATCCTGCGCGAGTAGGAAGGACGCGTCGGCTTGTGCGAACATGGCCGCGATTACCCACGGCGGAACCATGACGACCTTTACCGCTGATCATCTCTGGACCGCCAAGGGATTCGTCTCCGAATTGCGAGTCGCTGCGCCGGATGAGGGCGAGTCTGCTGGTCAAACTTCTGCGCGCGCGAACCACCTCGGTCGACTGGTGCTGCCGGGCATCGTGAATGCCCATTCGCATGCTTTCCAGCGCGCGATGGCTGGGCTTGCCGAGTACCAGACCGATCCGGACGACAGCTTCTGGACCTGGCGCGAGACCATGTATCGCTTCGCCGGCCTGGTCGAGCCGGACGATCTCTACGCGATCGCGGCGCAACTGTATGTCGAGATGCTGGAAGCCGGTTACACCCGGGTCTGCGAGTTTCACTATCTGCATCATCAGGCCGACGGGCGACCCTATGCCGATCCTTCGGCGATGGCGCAGGCCGTCCTGGCGGCAGCGCGAGATACCGGAATCGCGATCAGCCTGTTGCCGGTGCTCTACATGTGCGGTGGCTTCGACGGACGTCCGCTCAGCGACCGCCAGCGACGGTTTTCGCACGATATCGATTCGTTTCTCGCCCTGCTGTCGTCTTTGCGCGCGCATGAAGGCGCGCACTGCACGATCGGCATGGCCTTGCATTCGCTGCGCGCGGTGCCCGCTGCCGCGCTCAGCGAAGTGCTCGCGGCCGAGGCGGGGCATTTGCGGCCGATCCATATCCACATTGCCGAACAGATACCCGAAGTGGATGAATGTCTGGCACTGCGGGGTCAGCGGCCGGTGGCCTGGCTGCACGACAACGCGTCACTCGATGCGCGTTGGTCACTGGTGCACGCCACCCATATCGATGCAACAGAACTGGCAGTCACGGCTGAATCGGGTGCGACGGTCGCGATCTGTTCGACCACAGAGGCCAATCTTGGTGACGGCATATTTCCGTTGAAGCCCTATCTCGATGCCGGTGGCGCGATTTCGATCGGCTCGGACAGCCATGTCTCGATTTCCCCGGTCGAGGAATTGCGTTGGCTGGAGTATGCGCAGCGCCTGCAGGCACGCCGGCGCAATGTGGCGGTCGGGCCGGACAGCGCACACGTTGGTACCCGTCTGTTCGCGGCGATCCAGCGCGGCGGTTGCCACTCGGCCCACGGAAGCCGTGTCGAGCAGGCCGCCGCAGACTTCATCGTGCTCGACGATCAGCATCCCATTCTATGCGCGCGTACGCCTGAGCAGGCGATCGACGCCTGGGTGTTCTCGGGCAATCGGCCACTGGTACGCGATGTCATGGTCGACGGTCGCTGGATCGTCCGCGATGGCCTGCATCCGAAGCGCGAACGGATCGCGCGCGACTACCGCCGGGTACTGACAAAACTCCTTGCCGCGATGTGATTCGCGCACTTCGAATGCCTCAGCGAAGGCGATCCGACTTCAACGATTCATGCAGCGTGCTGCGCCTCATGCTGGAGCAGCCAGCGCTTGCGCTCGATGCCACCGCCGAATCCGGTCAGGCTGCCATTGGCACCGATCACCCGATGACAGGGCACGATGATCGGAATCGGATTGCGTCCATTGGCGAGTCCGACCGCGCGCATCGCCTTGGGATTTTCGATCCGACGCGCCAACTCGGCGTAGCTGATCGTGCTGGCGTAGGGGATGCGGCTGAGCTCGTTCCAGACTTTGCGTTGGAACTCGGTGCCAATGGCAAGCAAGCCAAGCTCGAAACTGCGCCGTTCGCCAGCGAAGTAGGACTCAAGCTGATCGCGTACGCCACGCAGCGGCACACTGTCTTGCTGCCATTGGCCGCGGCGCACGTGCGGGTGGCGCTCGTCGGCGAAGCCGACATGCACCAAGGCATTGCCGCGTACTGCAATCAGCAAAGCGCCGACCGGTGTCGGCATGCTGTCGTACCAGGTGATGTCATTTTCCATGTTGTTTGCTCGCTTGCTGCCAGAGTTGAATGACGGCGTAGCCGCGCCAGGGTCGCCAAGCTTCGGCGCGGGCCCTGAGGGCTTTCTCGCTCAGCGCGTCGCCACTGCCGGCGGCCTGCCTGCGCAATATCAAGTCGCCGGCTGGAAAGGCATCGGGATGGGAAAGCCCGCGCAGCGCGATGTAATGCGCCGTCCAATCGCCGATGCCAGGCAAGGCGGTGGCACCAGCGACGAACTGCTCGAGCGACTGGTCGGTGGCGAAGTGCAATCTGCCATCGGCAACGGCACGTGCCAGTGCGCGCAGCGTCTGCGCACGACTGCGGATGATGCCGATCGATTCGAAATCGGCATCGGCCAGGCGCGATGGCGTGGGGAAGCTGGCAATCTCCACGCCATCCGACCCGCTCACCACCTCGCCAAATCGCGCGACCAGACGACGCGCGAAGGTCGTGGTTGCGGCAACCGAGATCTGCTGGCCGAGCACCGCACGGATAGCCACTTCGAATCCGTCATAACCGCCGGGAATGCGCAGGCCCGGATTGAAGTGTCGATCACCGGCAAACAGGGGATCGCCAGCGAGGACGTCAGTGACGCTCGCCGGATCGGCATCGAGATCGAACATCCGGCGGATCCGTCGCACGCAGTCATGCAGCTCCAAGGCGCTGACATTGTCTGCGGTGACGCGCAGCGCATGTTCACCGGGCAGCTGCTCGACTTCGAACCAGGCCGGCCCATGGGCCTTGGCCCACAGTCGGCGATAACGGCCGCCGTCGATCTGCTCGATGCCGGGAATCGTGCGTCCAGCGAGGAAGGCGAGACTGCCGGAGAAATCGAATGGAGGTCGGTAGACCAGCTTCAGTTGCAGACGGTCGTTGCGCTCGGTCGCGTCGGCGCCGGCGCGCAATCGACTCGGCGGCATCCGATAGGCGTCCTGGAATGCCGCATTGAATCGCCGCAGGCTGCCAAATCCCGAGGCGAGCGCGACGTCAAGTATCGACAGCGCGGTTTCCGACAACAACTGCTTGGCGAACAGCAGGCGCTGAGTGTTGGCGACGGCGATCGGCGAGGCGCCAAAACTCTGGTCGAACAGTCGACGCAACTGGCGGGTTCCGATGCCCAGCCGGGCCGACACCGCCTCGACGCCACCCTCCTGCAGCACACCTTCGTTGATTGCCCTGAGCG
>JAYSZM010000215.1:0-29482 GCA_043738015.1 Lysobacterales bacterium
TCCACACCCCACCAGCCTGTGGATAACTGTACCGGCTTGGACCGGAATGCCGTACCGGCTTGAACCGGAATGCTGTACCGAATTCACCGGAATCCGCGCTGGAACGGTAAATTGGCGCTGGGCGTTACCAATGTCGCCGACAAGGAGCCGCCCGTCGATCCGCAAAATGCGCGTGGTGGATTGCCGTTCGACTACCAGCTGTACGATGGTTACGGACGGGTACCCTACGTTCGCTACACGCAAGGCTTCTAAGGAAGCTCTGAGTAAGTCACCAATTCGACTTCGCTCAATTGCGTAGTGCCTGCCATACCCCAAAAAAACCTGCGGTTTTTCGCCCCCTGACTCAGGGGGCTATCGCGGCTCCGAACTTGTTCAGAAGCTCCCTGAAAGCAATTCGCTGCGCTGGAAGGGCGGTCAAAGCCTTTCCGGCGTCGATTGAGCTGCAGACGGCGGGCGACGATCCGCGGAGACGGACCGCGCGGGGTTTGCCGCGAGGAAGTAATAGTCGAAGCGGCGTGCGCCGATTTCGATCTGATGGCGGCGACTCGCCGCGGCAATCAGATCGGCAAAGCAGTTCGTATCGCTCGCGCAAACCACGACGGCTCCGTCACGTCGCAGATCCTCAGGCGTCAGCCATGGCGAAATCGCGAAGTCGCCCTGGACCAGCATCGCAGGGCGGGTCGGTGCGTAGGCCGAGACAATGGCGCTGAGGATGTGATCCCCAACCACAATGCGCAGCGGACCGGGCATGGTCTGCTGCCAGTCGTCCGCGATAGCGGTCGCCAGTGCCTGGCCATCGAAACGGGTTTTCGAGCGCTCGCTCTGCGTCTTGTAGGCGACGTGTATGCAGGCCACAAAAAGCGCCACCACGGCCAATCCGGCACAGAAGCGCCTGAAGCGGACCCGGTCGATCCGCGTCGGTATCAGCAGGCACCAGGCAACACCGGCGAGATTGAAAAAGCCGAACGCCCAGGTTGATTTCAGCCGGCTGCCGGTGACAATGCCGTAGCACGTGGAGATCAGCAGCGGGCCGAGGCAGAGCGCCAGGATCAACCAGGCCTCGCGACGCGGGCGCGGCAGTTGAGCGCTGCGGTCGATCAGCAACAGGAACAGCAAGGCGCTGAATAGCAGGCCGAGCAGCGCACCGATGGCGAAGCGCAGGGGCTCCAGCACATGCGGGTAGGCGATCGCTACCGCGTCACGATCGAAACCGCGCAGGTACGACCAGGGTAGCTGCCAGTGCTTGCTCAGCCAGGCGAGATGCGGGAGCAGCAGCACCAGGGCCAGCAAGCCAGCGAGATAAGGCCCACGTGTACGCAGACTGGCCCGGCCGGCTGAACTTCCAACCAGGATCAGCGCACAAGTGGCGATCAGCAGCAGACCGGAATACTTGGTGTAAAGACAAAGCGCAACGAAAACGCCCCAGGCCCACCAGTGATGGTGATCACCGCGCAACGCGCGCACGAAGTGGTAGCTGAGTCCCGCCCACACCGGCAGCTGGAGGGTGTTCATGTTGAAGTTGGGCGTCAGGTAGGTGTACCAGTACGCACCCTCAAGCACAGCCGTGGCGACCACCGCCGCGTGCCGATCGAGGAACAGGCGAGCCGTTTTCCAGACGTAGTAAAGCGTGAGCAGCACGCAGACTTGCGCCAGCACGTAGAGCGCACTGAGCCGGCCACCAGAGATCTGCAAGGCAATCTCGCCCAACCAGGCGCCAAGCGGTGGATGCTTGTAGTAACCCCACTGCCACTGCTGACCCCAGCCCAGCAATTCCAGGGTGTCCAATGGCAGCATGCGGTAGGTAAGCATCGGCGCCAACACCCAGAACAGCAGATGCCAGGCGGCGAGCAGCCAGAGCAGCCGCTCAGGATGCGCGTACAGATCGAACCCGCCCTGCCGACCTGCCGAGCTGTTCGCCATTGGCACGCGCGCAGCGGCCGGATCAGTAGACATGATGGACTCGATGGACAGCAGGGTCCGATCGGCTGCGAACACAACGACTCATCTTCATGCGCGGCGCACGGCAGGCAACGCAGAGACGAGCTGCCATACCTTGGCCAACGCAGCGCCGCAATGTTGTGGATTTGCGCGAACTGTGCGAAAAAGCTGGCTTTCCTGCAGGATTCTGTCCCCGATGTTTCAGATTGCACCGGCTTTCGCGGTTCCGATGGTATTCGCCAGTCTCGACAACAGCGAAGCGCTCAACGCTGAATTGCGCGAACTGTTCCTCGCGCGCTCGGAGGATGATCGCTACCGCAACCCCGACCCGTTCACGCATCGCAATGCGGCGCTGTTCGAAAGCAACTTCCGCCTGTTCGACTGGCCACAGCCCTGTATCCAGAAGTTGCGCGATTTCTGTCATGCGAGCCTGTACCGGGCGATCGGCGAGCTTTCCGGCTACGACGTGCCGATGCTGCGGCGCCTGCATGCTGCCACCGAGGCCTGGTTCCATGTCACCCGCAAAGGTGGCTACTTCGGACCGCACAACCATCCCATGCATTCCTGGTCGGGTGTCTACTGTGTCTGCCACTCGAACGACGATCCGGCCAGCGACAGCGGCAAGTTGACCGTGATCAATCCGCATTCGATGAATACGATGTTCATTGACATGGCCAATTCCAGTATGAAGATGCCCTACCACATGAGCAATCGCATGCTCAGGCTGAAGGCTGGCGACCTGGTGCTGTTTCCCTCCTGGTTGCTGCATGAGGTATTGCCCTACGAGGGTGATGACGCGCGCATTACGGTGGCCTTCAATGTGCGCTTTCGACTCGATGGCGCCAAGCCGGCCGATGTGCCGATCGGATAAACGCGTCGTGCGCACGTCGATGGCCACTGACGAGTAGCGGCGAGAGGCAGAGCAGGCACGAACTGCGATCATCCAGCCGACTTGGCCAGGGCCGCGATCATCGGCTGCAACTGCGCTTCGTAGGCCGCCCAGACCCGACCACGATCGCGCCGGATGCCATCGCGCATCATCACGCTGCTGGCGGTTGCCACAGCATCGCTGCGCGATTCGATCTGGACCATGCCCGGCTCGTATTCGAGACCACAGAACCCGGCCATACGCGCCGCGGTCTGTTCGGGTGCATTGACCAGATCGTCATAGGCGACATCGAGGATACGATCGGCGAACAAGGATCGCCAATGCGCCATCAGGCGTTGATAGTTCTGGTGGTGTGCGACGTACTCCAGCTGATCATAGGAATACGGACAGGCGGCACTGAACAGGGTTCTGAGACTGGACAGCCCAACATCGATCGGGTCGCGATCGAGACAGACGAACCGTGCCGCCGGCAGCGCCTGCGCAATGAATCCCACATTGAAGTAATTCGAAGGCAGCTTGTCGGTGACCATCGGCGCGCCGCGCGCACGCCAGACCATACCCTGCAGATAACCCTGACCAATTGCCCGATAGTCGAGACGATCACGCATATGGACCAGTTGCGCATCGAGCTCACCGGAAAAATGCAGACCACTGGCGCGGCGCAGTTGCGCGCGCATATCGTAGGTTTCGCCACCCGCCGCGATCGCCGAATGGCCACTGAGGATGCGCTCGGCCAGGGTCGTGCCGGAGCGATGCAGGCCGATCACAAAGATCGGGGTCAGCTGCGGATCGACATGGCCCGGCGCAAACGCGGCCGGATCAGATTTCCATTGACAGAGTGCATCAACCAGGGCGGTTGCCTCGGTCGTGCTGTAGCGCAGCGTGCCGCGCTTGGCCCGGCAACCCCGCTGCAGCGCCTCCCAGGCCCGCGGATAGTCGCGCAGATCATGCAGTTCATTGTGCAGGGCATAGGCGAGCCAGGCCTCGGATTCGCCGGCTGGTGTGCGCGCTAGCGCGGCCTCGATCCTGGCCACGCGCTGCTCGGCACCGGGCAGTCGCGTGCGTGACAGCAGCCAGTGCGCGCTCGGGTCCTCGGGCACGATATCCAGACAGCGCTGCGCATGCTCGGCGGCCGCGGCAAGATCACCGTAGAAAACATCCAGCGTCGCGCACATGTACAGACTCGGCGGATGACGAGGATCGCGCGCGAGCGCAGCCTGGGCGAACTGGCGGGCGAGGTCGTGCGCACCGATCAGGGTCAGCTCCTGCGCCACTTCGGCGAGCGACTTGGCCGAATCCCACATCGGCGGCGGCAATTGCTGCGCGATCTGCACCATCATGGCCGACTCGCTCAGGGTATTGAGCACGCGCATCAACTGCAACGCCGTGCGCGGGCTATCGATGTGACCACGGGTCGCGCTCAGCGCAGCCTCGCGCGCGGGTGTGTGCTGGCCTTCGGCCAACTGCAACTCGGCCAGCTGCAGCAGACTGGCTACGTGATCAGGCTTCAGCTGCAGGGCTTCCTGCAGACTATTGATGGCCGCTTGCCGCTCGCCCATCGCGGCGTAGCTCTCGGCACGCTGCAGCAGGCGGCGCAGTCGCGCCGGCGCGAACGCGTCGGCGCCCGCAGTCGATGAGGGATAGAGGGGTGTTTGCATGCGAAAAGTATACTTCAGGCTTGCTGCTGGCCTGGGCTAATCGCCCCACTTCGCGATGTACTGATAGTAGCGAGCAGTCCAGGCATCCGATCCGAGAGCACCTACGCTCTGATGAGTGATGCAGAGGCGCCAGGTGCCCAGACGGAGCTGGCGCTGGCGAGCACTTCGGCAGAAATCAAGATCATAGAAGTGGAAATCGAAGATCGGATCGAACGCCACTGAGTGCGCGCGCAGCTTGGATTTGCGCGCCGCCATCAGCACGCCGTCGAGCAATTCGCACTCGGCCGGCACATCACCGAAATAACCGATTCGGCCAAACGGGTGCTTGCCATGGGCGACGCGGCCACTCAGGGTGAGCGGATCGGACTGCACCATGCGCTCATCGGCGAAACACCAGGACGGCTGACCAGGTACCCGATTGCGACAACCGCCGACGCCGACGACATCGAAGCGCTCCAGCGCGTCGATCAGATGATCGGCAAAAAAATAGTCGTCGATCCAGACGTCATCGTGCACAAAGACGGCGATGTCGCCACCACCTTCTTCGGCAATCCGCGCATTGTAGATCTCGGGCAGGCCACGCCGGTTCTCGAAACTGATGTGATGGCGGATGCGCTTGTCGCCGCCCAATCTGCGCAGCGACATGCCGAGCGCGGAACTCGCCCAGAATTCGGCTTCGGCCATCCGGGTAGCGCTGACAATTTCGATCATTGCTTCATCACAGGGGCCGACAGGCGTAAGCCGCCATTGTGCGGATCAGGCGCCTTGCGCACAAGCCGCGCGCTTTGAAGCTGCCCGCCAGTGTGCGGCCAGGTGCTGGCACAAGTCGGCCAGCAGCGGCTCGGGCAAGTCGTGACCCATGCCCGGAATCAGCTGCATGATTGCGCCGGGAATCTCGGCAACCGTAGCCCGTCCATGCGCGCACGGCACCAGCGGGTCAGCATCGCCATGAATGACCAGAGTCGGCGTCGTGATCCGGCGCAGCACCTGACTACGATCGCCGGAGGCCACGATAGCCAGCAGCTGGCGTGCTGTGCCCGCCGGGTGGTAGCTGCGGCGCAGACTGATTGACACACGCTCGCGCAATTGCGATCCCTCAACCGGATAGCGCGGGCTGCCAATGGTGCGGTACAGATGCACGAAGTGGTCGACGATGCGCTCGAACCCGGCGTTCTTTGCCGGTCTTGCCAGCAGCATACGCAATACGTGCAGACTGGGTCTGGGCAAGGATCGCGCTCCGGTCGATGACATGATCGAGCTCAGACTCAGGCAACGATTGCCATGCAAGGCGGCGATCTGCTGGGCGATCATGCCACCCATCGAAACGCCAACAATATGCGCCGCGGGAACCTTTAGTGCGTCGAGCAGGGCGATACTGTCGGCCGCCATATCATCGAGTCGGTACGGCGCATCCACCGGGAGCCGCAACCAGTAACGCAGCGCCGCGAGTGAGAGATTGGGACGGCGCGCTTGCACGATCTTGCTCGATAAGCCGATGTCGCGGTTGTCGAATCGGATCACCCGATAACCTGCTGCGACGATGTGTGCGCAGAATGCCTCCGGCCAGGCGATCATCTGCATGCCCAGCCCCATGATCAGCAGCACCGTCGGTGCGTCGTCAGCTCCCTGCACGCTGTACTCAAGCTCGATGCCCTGGGGCGTGGTCAAGCGCATCAGTCGCTGCCAGATGGCGCCGGGCTGGCCATGGCGCCCTGGTCCTCGAATCCATCGGTAAATCCCGATGTCTGCAATCCGCTGAGCGTCGCCAGCATCGCCGCATTGGTTTTCAGGATCGCGCCGCCCATGGCCTGTGCCTGCGGCCCGATATTGGCCGGCGTGTCGGTGAGCTTGTGGTAGTGCGGATAGAGATCGTAGTCGGCTTCGATGGCGAGCAATCCACGCACGCCCGCGTCGAGATAGGGCATGTGATCGGAGCCGAATGGATTGGTGCTGAGCAAGACATCGAGCGCGGGAACATAGGTGGCCGCGGCGGCAGCAAATTGATTCAGATAGCCCGAATGCGTTGCATAACTTTCGAACAGCACCTGCAGAGCCGCATCGGCGCTATAGCCGATCATGTCCATGATGATCACGGCACTGATCTTGTCAAGATCACCAGCTTGATTGAGCGCCAGAACATGGGCACGACTGCCACGCAATCCCTGTTCCTCACCGGCGTAGCACATGAAAAGTATGCTGCGCTGCGGATTGTGCGGGAGTACGGCGCGAGCGAGTTCGATTACGCCGGCGCAGCCCGTGGCATTGTCCTCGGCACCCGGCGTCGGGCTGATGCTGCTGCCCACGGCATTGCGCGAATCGTAGTGACCACCGACGACGATCCATTCGTCGGGAAAGGCGCTGCCGGTCCAGACACCGAGTACATTGTTGCGGCTGATCGTGCCGCCGCCGCTGGCCGGCATCGTGAAGCCCGGATAGCTGGTACCCAGTCCCAGTCCGCTGAACTGAGCGCCGATCCAGTCGCGCGCCGCGTTGAGCGTGGTGGTCGCATAGCTCGAACGATCCCATGCCGCCAGCGTCTGCACATCGGCGAACCAACGCGGCGGATTGACCGCGTCGACGACCTGCTGAATCTGCGGATCGGCATTCGCCACCGGCACAGCATCCAGTCGATACTGCCGAGCGATCACGCTGTTCGGCTCGGCCATGCGCCAGCCGCCATGCGCATCGTCGATCAGTTCGACTGGCACCGTTTCACCCTCAGCGAGCAGACGCAGCTCCCAACGTCCGCCCCGGGTGATCAGCGCGCCGAGCTCGGGTCCATGCTCAGCGCAGCCACGCGCACGCAACCACAGGCGCGCCGGATCGATGGCCTGTCGCTGCGACAGCACGGGCGCCACTGCCGAGGCGCGAACCGCTGCATCGGTCGGCGTCACCAGGACCATACGATCACCCAGTTCGATCCACCAGCCTTCGCTTTGTTTGAGCGTGCGGACCACAGCCGCGTCGGCGCTGGCGATATCCAGCACGAGGACGCGTTGGTCAGGCGCCGCGAACGGCGCAGTCAACAGAAGCAATGAGGCAGCGAACATGCGACTTCCGATCAGGCGATTGACGATCCCAAGTCTAGCCCGTAAGCCAGCGCAATTTGCGTGAACCCAACGCCTGATCGCCATGTTAAGCCGCCGCCGCGGGACGACGTTGGTAAGTGCAAACTGGTGGGACGGCGGTCGGCTTGAACATTTAATTAGGCATCTCTGCGCGTAAGGAATGCAACCGTGAAAGCACAAACTTGCACACCGAGAAACCAGACGTATATGCCAACCAGGTGCGGACCCGCAAATAGCCCCAAGAGAAAGCCGAGAAGGCCGAGTACAGAACCGAACACCCAAGAGGCTTGCGAGAAGTCTCCATTAAAACCGGCTTTCAAAAGGGAACGCCAAAAGAGCGCCGCGCACGCTAGCAGCCCACCGAATGGGACCACCAATAGCAAAATAATTGCTTCGGACTGACTGTACGTTTGATGCATCGTTCCGTAGATCAACCCCGCAAGCACTGCCTCGCAAAGTATCGTGAAAAAAACAAACAATACTGAATTCGACAAGTTCCGGACCTCTTTCCTGAAGATGCCTAACGCGCGCTCTGGCTCAGCCATCAACGCCCTGCGGCGCCGCTTTTGGAATGGCCAGCAAGGCGAGCAAGGTAATTCCCGAGGCTATGCTCAGGTACCAGCCAACTGCGGCCAATCCAAATTGCCCGGCCAGCTTGGTGGCGATGAAGGGGGCGAGCGAGGCACCGAAGATACCGGCCATATTGAAGGTCAGCGAGGCGCCGGTGTAGCGCACCGAGGTCGGGAAAAGTTCGGCCAGGGCAGCGCCGAGCGGCCCATAGGTCAAGCCCATCAGGAACATGCCCAGACAGAGAAAACCCGACACAGCCACGGTGCTGCGGGCGCCGAACAGGGGCTCGAAGGTCAATCCGAATACCATGATCAGAACCGTCACCACGATCAGTGTGGCGCGCCGACCATGCTTGTCAGCTATCGCCGCGGAGATAGGAATAGTGAGGGCGAAGAACAACACCGCCAGCATCTGCAGCAGCAGAAACTGCTCGCGCGTGAAGCCAAGTTTCGATGTGCCCCAGCTCAGCGTGAACACGGTCATCAGATAGAACAGCACGAAGGTCGCCATCGCGCCGAAGGTGCCCGCGATCAGGGCGCGCGGATAGCGCATGATGACCACGGCCATCGGCAAGCGCACGCGCTCATTGTTGGCGAGCGCCTTCCTGAAATCGGGTGTCTCTTCGATACGCAGGCGAACCCAGAGGCCGATGAAGACCAGCACAGCGCTGGCCAGGAAGGGGATGCGCCAACCCCATTGCAGGAAGTCCGCCTCGCTGAGCACTTGCGTCAGCAGCAGGAATACACCGGTCGAACAGACAAACCCGATCGGCGCACCCAACTGCGGAAACATTCCATACCAGGCACGCTTGCCGGGCGGGGCGTTCTCGGTGGCAAGCAACACGGCACCACCCCACTCGCCGCCCAGACCCAGACCCTGGCCAAATCGGCAGAGCGCGAGCAGGGCCGGCGCGGCAATGCCGATCGAGGCATACGTTGGCAGCAGGCCGATCAGTACCGTCGACAGGCCCATGGTCAGCAGGGCCGCGACCAGGGTCGCTTTGCGACCGATGCGATCGCCATAGTGACCGAACAGGGCCGAGCCGATCGGCCGCGCGAAGAATGCCAGCGCAAACGTGGCAAGCGACTGGAGGGTCGCCGTCATCGCATCGCCCGCCGGGAAGAACAATTTGGGAAACACCAGCACGGCCGCGGTGGCGTAGATGTAGAAATCGAAGAACTCGATCGTGGTGCCGATCAGACTGGCGAACAACACTCGACCGGGCGGGTTGGGACTGGCTGTGTTGGAAGTCATCGGCATCTCGCTGCAAGAGCGCGCGATTCTGGCAGTGTGCGCGACGGGCGTGAAGCGGTCGCGGTCGCTGAGTCCAACGAACATCCTATGCGCGCGCGACCGGGAGCAACGGTCGCGGCAATCCGATCTTGACTAGGCGGCGATCGCCAGCGGCTCGGCAGTGACCGCAACCGCATGCAGGACCGCGGCAATGCGTACCGCGCTCTGGATAGTCTGCGCCGATACTTCGTGCTTGCGCAGGGTCTTCTCGTGGGATTCCATGCACATGCCGCAGCCATTGATGGCCGATACCGCGATCGAGGCCAGCTCGAAATCGATCTTGTCGCAGCCCGGATTGGCCAGCACATTCATACGCAAACCCGCGCGCAGATTCTGGTACTCGGCATCACCGACCAAATGGGTGAACCGATAGTAGATATTGTTCATTGCCATGATCGCCGCAGCAGCATGGGCAGCGGACAGTTCCGGCTCGGAGAGTATCCCGGCGAAGTGGGCGTTGACCGCACGTTGCAGCGGTTCGAAGCGGCTGGCGTCGGCACTGGCGATCGCGATGATGGCAATCTGTTTGGCAATGAGGCCGGGTGCGCCCGACTCGCTCAATACCGAGTCGAGGTTCAGCCGGAGATCCTTGGCGTAGTCGGGGAGCAACGACTTGATGTCATTGATATTCACTGCAGACTCCTTTGCGTCTCAGCGCGGCGCCGCCCGGCACATGCAAGCCGGCGCCGTTGGCGCGCTGACAGGTGGAACTGGGTCGATGCTGCGGAGCACAGTCCGCAGCATCGTGATCGTGTCGCGCGGTGAAGGGATCAGGCGGCGAGCTTGATCGTCGCGTCGCCCTGGCTCCAGTTGCACGGACACAGCTCGTCGGTTTGCAGCGCATCGAGCACACGCAGCACTTCCTGAGGATTGCGTCCCACGCTGCCGTCGGTGACATAGGCGAAGCGGATCACGCCATTGGGGTCGACCAGGAAGGTAGCGCGCTTGGCCACGCCTTCCTCGGCGTCAAGAATGCCCAGATCGCTGCTCAGGCGGCGGTTGGTATCGGCCAGCATCGGGAACGGCAATCCGCGCAGATCCTTGTGATCCTTGCGCCAGGCCAGATGCACGAACTCGCTGTCAGTGCTGGCGGCCAGTACCTGACAGTCGCGGTCGGCGAACTGCGTGTTCAAATCGCCAAAGCCCTTGATCTCGGTCGGGCAGACGAAGGTGAAATCCTTCGGGTAGAAAAACACCAGGAGCCACTTGCCGGGATAGGTGTTGTTGTCGATATTGGCGAAGGCCTTGTCCAGGCTTTCGATCGACACGGTGGCCTTGACGTTGAACTGGGGGAATTTGTCTCCGACGGTCAGCATATGTAGCTCCTTGAGTTTGCAGGGGTAAGAACTGTGGGTGCGGAAGCATCCAGGGCGCACAGTTTATGCCGCACTGCACAATAAATCCAATCGATTGTTGCCATAAACTTGATAGGCTATGTCAATGGATGCTTCCGGAGTCCGCAACGCGGCTCCGCTCAAGTTGGCGCTGGCAGCACGCACTCGCTGACAAATTCCCGCAGTACCGCTTGCTGCGGATCCCGAAAACGCAGAGCACGCGCGACCAGGGCCAAGGGGCGGCTGAAATCGGCAGCCTCGCGCATCTGCAATTCCGGATAGAGCTCGTCATTCAAGATGGCGGCACCGAGCATGGCCATCTGTACCCGGAGCTGATGTTTGCGCCCGGTGATCGGCTGAAGTCGATAGGTCCAGTACGGATCTGCCCGCTCGATCGGCTCGATGACGGTGCGGGCATTGGCGATTCCGTCGACCTGCCGCATGCGAAAGAACGGCTCACCCGTCTCAAGCCGGATTTCGGCAGAGAGCGGAAACTGCAGACCAGGAAGCGCGGGCGCGCGGGCCTCATAGGTCTTCTCGATCAGCCGCTTGCGAAACAACTCCTGGTAGGGGCGACGGCTGGCGATGCGGGTGGAGAACATGACCAGGCCCGCCGTAGCACGATCGATTCGATGTAGAGGGACCAGATCCGGATTTCCGGTTTCGTGAATCAGCCGCGTCTGCAGGGTCTCCTGCACATGCCGACCCGCCGGCATCACCGGCAGGAAATGCGGCTTGTCGGCGATCAGGATGTCGTCGTCGACATGAACGATGCGCGCCGCGAACGGCACCCTCGTCTCGTACTCCACCTCGCGAAAGTAACGGATAAGCAGGCCATCACCTACCTGGGTGTGGGCCTCCAGCGCCTCGCCCTGCTCGTTCTGGACTCGACCGAGCGCGATGCGCTCCCGCCAACTGGCTTCGCTGATATGTGGAAAGTGCGCCGTCAGGGCCTGCAGCAGAGTCGCCCAGTGCCCCGCAGAAAGATGCAGGCTGCTGGCGCGGACACCCGAGATGTCGGCGCAATCATTGCGGTCGATGGGCACGGCGAGGCAGGCGCCCTCACCAGGCCAGCGGGCTCAGATCGATTCGACCCAGTGGATGTCGCTGGACTTGTTGTTGGCGTTCGGTCCCTGCATCAGCCGCAGAGAGCGCAGCACGGCCCGATGCAGACTCTGCACCTCGCCATACGGTGAGGTCTTGGTAATTCGATAGGCAGCAACCAGCCAGCGTCGCACCGCGCCCGCCTGGACCGGGATGTGGGGCGACTTGGCGCGCTCGCTGGCGGCGCTGATTTCCTCTTCCCAATTGGTGTCGTCGAGGGCGCCTGGTTTGGCCGCAGCCGCATTGGCCTGGGTCATCTCGGTGAGCGCGACCAAGGCAATCTTGCGGCGCTCGTCCTGACTCAGCCCGGAAATCACCTTGTTGATGTTCTGAAACTGGCGGAGCAGCACCAGATACCGGGCAAAGGCGGTGGTCCGCTGCATGGCACGGCGCGTCATCGATACAGCGGCTTCCATCTTGGCGTGCATAGCGCGTTCCCCGGGCAGTGCATGAAATTCTAAGGAGCAAAGTGTTCCTTCGGACGGCCCGCAGAATTGCGCACTGGGTCACATTTTGTCAATTAGGGACGATTCAGGGCAGACTTCGACCGAAGCTCGAGCCGCGTCGCCGGGCAATGTGACGCACTGTGTCATAATCTGGGTGCTGCCGCCCTGCCCAACGTCCGGCGTCAGGTTGCGCCCTGCGGATGGACTGCGCGTTCAGCCAGTCGCTTGAGCAGATGACGGCTCATTCCACCGGCCAGCTCCTGTTCTCCTACGAAGACCTGACCCGCGCCCTCATTGCGCAGCAGGGCGGCCTCTTCCTCGCTGCGGCCGCGAACGATGCAGTCGATGCCCGGATTGAGCGCACGTGCGGTCTCCAGCATCTGGCGGGCACGAAAGGTATCGGGCGTGGTGATCACCACGGCGGCTGCCCGCGCGATATGCGCCTGAATCAGCACCGCGGGCTCGGCGGCATCGCCAACCACCGCATGGATATCATGCTCACGCAGTGACTCGACCAATTCACGGTTCTGGTCCGCCACGACCAAACGGACTCCTGAGGAACGCAGGGCGCGCACGATCTTGCGGCCGACACGGCCATATCCGACGACGACGACATGACCGGTCAGATGGCTCGACTCCACCGACATCGGCAGTTCCGAAAGCGGATCGTCCCGGCGCTCGAGATCGCGGGCCAGCTTGGAATGTTTGCGCGCCCATTGCTGCAATGGCTCAATCGCCTGGAAAATCAGCGGGTTGAGCGCGATCGAGAAGATCGCGCCAGCAAGGATGAGACTCTGCGCCTCGGTCGGCAGCACGCCGAGGGCGACGCCGAGTCCGGCCAGAATGAAGGAGAACTCTCCGATCTGGGCCAGGCTGGCTGACACCGTCAGCGCGGTGTTCAGCGGGTAACGGAACAGCAGAACCAGGATGAATGCGGCAATGGATTTGCCGAGCACGATGACTATGACGACCGCCAGTACCTGGAACGGGTGCTGCAACAGGACACGGGGATCGAAGAGCATGCCCACGGAGACAAAGAACAGCACGGAAAACGCATCGCGCAGTGGCAGCGATTCCTCTGCGGCGCGATAGCTCAGCGCCGACTCGCGCAGGACCATGCCGGCGAAGAAGGCACCCAGCGCAAACGACACACCGAACAGCGCCGCCGATCCGCAGGCAATACCGACCGCCGCAGCCACCACGCAGAGGGTGAACAACTCGCGCGATCCGGTCCGCGCAACCTGCCAGAGCAGCCAGGGGAATACCCGCTTGCCGACCACCAGCATCAACACAACGAACACCAGCACTTGGCCGAGCGTCTGGGCCAGACTGATCCAGAGTGACTCCGGTTTTGCGGTCGGCACGCCCTGATCCAGCATGGCAAATGCCGGCAGCATGACCAGGACCAGCACCATGACCAGGTCTTCGACGATCAGCCAGCCGATCGCGATACGGCCATTGACCGATTCGATGACGCCCTTGGCTTCGAGCGCGCGGAGCAGCACAACCGTGCTGGCGACTGACAGGGAAAGGCCAAACACAATCCCAGCGCCGAACGACCAACCCCAGAAGTGGGCCAAGCCGGCACCCATAGCGGTCGCCACCAGGATCTGCACCAAGGCACCGGGCAGCGCAATCCGCCGCACCGCGATCAGGTCCTTGACCGAGAAGTGCAGGCCCACGCCAAACATCAACAGCATCACGCCGATCTCGGCAAGCTGACCGGCGATGCCGACATCGGCATCGAAACCCGGCGTTGCCGGGCCGAGCAGCACACCGGCAATCAGGTACCCAACCAGGGCCGGCAAGCGGATCCGCACCGCTAGAAAACCGAACAGCAGTGCCAGACCGAGTGCAGCCGCCAGGGTGGTGATCAGGCTGATGTCATGCGGCACGGCGGACTCCTGCGATAACGATGCTCGGCATTCCTTGTAGGTGTTTCAAGATTCGGGAAGCTTGGATCGCCGATCCCGGACTGCGCTGTCGCGATGATGAAGCTCAGGACGGCGTCGCCAGCTTCAGTCCGACCACACCCAGCAGGATGAAAGCGACGCTGATCATGCGCAGTGCATTGATCGGTTCGTTCCAGAGCAGGATGCCACAGACGACGGTGCCGAGGGCGCCGATCCCGACCCAGACGGTGTACGCCGTTCCCATCGGCAAGGTTCGCATCGCGGCAGCCAAGAGCAGCATGCTCGCGATCATCGCCAAACCGGTGCCAACGCTCGGCCAGAGACGGGTTAATCCGTCGGAGTACTTCAGGCCAACCGCCCAGACGACTTCCAGCAAACCGGCCAGCAACAGAAGCACCCAGGCCATACGTTGTCTCCTCGCAATGGTGCAGCGAAATCTTCCGCTGCGCGAATCGGCTCGAACGCGCGGGCAGCGGAACAGTCGCCGACCTGCCATCCGATTCTGACAAATTTCCGACATTGTGCCGCAGCCTGCCGCTGGCGGCAGCCAAACGCAGGTACTTGGGCGTCATTGGTCGCGACTACAATGCGCACTTCCTGCAGACCTCACCCCATGCCAGAGCCACAGTATCGATGGAACGAGCGTCAGTTTATCTGGCTGATGCTGGCGGCCCTTGCCGTGCTCGGCGCCGGGATCGGGCTGCGTGAGCCCTGGCCGGCCGACGAACCGCGGTTTGCGCTGATCGCCCGCACGATGGTCGAGACCGGTGACTATCTGTTTCCGCACCGTGGCGCCGAACTCTATCCCGACAAGCCGCCGCTATTCATGTGGCTGCAGGTCATGGCCTATCGAATGACCGGAAGCTGGAGCGTCGCCTTCCTGCTGCCCTCACTGCTGGCATCCCTCGCGACGATCGCATTGACCTATGACCTGAGCCGACGGCTGTGGGGTCGACGCGCGGCGGCCGTAGCTGGCTGGATACTGCTGTTCACTGTGCAGTTCACCTATCAGGCCAAGCGCGCCCAGATTGATCCTGTGCTGGTGTTCCTGGTGACGGTCTCGTGCTATTCGATGCTGCGGCATATGCTGCGCGGACCCGATTGGCGCTGGTACGCACTCGGGTGCTTTGCCGCGGGCGTCGGCATCATCACCAAGGGCGTGGGCGTAATCGCCCTGTTGATGCTGATTCCGTTTTTTTTCGCGCGCGCGCGGAAATTTGACGGACTCGCGCGGATCGAGCCCGGACCGGGACGCTGGTGGCTCGGAGTCCTCTGGTTGCTGCTCGCGATCGCACTCTGGCTGGTCCCGATGTTGGTCACCGTGATGCACAGCGACGATCCCGCACTGAAAGAATACGCCAACAATATTCTGCTTGGCCAGACCGCGGGGCGCTACGCCAACCCCAACCACCATTTTCAAGCGTGGTGGTACTTCTTTGAAGTGATCGCGACCGGCTGGCTGCCGCTCGCGCTCACCCTGCCCTGGGCGCTGCCGGCAGTTGTCCGCCACCTGCGTCGAAGGCCCGACGCGCGTTACTTTTTGCCGCTGGCATGGGCTCTGCTCGTGCTGCTGTTCTTCTCGTTGTCGCCAGGCAAGCGCGACATGTACATCCTGCCGGCACTGCCTATGGTCTGCGTTGGTCTGGCCCCTGCCCTTGTGCTTGCGCTGGCGCAGCGGAACTGCCGGCGCCTGCTGTTCGGCTTCACGCTGACTCTCGCACTCGCGATGTCGGTGATGGCCCTGCTCGCATTGACGGGTGAGCCCCGCTTCGAACTGCGCCAGGAACTCACCCGCGGCTTGAACACCGGTGGCGACGGCCACTGGTGGATGCTGCTCTGTCTCGGCACGATTGCGTTGTTTTCCGCTGCGATCTGGAAGATTCGCCAGGCATGGGTTGGGATCCGGGTCACTCTTGCTGGCGTCTGGATCGTCGGATTCGGCTTCTGGGGCTTTGTTCTGCTCGACGCCAGCAATTCCGGTCGCGACGTAATGCAGCAGGCGGGTTCGATCATCGGCCCGGACGCAGAACTCGGCCTGGTGGCATGGCGCGAACAGAACCTGCTGCAGGCCGACCGCAAGGTCGCCGAGTTCGGCTTTCGTCGTTCCCCCGAGGACCAGCTGCGCGATGGCGTGCAATGGCTGGCGGCTGATCCGATCAGACGCTGGCTGTTTGCCGAAGCCGATTACGTCGAGCGCTGTACCCGCGCCGAGTCGCTGCAACCGGTCGGCACCGCCAACCGGCGTGAATGGGTACTGTTTCAGCTTGACGCTGTCTTACTGGAGTGCCGACCATGAGTTCCCGCCCCGTCTTGGTCACCGGCGCCGCCGGCTTTATCGGCGCCTATGTCTGCCGCGCACTGCGCGAGCGCGGCACAGCGGTGATCGGTCTCGACAATTTCAATGCCTATTACGACCCTAAACTCAAGCAGGATCGCGTCGATGCGCTGTGCCCTGGTCTGCGCATCGAGGCGATCGATGTCGCCAATGCCGAGGCGCTGAACGCACTCTTTGCCCAGGAGCAACCGCAGTCGGTGATCCATCTGGCCGCCCAGGCAGGGGTGCGCTATTCGCTGGAGTCGCCCGCGACCTATGTGCAGAGCAATCTGGTCGGCTTCGGCAATATGCTCGAGGCCTGCCGCCGTCATGAGATCGGCGCCATGGTGTACGCCTCATCGAGTTCGGTATACGGAGGTTCGGCAACACCGCCGTTCGACGAGGGCCAGCGCGTGGACCAGCCGCTGTCACTGTACGCGGCGACCAAGGCAGCCAACGAACTGATGGCACATTCCTACGCGCATCTGTTCCGGATCGCGTTGACGGGCCTGCGCTTCTTCACCGTCTATGGCCCCTGGGGCCGCCCCGACATGGCGCCCATCCTGTTTGCCCGAGCGGCATTGGCCGGGCGGCCGATCGAGGTATTCAACCACGGCGAGATGCACCGCGATTTCACCTGGATCGGCGATATCGTGAGGGGCGTGATCGCCGCCCACGATCGGCCCGTGCAAACCGGCAATGTCGACGCGCCACACCGCGTCTACAACCTCGGCAATCATCGACCCGAGTCACTGATGCACTTCATCGATGTGATCGAACGTGCCGCGGGACGCCCGATCGAACGTCGGCTCAAGCCGATGCAGGCCGGCGATATGGTCACGACCATGGCCGATACCGCGCTGGCCCGGCGCGATCTGGATTTCAACCCGGACACCCGCATCGAACAAGGTCTCGAGGATCTGCTTCGCTGGTGCCGCGACTACTATGGAGACGCTGCGTGAAGGACGGGAGTACACACTCCGGAATTGAGCTGTCGGTTGTTGTGCCGGTGCATAACGAGCGCGAGAACGTTGCTCCGCTGATTGCCGAGATTGTTGCGGCGCTCGGCGATCGGCTGGCATTCGAAATCATCTATGTGGATGACTGCAGCCGTGACGATACCCTTGCCGTACTGCGTGCCGAGCAAGCACGCGTACCCCAACTCCGGGTGATTCGGCATTTGAGCCAGAGCGGACAGAGCACAGCGGTGCACAATGGCGTAAAGGCAGCGCACGGAGGCTGGATCGTCACCCTCGATGGCGACGGCCAAAACGATCCCGCCGACATCCCCGGCCTGCTCGACAAACGACGGTGTTCGATTGGCGACGTCAAGCTTTTTGCTGGCTGGCGTGTCAAACGCAACGACGATGCCCTCAAACGCATCTCGTCCCGCGTCGCCAATGCGGTGCGCGCGCGTCTGCTGCGCGATGCGACACCCGACACCGGCTGCGGCATCAAGCTTTTCGAGCGCGCGGCCTTTCTGGAACTGCCGTACTTCGACCATATGCATCGCTATCTGCCCGCGCTGATGCAACGTGCCGGCTATCAGACGATCAGCGTGCCGGTGCGCCATCGCGCGCGCTCGTCGGGCATCTCCAAATATGGCATGTGGAACCGCCTCTGGGTCGGCATCAGCGATCTGCGCGGCGTCGCCTGGCTGATCCGGCGTGCGCGCCGCACCGAGACCGAGGAGATTGCCCGTGGCTGATTTCTTCGCTTCCTGGGCGCACAATTTCAACTTCTGGCTGGCGATCGGATTTCTTGGGCAAGCCATCTTTGCCTCGCGCTTCATCGTGCAGTGGCTGTACAGCGAACGGGCAAAACAAGTTGTCGTGCCGACCATCTTCTGGTGGATCAGCCTGGTCGGCGGCCTGGTCCTGACTGTCTACGCGATCCACAAGCGCGACCTGGTCTTCACACTTGGCCAATTTTCAGGGCTATTCGTCTACAGTCGCAATCTCTGGATGCTGCACACCGCCAAGCGCCGTGAGGTAGTGACCGACTGAGCCGGATCCGTTCCGGCTGGCTCTGCAGACGGCATCAATGTGAACGAAGGTTGCACAGTCTGCACCACTGATCCCACACTACGCACATGGCCAAGGATTTGATTGTCGCAGCGGTGGGCATTTCGGACGAACAGGTAGCGCATCTGCGGCTGCTGATGCGCAAGGTCGCCAAGAATGTGCCCGAGATCTGGCGCTGGGGCACCGAACTCAAGGCCGATCTGGTGGTCGTGGACCCAAACAATTTTGCCGGCCACATGGCGCGTACCCGCGCCCAGTCGAGCGGAGTCCGCTGTGCGATCCTCTGCAATGACGAGTATCCAGAGCAGGATGGACTGATCCTGCGGGAACCGCTGCGCGCCGAAAATGTCATCGACGTATTGCGCCAGGCGAGCGCGCCAACCTTCAAGGCCGCCGAAGTGGACGCGGCCAGCGAGGATTTTTACTTTCGCGATCTGGCCGACTTCAAGACCGAGGCCAAACCCGCGAGTGCCGATGTCTGGGGCAAGCCCACTGGCGTCGGCCCGGTGGCGATGGGCCTGGATGAAATGCTCAAGGCCAAGGCCGCCAAGCCAACCGGCAATCCTGTCGCCGAGGGGCTGGAAGCGCTGATCAAGGCCGAGCAGCAGAAGGCCGAAGCGCCAACGGTGAAGAAATTGCAGATTGCCGCCGATACCAGCATCGCGGCGACGTCGGCGCCGACCGCGCGCGCGCAGAGCCGGATCAATGACAGCGTGGGCGCCCTTGCCCGCAAAGGCGATCTGACCGCGGAGAACCCCAACATCCGCAGGATTCTCGACGCCGACAATACCGAGCATTCGATCCGCGACTATCTCGACGGTGCGCGCGCCATCGTGACGCCCTCGCAGATTCTTGCCAACGAGGCGCCGGTGCTCAGCCTGGATCCGAAGAATATGGTCTTTCACTCAGCCGGCGGCCTGTCGCAACTGATCCCCTACTGCAGTCGAGTGCTCCCCGCGAAAGACTGGAAGATGGTGACGACGCGCGAACTGACGCAACTGCGCAGCAGTGAACCGGCGCGTCCCTACGCGGAACTGATCTGGTTGCAGGCCATGCTCAAGGGAACCGGCAGACTCGCCGGACAGCTTGATCCCGGCGGTACCTATCGGCTCAAGGGACTGGTGTCGGCAGAAGCCGATTTCCGCGACCACGGCGCAATCGTAGCTTTCATGCAGACACCAGCGCGTCTCAACGAGATCGCCGCGGATGCCGGAACCAGCATGGACGCCGTGTTCAACCTGGTAAACGCCTACGATGTGATCGGCTTGGTCGAATGGACGCCAAGGCAGCGGCGACACGATCCATCGCCCGCCGACGAAGGGCGCAAGGGCGGCCTGCTCGGCAAACTCGGCTGGCCTTTCGGCAAGAAATCCTGAACCAGGCGCAGGCCTGAGCGCGTCTCGACGGCCGCGAACTGGCCTTGATCCACTAGCTGCAGCAAAGCGCTCCGCCCAGCCTGCACTTCCGGTTCTTGCCAATCGCTCAGTCCTCGTGCAGCCTGCTGCACCGATTCCTTTATCCGGCGAATCCGTGCACCGCGGATCGTCCGTTCAATTTGTCGAGCCCGATCGATGTCCACGCTACGCCAAGCCAAGCTGCAGGGAATCGCCTACATGCTGCTCGCAGTCGGCACGTTTTCGCTGATGGACGCAGCACTGAAATCACTGACGCCGCATTATCCGCCCCTGCAGGTCGCCGCATTGCGCGGCCTGACTGCGTTGCCCCTGGTTTTTATCTGGGTGGGTTTTTCCGGCGGCTACGCGCGGCTGTTCCGGGTGCGCTGGTCGCTGCATCTCTGGCGCGGCTTGCTGTCCATCCTGATGCTCGCATGCTTTGCCTATGCCTTGAAGCGCATGCCGCTGGCCGAAGCCTACGCTGTGTTCTTTGTGGCGCCGATGCTGATCACCCTGCTCTCGGTGCCCCTGCTGGGTGAACAAGTCAGTCGCGCGCACTGGATCGCAATCGCCGTTGGCTTCGCCGGGGTACTGGTTGTGCTGCGCCCCACCGGTAGCGGAGTGCTGACGACTTCGGGCCTGATGATCCTGGCCTCGGCAGTCTGCTACGCGCTGTCGTCGATTTCGGTGCGCCTGCTCGCGCGCACCGATTCGACAGCCAGCATGATGTTCTGGATGATCGCGATGTTGAGCCTCGGCGCCGGCCTGCTTGCCTGGCCGCAGTGGCAGCCACTGCATGCCGAACACTGGAAAATCCTGCTGGCGCTCGCGGTCACTGGATCGATCGGCCAGTACGCCATCACCGAAGCGTTTCGCAGGACCCAGGCAGCGGTTGTGGCACCCTTCGAGTACACAGCGCTGGCCTGGGGCGTGGGCCTGGACTGGTGGTTGTGGCGAACCTTTCCTGATCACTGGGTGTTTGCCGGCGCTGCCATCATCATCGCCAGTGGGTTCTATCTTCTGCGCCACGAAGCGCAGCACGCCTAGTCGCGGCGACTCGCTACGCGGTGGGCTCGGCGGCCTTGAGCGCCTGCGTTCTGGCCGTCTTGACTGCTTCGCCGATCGCCTCGCCACGCAAGCCCTGCTCGACGAAGGGCTTGGCCGATACCGCCATCGCCGCGGCGTGCAGCGCCGGCAATCGCCGTGCCGGCGGGTATTCATCGGTCTTCACGGCGGCACGTCCGCGCTTGTCGGCCTCGCAGGCCAGGACCAGGCTGCGCACGCGTTCGGGTTTGCGGAAGGCGTCGATGCGCTCGAGCAGGGACAGCACGGTCGCAGCGCGCAGCTCGGCCAAGCGATGCACATTGAGATGCTCGCGGCAGACATGCTCGGCCAGTTGCGCGTATTCGGTCGGCACACGCAGACGCTGCGAGAGCGCCGTCACCAGCGGCACCCCGGCCGCCTCGTGGCCGACATGACGCGGCAAGGTGGCGGCTTCGGTAACGCCCTTGCCGAGGTCATGGCAAAGCGCGCACCACGCCACGAGCTCGTCGCCCGGCGCCAATCGGGCTGCTGCATTCATCACCAGTTCCTGATGCACACCGGTGTCGAACTCGGGGTGAAACTCGATACGCTGCGGCACGCCATAGAGGCGATCGAGTTCGGGGAAAATCACCGCGAGCGCGCCACAATCACGCAAACTGCGCAGGAACGCGCCCGGACGCTGTTCGCCAAGCGCCTTGCGGGTTTCAGCCCAGACCCGCTCGGCAACCAGATGCGCAACTTCACCGGCGCGCACCATCGAGCGCATCAGTTCGCGGGTCTCGTTGGCAACGCGAAAACCGAGTGACGCATAGCGCGCGGCGAATCGCGCCACGCGCAGCACCCGTACCGGATCCTCGGCGAATGCTGGCGAGACATGGCGCAGCCAACCCGCCTTGAGATCGGCAGCTCCGCCGTAGGGATCGACCAATCGACCATCGGCATCCTCGGCCATGGCATTGATGGTGAGATCGCGCCGCGCCAGATCCTGCTCCAGGGTGACTGAGCGATCGGCAACCACGGCGAAACCCTGGTAGCCGGGCGCGGTCTTGCGCTCGATGCGCGCCAGCGCATATTCCTCCTGGCTGGTCGGATGGAGAAAGACGGGAAAATCCTTGCCGACCGGGCGAAATCCCTGAGCGAGCAGTTCGCCAGGATCGGCACCGACCAGAACATAGTCGCGGTCCTTCACCGGGCGCTCAAGCAGCCGATCGCGCACAGCGCCGCCGACCAAATAACATTGACCTTGATTCAATGTGAATTTCACAGCAATCACCACTCAATTTTCACGGTTTTAATACAAACCAGCGCACACTATGGCGGTCGTGATCCACGGAAACGCGCCATGAACCGCAGCCAACTCGCCCGAGCTATCGCCACCGTCATTATGGCGCTTGCCGGCGCGCCTTCGCTGCAAGCCGCCGACGAGGGGCGACTGCTGGCGACCGGCGGCCTGATGACGATCGAGGGCAACGCGGGTGGCGGCATTGTGCCGATGGCCGTACTCGCCGGCCTGAGCACCGACCCCGGTTGGGACTGGGTGGTCGGTGGATCGCACACCCAGGTCGATGACTTCGGGCTAAGCAGCGTCGGTGTCGCGGCGTCGTTCAATGATCGTCTCGAACTCTCGTTGGCCGAACAACGATTCGGTATCGACTTCGCGCTGCCGGCAGGAGTGCCTCGGGACATCCGCCAGACCGTTGTCGGTGCCAAGCTCAAGCTGGGCGGCGACCTGATCTTCGGCTCGCTGCCGCAGATGAGCGCCGGCGTGCAGTGGAAGAAGAACCACGATTTCATTCTGGCGCGCAGTCTCGGCGCCGAAGACGACTCGGACTTCGAGGCCTACTTCAGTGTTTCCCGACTGATCCTCGACGGCCCGTTTCATCGCAACTGGCTGTTCAACGGAAATCTGCGTGCAAGTCGGGCCAATGAGACCGGACTGCTCGGATTCGGCGGCGGGCGCAATGACGACTATCGCCTGCTCGGCGAATTCTCCACGGCCATGTTCTTCAACCCGCACTGGGCGATGGGATTCGAGTACCGCATGAAGCCGGAGAATCTCACCGGCGTGAAGGAAAGTGACTGGAAAGATGTCTTCGTCGGCTGGTTCCCCGGCCCGCGGCTGAACCTGGTGCTGGCCTATGCCGACTTCGGCACGATTGCCAATCGTCCCAAGCAAAACGGTGTGTTTTTTTCGCTGACAGGAAATTTCTGATGTTGCTGCGCCTCTTCGCATTGATGCTCTGTCTCGGTCTTGGCGCCTGCGCTTCGACCCCGCGTGACCCGCTCTACAGTGCGCTCGGCGGTGAGTCCGGCGTGCGCCGCCTGATTGATGAGATCGTGCGCGAGTTGCATTCGGATGCGCGCGTCAACCATTTGTTCGCCGAGACCGATGACGCCTATTTCAAAGAGCGCCTGTTCGAGCAGATCTGCGAACTCAGCGGCGGTGGTTGCACGTATGCCGGCCTCGATATGGAAGAAGCGCATTCGGGCATGCAGTTGACCGAAACCGATTTCAACTATTTTGTCGACGATGTCCGCATCGGCATGACCCGCGCCGGCATCTCGATCAGCGCGCAGAATCGCCTGCTGGCGCTGTTCCGGCCGATGCACGGCGATACCCTGCACAAGTAGTGTGTGACGCACCGGCCGGCTTCACCTGCTTATGCAGTGCCCCCGAGGCTGCCAAGCAACCAGTTGATCACTCGCAGCGCAAGATGCTGTCCCAGACATTTTCCAGGCTTCCACCAAAGATGGAATCTGCGAGATTGGTACTGATGATGCTGTGCTGGACCTGGACATTGCTCGGCCCCACGCCGATCGCCAATTGCGCCGCGTCGATTTCGCTGCCTACCAGCGGGCAAGTCGTCACCGGCCCGCCGCGATTGGCAAACGGACTGGACTGCGTATGACGTAGATTGCCTTCAAAGGTAATCACGTTATTGGGCAAAGTCACGGTAGTGCGGGCGATCAGGCCGCTGCCATCGCCGTCGATCGAATTGCCGCCAACATTGTTCGCTGCCACGCCGGCCCAGGTGTACAGCCCGAACGGCCCGGTCGATCCCTGCGACTCGGCTGGCTCGGTCTGCGTACAGCCGCCCTCGCCGGCCATATAGAAGTAGTCGCCCCAAAGCACATTGTTGTTGCGCGAAGGTCCAATCGCGCGTCCGTCCGCTACAGCAGATTCCTTGGGGATGGTGAACCCGGTCGGCGCAGCAGCGCTCGCGCCGACGCACTGCGAACGAGTAGTGAGTGATTCGTCGTCGAGCACGGCCAGGATCTTGACCAGTTGCATAGCGGGCACGATGCCCTCCAGAAAAAACACGACAAAGCTGTCCTGCAACACGGCGGTGCCATCTGGCGTGGGCGCGCCCAGTATCGTCGGCGCGCTCGGACCGGCCACCCATCGGCGGAAACGCGCGAATGAAGGCCGCATCCCGCCCACGAATGGCGTAATCACGGTGCCGAAATTGTCGCGTACCAGTTGCAGCAGGCCGCCCTGTTCGCGGCGGAATTCCAATCGCTGACGGGTGCGATTGGTGAGCATATAGAGCACGCGGCCGTCGGCCTGAACCAGGCAATCGATACTGTCGTACTGATCATTGCCGGCAATCCCCAGCGTGATCACCTGCTGGGTAGTACCCGTGATGCGGAGGATTTCCGGCCGGTTGTTATTGATGAACGGAAAATCGATCAGGTTGTTGCGCCCGCAGCCACCACCCAGAGAAAACGCTGTGATCGAACTGCGTACCACCGTCCAGCCTGCCGCCGGCGCGCCGGGATTGAAGATGTCATCGACCAGGGATTGCTGGAGCAACAGACTGGTCGAACCACTGATTGGCCCCGCCGTAATCACGGCAGTAAACAGCAGACGCGAATTCGCCGGCTGGGTACCCTTGCGAATCTCGAGAACACTGCGCCCATTGGGCGTGGTCAGGCGCAGCGTGCTGGCAAACTGGGCGAGCACATCGCCGCAGATCGCCAACAGCAACAGCGCCACTGCGGGCAACCAGCGAGGGCTGGCCAAGGTGTAACGGACATTGTTCATGGACGGCTCCTGATCGAGGGCTGTCGATCAATGCGTCGGATGATCGGTTATTGCGCCAAGCCTGTGGCTTGTGGTCGAGTCATCCGCACCGCAAAGCTGCCATGCATCTGTAGAGCGGGGCTTGCCCCGCTGCCGTTGACCTCTTCCGCCCTGTGGGCGCAAGGTCAAGCACATCGGAGCAGGCCCCGCGCACGATCAACGGGACGTCCCAATCGGCCCCGCGTCACGAAGATCAATAGCCCGCGCCCTGCGCGCGCATCGTGCCTGCGGCACGACAAAGATGTTTCGCGCTCTCGCGCGAGTAACTTTCTCTTGTATGGCGGCGGTTTCAACCGGTCGATTTTCTTGATGCGACAACCGCGCCGTAACCCCGAGGCTAGTGCTGCGACCGCACTCGTGCGATCCCCGCCGCGATGCCAACCAGCCAGGGCAGCGCGATAATCAGCGCACCGGTAACAAACCACGAGCCGAAGAAACGATCGAGCCGCGGCAATCCACCATAGGCGACCCAGCCAATGCCGGCGATCAGCAGCAACTCCGCGAGTAGCAGAGCAGCCAACACAGTGCCGGATGGAAAACGTCGCCATCCCGTCAGATAAAGCGCGGTGATAGCCAGCAACAGCGCCATGATGGCGGCCGCGGGCCGCGGGTCACGCCCCCACGACCCGACCAGCACGTGCACGATCACCGCAAGCAACGCGCAGGCCAGCATGGCGGCAAATGCGATCAGCACCTGCCCCACCCTGGCGGGACCCGCCAGCACCGGTGTCATCGCCACATGCGACCCAGGCGGCGAGAACGGAGCGCGACTTCGCGCTCCGTTGCATGCGTGCGCCCTGGTTTCACGGAATCGACGCGCGCGCCGCACATGATTGAATCGCTCCCTTTTCGCTGCCGGTGATGATGCCATCGGCGCGCAATTGATTGGTGAAGTGCGCGACGCCACTGACGAATTGCCCATGATTGTTGGCGTTGGCGGCGATCACTGCGATATGGTCCGACAAGCTGCATCCGCTGGCTTGCAACAGATTGGCGACCCCAGAATCGCAACCGTCGATGACGATGGTCGGCGCCAGGTTGGAACTCGGGCAGGCATCGGAGTCGTCGGGAATGCCGTCGCCGTCTCCGTCGGGGGTTCCGACCGGAAGCCCGACCAGTGCGCTGTTTCCGACATCAGGAACGCTGGTCGAGCGCGCGAACACAGTGAGCGTGTCGAACGCACGCGTCGTCGCCGTCGGCACGACCATCGACACGCTGATCACGGCCGACTCGTTATTGCCAAGTGTGACGACCGCAGGCGCGGTGCCGGCGGCAAAACGCGCGTCGTCACTGGCGGTGATTCGGAACGCTCCGGAAACGCCTAGATTGGTAACGCGGAATTCCACCGCTATGGTCGAACCCGGGACCAACGTGGTACTGGCAGTCACCGGCTCAACCTTCACGGTCTGACCGCGAAACACCGGTGCATACGCACGGCGGAACGCAGCGCCACTGGTGTCGACGCCACGCGCATAGACGCGGAACGGAGCTTCTGGCGCGAACATGCTGCCAACATACTCGTCCGCAGCCGCGTCGATATGGCCACCGGCACTAAGCACAAGTGGGCCAAGCACGGTACCGTCGAGTGCCACACGCTCGAATTCAATGCTGGCGAACGGACCGAAGGCGCGCGCGCGGGCGATGTATTCGTCATCACGAATAGGCTGTCCGTTAAGACGAAACAGTCCCTCGTGCTCGACACGGCCACGCAACTCGACAAATGCGAAATCAGCAAAATCGATCGGACTGTTGCCGAGCACCGCGAGCGACAGATCACCGCTGCCGGCGACCGATACATTCCAGCCGCCGGCCGCGGGCGCGTCGATGGTGTAGATGCGCGCCGTGGACAATGGCGTATAGGTGACATCGCCGTCGCTGGTCAGTACTTCGGCGCCGGACGGGCGAAACACGCGTACCGACGACAGTGCATCGGCGCTGACCGAAAAAGTGATGCTGCGTACCGTCGAGTCGACCGGCACATCGTAGCTTTTCGCCGCGCCGGTGAAGCGATCGTTGAGCACCAACATCGGCCTCAGGTCACCGGACAACGAGGGTTCGATCAGGTGGAAGATCGCGCCAACCTCGGAACGCCGGATAAAGAACACCTGGCCGCCGGTTTCCTGAGCCACACGGATATAGGCTGGATCGATGGGCGAACAGCTGCCGGTGATCACATAGTTGATAGTGATCTTCTTGGCAGTTGCCGCAGCGGCGACGTTGCCGCCCAGCGACGAATCCTTCGCCGACGCATCGCTATAGAAGTACAGCTTGGCGCCGCTGCTGGCACCTGAAATCGCCGACAACAAGCCGCTCTGCGACAATTCCGGGCAATCACCGCCGCCACCGGCAGAAAGGGCGTTTACCGCAGCGAGCAATGCGGAGGCGTCGGAAGTCTTGAACGGCGCGCCTACATCGGGATCGCCGAAGCGCACCAGCAAGTAATTGTCGGGCGCGTTTTCGGTACCGGCGACGGCGTTGACGATCTGCTGTACCGAACTTCTCACGCCGGCGATATCTAGACCCATGGAACCGGTGTCGTCGACGACGAAGCCAAGCGTACCGCGGATATCCATGAACGCTCTGATCGCCTCGTCATTGCCGGCGACACCGGGCGCATCAAGGATCTGATTGATGAAGTCGACCGTGCTGGCGACCGCCGCCGCGCGTGCCTGCGCGTGAAAGGGACGGCCCGGCGCGTCCTTGTGAATACCGGCGCCAGAGATCACACCATGCGCACACTTGCCCGCGGGCGGTTCGACACTGCCGAAATAGCCCGTGGTAATCGAAGTCAGTCCGGCCCCGGTCAAGGCGTCGTCGAAGAAGTTGTCGACGCAGGTGACAGTGCCACGCGGCAACGCGGTCATGACGCTGCGCCCGAGCGCGCTATTTGCGCCAGTATTGCCTGGGCCGGGTGCGTTTACCCAATTGCTGTGCGCGTAGAAATCCTGCAAGGTATGCAAGGCCCGCCCGGCCTGAGCGCGCGCCGCGGCGCCATCGCGCGAGTCGCTGCTGAGGTTGGCGATAATGTCGCCCTTAATGGTCATGATGCGCTGGCTGCAAGCCGGCAGCAATTCGTCGTCGCAGTGCGCATTCGGGACGCTCAGTTCGCCGCGATCGGAGAATATTTCGTCGACGCCAGCGGTCGCGTCGCGCAATTCGTCGATCGCTCGTGCTGAAAATCGCAGAGTTTCACCGCTGGTCGCGGTTCGAGTTATCGGGGTGATGGCATTGCGAACCACACCGACGTGGCCGAATTCGGCAGTTGGCTTGAAGGCATTACCTGCGCTCATCGGCAGGGCGGCGATGGCCAGCGCGCAGACGACGGCAGCCAGTTGGTGTCGCAAAGAATCAGTATCAACGTGATGTTGCATGGTTCCTCCGGTTATTTTTCGGCACGGATTGTGCGGATAGCTTCTGATATCGCAAGCGATATCGCAGGCGTGCGCTGCTAACTACAACTGCAAGCAGGGGAAGTATTCCGCCCGTCAAATGGCGTGCATGAACTACATCCAGAGATTTGCCGCGCGCAGCCTTGCAAGGTATGCAATGCAAGTCAAGCCCAATTGGCACCCAATCGAAAAGATATCTGGCGCTTGGTCGAGTTAACTCCTTGGGTTTCAAAGCCATAGCGTCTATATTGCCTCGTCTGTAAAACGCCGACGCCGCACAATTCACCCAACGGAGAAAGGGGTCAGGTCGTTCATTAGCACATTATGCCGATAGACCACCCCCACGGCCCGAAAACAGGGATCACCAGTGAGCCAATTCGATACCGCGTCACTGGGAAACACGGCTCCGACCTCTGATTCGCTGAACCTGTGAACCAGGTCACAGGTCGTTGAGTTTCATGGAGGTTGACCGACCCGGGGGAAGCCGTTCGCCTAGCCTTCCGATGCGTTGGTCGCCGCGCGATTGCGACGCGGTGTGACCGCGCGTCAGCGTGCCGACAAAACCTGCAAAACCTCAAAACCTGGATCAACCTAAAAACCTGGACACCCATCATTTCAGGACCAAAACCTGGACACTCATCATTTCCGGGATCAAAACCTGGACACCCATCATTTCAGCGACAAAACCTGGACACCCATCATTTCCCAAAACCTGGACGACAAAACCTGGACACCGACAAAACCTGGACACCCATCATTTCCGACTTCTCCCAGCCCACGTCACACATTTGTCCCAAAACCTGGACACCCTGTCCCAAAACCTCGACAAAACCGCAAAACCCAAAACCTGGACACCCATCATTTCCGACTTCTCCCAGCCCACGTCACGCATTTGTCCGACTGACTTCGCCCGCTGATCCGGCCATCGTGGTCGCTATGACCTACCCACGATCATCACTGGTTCCACCCGGCGCGCCTGGTCTCTATCACTGCGTTTCGCGTTGTGTGCGGCGTGCTTTC
>JAYSZM010000216.1:0-2433 GCA_043738015.1 Lysobacterales bacterium
TTAACTTCAGCGGAGATCCGCTGTAACGGACTGCCCTGCGCATCGACATGGAACGTAGTGCGCAGAATTTCATGCCGCTCGCATACTGCGGATAGCGCGGAGACCAGGCGGGCATAATCCAGACCGCCTTTGACTTCGAACACTGCGGGAATGTTATATGCGCTGCTGCCTCCGTCAAGTCTGGACATGATCCACAGACGTTTCTGCGGCGGCGAAAGCTCGCATTCATGGACTTCTGTACGGATCATCCCGCTTTCCACGGACGCCCGCTTGCTCTCGAGTTTCCTCTTGAGCGCACGACGCTGATCGGCACTGAGGTTGCCTATTTTTTTCGTCAAACTATCCATGTTTATAAATCCGCTTAAACAACGTCGAATAGGAGTGTTTCGATTTCGGCCTCGGTGAGACCTTCGATCTCGTCAATGATCCCGGAGAGATCGTCGTCGGTATCAGCGCTGTATTCCGCACCCAACGATGCATACAGAGCGGCGGAGATGGTGGTGATGCTGGCGCCTTTGAGCAGATCGATGATCGCGTACGCGACCTTGAAGGATTGTTCGATCCGATTCTTGACCTCGATCGCCATCATCGAATCCAAGCCGCGGTTGCTGAGATTGTCGGCATCGGCGATTTTGGCTGAATCGACACGCAGCACTCGACAGACTAGGGCTCTCACATGTTCCTGGATGATCTCGATCCGTTTGTCTGGATCGAACTCCTGGCGCAGCGCAAAAAGGACATCGGCTTTCACAGCGTCGCTCTGCAGATCGCTTATCGCGTTCTGTTCGGCGGCGATCAGATTCCTGAGCATCGGGGCAGCGATGCCGAGCGGGCTGGTATCGCCCACGGTCGTCCAGTGCGCCCCGATCACGATCGCTTGGGCGACCTTGTCGCTCATCAGCCAGCCAAGCGCCTGGCAGCCTTGTTCGGCGGTCATCGGGTAGAAGCCGCGATTGTTGAAATACGTGATCAGGTCGAGCTTGGTGGCCATGCCCACATCGCCCCAAGGGCCCCAATTCACGCTCAGCGCAGGCAACCCGTTCGCGCGGCGCAGATACGAAAGCATATCCAGCGATGTGTTGGCGGCAGCGTAGTTGCCCTGCCCCATCGAAGTGACCAGCGAGGCCACCGACGAGAACATGACAAAGAAATCCAGGACAATCCCCGCAGTCGCATGGTGCAGATTCCAAGCACCCATCACTTTCGATGGGAATACCGACATGAATTCTTTTTCATCGGTTTCAGCGATCAATCTGGGGTAAGCGACGCCTGCGGAATGGATAACACCGCGCAGCGGTGGCCTCCCCTCGTCGTGAAGCCGGCCGATCAAGGCAGACAGCGCGTCGCGATCCGACACATCCACCGATTCGGTCAGCACGCTGGCTCCCATGCGTTCCAGTGCCATCACGGCGGCCACTTTCAGATAGGCCTGATGATCGGCCGGAAGGCTTGCCCAAGTTCCGCGCGGCGGCAGCGATTCGCGGCCGAGCAGCACGAGATGGCGTGCACCGCGCGCGACCATCCAGCCACTGATTGCGATGCCTAGCGCGCCCAGACCGCCGGTAATCAGGTAAGACGCATCCGACCTCAACGACGGCGGAACCGGCAGGCTTGATTCGACGGTACAGTCGGCAAGCCGCAAACAGAACCGACGCCCCTCGCGGAATGCGATCTGATCCTCGTCTCGCTGTGCCGCCGTGCATTCAGCAACGATCATCGCCGCGTCGTCTGCGGACCTGTCCGCGCTCAGGTCGATGATTCCGCCCCACAGATCGATATGTTCGTAGTGACCGAGCACTCTGGCCAGGCCCCATACGCTGGCACTGAAGGGTTCCGGCGCATCGCCGGCGACGACCGATTGGCTTCCCCGGGTCACGATCCACAGTTTCGGCTTGTCGATCGTGTTCAGCGCCGCCAGCGTCTTCGTGAGGTTGAGCGTCGCAATACACGATGCGCGCAGAATCCCGTTGATTGCGTTTAGGTCGGGATCGGCGCGACGATCGTCATGGCAGGCATCCAGATGGATGACGCCTTTGAGTGCTCCGTTGATGTTAGCGGCGGCAATCATCGCCTGCCATTGATCGGAACTGCCGACATCGAATGCATCCGCCGCGATATGCGTCGCTTTGTTTCCAGCCTGCTTCAGGGCGGCCACGATCTCGTTCGCCAGCGCTCGGCAACCGCCGTACACGATCCATTGGCCCGGGACTGCAGATTCTTCGCTGTCGTTGCGCGCGGTCTCAAGCCAGTCCGGTCTGTAGAGCCTCTGCTGCCGCACGGTGAAAGCGGCTTTTTCGCCGCCTAGCGAGCGGGCCTTGCAACCGAGGATTTCGAGCAGCAGTTCGCCGGCTGCATCGAACATCCGAATGTCGCCGGAAAGGCCGCCGCTGTCGACTGCGGTCAACGCCGCATGGATCCAGACTTCCTGAGGAA
>JAYSZM010000217.1:0-11035 GCA_043738015.1 Lysobacterales bacterium
ATCGAGACTATAGGCATCGGCGGTCAGGGCCGGCAGCTCAAAGCCTTCGGGCCACTCCAGGGTTTCATCGGCATCAATCACGAACACATAGTCGGCACGGCCCTTGGCGAGTGCCAACGCCTCGGAACGGTTGTGGGCAAAATCGCGCCAGGGCCGTTCATGCAGTTCACCGGGCAGGTCCTGCATCAGTCCTCTGATCAGATCCTGGGTGCCGTCGCTGGACCCGGTGTCGACTATCAGCCACTCATCGATCAGCGGGCGTAGCGATTGCAGGCAACGTGCAATCACCGCCGATTCGTTCTTGACGATCATCGATAGACAGATTCTTGACGAGCGTTTGGGCATCGGCGATCTTCGCTTGGGCATTCAGGGCATCGGCAATGGTACGCAGATTTGTCGCTTGCGTGGTCCAACGCACCGCTGGCAGCGAACTGCGCGCGATACGCTCGACCCATCTTCGCGCTACGCGACCGCCTCGAGCCCGCACGGCACCGCCATGGATGACCATCAAGAATGAAAATGACACCCACCGAGTATGTTGACCTCGTCTGCAAGGCCGCAGCCGCGCGCGATTGGGATCCGCTGCAGCCGGTGCTGCGCGACGCCTGCCAGAGCTTTGCCGAACGGCGCGAGTGGGCCGAGCTCGTGCTCTTCTTTGCGCAGACCATGCATGTCGGGACCAGCGTCGAACGGCGCGGCCAAGTCCATTCCTGCCTGGGCGGCCTCAGCGATTTCAAATCGGAACTTGCCGCCTCGTTCGCCGTGGTCGCCGACCGCGTTGCCGGCGATCCCGGGATCAAGGCGATCTACTTCGAGTATTTTTTCGATGGTGGCGACGCCTCGAATGGAAACCTCTTCCTGTGCACACGCCACTCGACCAGCGACGACAGCGACTGGGCGTCTGATTTTCTCAAGGATGGCGTCGTGCCGGGACCCAGCGTTGCAAGCCTGCTCAACTTCGATCCGGAGTCCGATTGGGACGAAACCGTTCGCTTTCTGGCGAATGGCTATGTCCATGCCTGTTTTCTTGCCGCGCTGGGCGAACTGCTCGACAAGACCGGGTTCGGCTCGATCCCGGTCGGTTTTGCCCAGCATGATGGACTGACCGTGCACGTGCTGCCCGCGGCAGACTGAGAGACCCCGTACCAACCCACGCACTGGCCAGACGGCACGTGTTACAAGCAGTCCGGAATCCCGCAAAGGAATGGATCGCGTGCCGACAACTCCCTCGCCCCTCTTTCTGCATGAGCAACGCGGTCTTCCCGCGCCGGTACCCGGGGAAGACGCCGATGTTCCCGAGTCCGACCGGCTACGCGCCGCCTTGCATTGGAACTACACCTTCGAGCTGTACTTGTACGATCCGCAGCCCGGCTTCTCGATCCGGATCAGGTTGGGCACGGAAAGCCCTGATGCGGAGACCACGGTCGAGTACCGAAGCCTCGAGGTGGCGATCACCTCCGAAGGCGATCAGCAGACGCTGCGCCTTACACCCGGCGGCGATGGCACCGCGGTCACCGGCTTCGAACTTATCCCGCTCGACAGCGAGGGCAATGCCCTTCCGTTTGATCGTCTTGACGAGGGCAGTGATCTCGCCACGCTGAGCTATCGGTGCGAGGAGCCATCGCGAAAACTCAGGATCGACCTGTGCGCACTCAACGCGGCCCAAAATGCCGAACTACGGACCTGCGCGATAACGCCGGACACCACCCCAAACTGTTTCGCGCACGACTTCCAGATCGAGATTGATCGCGCTGAGATGTTTCACCTGGACCGGCTGAGCGGCACATCAGAGCGCATTCAGGGAATCGCCAGCCAACTGCGCGCGCTCTGGGGCGTAGTATTGCAGGACGTAATCGACTGCAGGCTCGGCATGCAAGTGCAGTACCGGGTCGCTGGCGCGCTGCCGATCACAACGCCCGTTCTGCTGCTGCCGCCGGCCGTCTATGCGGCATCCGCCATCGACGAGCTCAGCAACAGACTCACCGATGCAATCAGCCAGTGGCAGCAAACGCTCGCTCCCGCGCCCGGCGAATACTTGCTCGATCTCAGCCTCTCGCCTGCCAAGCTGTCGACACAAATCCCCGCATTGCGCCTGCGCAATCTTGTGCTCGCCGCGGGCTGATGGGTGAAACTTGGCATGGAGGGCGCGCGGCAGTATCGACAGATAGCGTGCCGCAATATTTGTGCGGGCAGTGCGTCAGCCAGCGAGTAGCCCGGATGAAGCTGCGAAGCGGCGCAATCCGGGGAGAGGATGCGGGATCGGGCGGTGGGACCCCCGGATTCCATTTCAATTCAATTCAATTCATCCAGGCTACTCGCTGCAGGCGCCGCCGCGACTGGAGCGTCCAGTTCACTCTCACTCGGGTAAGCCGGGCAGCCCGAACAGCGTGCGCACCTCGTTATTGCCGACGACACGTCCCGCTGCGCTGTCACGCAAACCTTCCTCAATGTCCTGAACGATCGAGACCTCGTACACCAGGTCTTTCCAATCGGCATTGTCCGGCAGCTCGTCAATCAGCTCGCGCGCCTGTTGTTTGAAGCTTTGCGGCTTCGCAGCCCAACGGCACCCCTCGCAGCAGTTGAACTTATTCAATCCTTCCCCAGCACCGGCGTCGCCGATCGCATCCTTATCGTTAGGGCGCTGTTGCAACTTCGCCCCCGGATGCGTTGCCGCGTCGATTGCGATCAATTTTCCGATAACGACTCGGGTGTAGTAGACCTGGGTCGTGTCCAGTTTCGCGTTGCCACCCTAACCGAATCGGCGTGCTCGGTCTGTCGAAAAATGCGCGCGGCGGGCTGAGTGCCGCAACAGGTGGGCGTCCGACTCGTCCGCAGGTTCGGCTGGAACGATTGCGCGCAGGAGCGAGCGCAGGTTACATTCTTCGAGGGACTCTGACGCCCCGATCAACGAGGGAAGGTCAGATGGATATCGAGAGAATCATCAAGCTCGACTACGATGAATCATTGCTGCGCATCAGCAAGCCGATAGTGAGGGTAAGGCAGCGGATCGATGATGAGGACAAACTGGGTTCCGTCAGGATTCTGCAATTGCAGGTTGAAAACGTGACGAATGTGCCACTGCAGCGCGTTGGCATGAAGCTGGTTTACAAGGATGCTTTGGATGGCTTTGCCGGGGCCGAAGAAGATGACATGTTCCAATTTACAACCGAGCCCAACGATGTGCTTCGACCCGGGGACAGCTGGGTTGCAACCACGATCCTGGACGTCCCGAACAACGCGGAATCCATTCTCATCACCGTGAATGCTGAGTCGTATCTGGCGATGGATCGCTTCCTGCGCTTTGCCAGGGAACCTATAGCCCTGTATCTGGCGTTCGGCGCGATAGCGGCCGCCGCGATCATTAGCAAGCTGTCGAAATAGTCGCGAGAAAAAGACGCGGGTCAGGAACGCATAGGGTTCATCAGTGACCTATTTCCGAGCCAGAAATTAGTACACTGACCCATGTTTTTGAGGCCGCGGCCTGGAACGAATCATGCGCAGTAATTTCGGGGACGCTGCGCGCAGCGCGTATGACCAGCCCCTTGCCGTGCGACCACGTGCAGGGGCTAGTCAGCGCTTCAGAGCCGGCGCTCGGGTGCGGAGCCGGCGCTCCAATAGGGCGCACGGCCATAATGTGTGTACAGGCCCGTCTCATCTTGACGGTCCAAATCGGCCGATGGGTCATAGATCGGCGATGACTTCACCGCTTCGCGGCTGAGGTCAATCGTCACCGTCGCATCCGCCCAGTTTACGCCGCCAATCCATTGCGGCACGATCAGCACCTTGTGCCCGAGCCACCAGTTGCTGGTGTTCACGACAAGGTAGCGGATCGCCCAGGTCTCCTCATCGATCAGGAATCCCTCGACGTGTCCCACTTCGCCATCGCTGGCATGAATGTGGTAGCCGACGACGACCGCGCAGCTGCGCAGATGCGGATCATCATTGCGATGCCGCTCGCGGTCGGCCTGTGTCGTTTCAGCGATGAACTGTTCCCGCCCCGGGGTGCTCTGGGCGAGGCCAGCGTAACCCGGAGACATCGCCATCGGAGCCATCCCGCCACCCCACATCCCGGCGCCGCCCCAGTAGTTGGGGTAACCGTAGTAGCCGAGGTAGTCAACCTCGTGTTGCCGCGACACCGGTTTGTCGGTGTCGATGTCGGGGCTGTTCTCGACCTGGTCGCGGCTGATCGCGGCCGCAAGCCGGTGCGCGGTCCAATCGGGCTGCTGAATCGAGATCGGCGAAATCAGTACCTTGCGGCTCGAAAGCCACGAGCCCGTTTCGACGACGAGGTAGCGGATGACCCAGTTGTGGTCATCGAAGTAAAGGTCTTTGACGCGACCGATGTCACCGTCGGTGGCGCCGATGACGCATTTCTCGAAATCTTTTTGACTGCGCAACAGGGGGTAGTTTCCTGTCGTGGTGCCGACCACCGCGCATCGAAAGGATGCGTCCGTGGACCGCGGGTCAAAGGGACGTCGGCGTACGTCGAAGTGACATGCACCGGCAGCGGCCCGGCGCGGTGAGTTGGCCTGGCAAGCGAAGATGCTCCCCGGGCGCGGCGGGGTCCGTTCGATGCCGCACCACAGCCACTGCGCGAGACCAGCGACGAGCACCGTGAACCCATAGCTTGGCTCACTTGGGTGCGGGCAAGGTGGCTCTTGAGTGCCGCCATCAGAACGGAACGTAGCTTCATCTTTCCGCTTGCAAGCCGACCCGCGCCTGCGTCGTCGCACAGAAGAAACAGGAGTAAGTGACAATTTCAGAGTCCGGAATTTATACGCCGACCCAAGCTTGGATGAGTACGGGCAAGCAGAGAGTCAATCAGGCCGCCTCGCGCACCCGCAGTTCAATCTGCAACCCAGCCGTCGTCGCCATGTTGACCAGCGAGTCGAGCCCGAACAGATTGATCTTGCCGCGCATCAAGTCGGAGACACGCGGCTGGGTCACACCAAGGAGTGAGGCGGCTTGCGCCTGGCTCATCTGGGTTTGGGCAAGGCGATTCTTCAGCGCCGTCATCAGAACGGAACGTAGCTTCATGTTTTCTGCTTCCGCAGGGGTGTCCTCGATGGCATCCCAGACGCTGGCAAACCGTTGCTTGCTCATTGACCCAGCTCCTTAAGCACTTCTCGGTAACGCTTGGCAGCCAAGTCCACATCGGCGTTGCTGGTTTTCTGTGACTTCTTCTGAAAGCAATGAAGCACGTAGACCGCATCGGCGAGCTTGGCAACATAGATGATACGAAAGGCCCCGGCGGCATCTCGAATCCGAATCTCTTTCACACCTTGGCCGACGGTGTTCATGGGTTTCCAGTCGTCGGGTTCGTGGCCGTTCTGCACCTGATCGAGTTGATGCCCTGCCTCGCGCCTTGCCGCGAGCGGGAAGGCGCGGAGGTCGTCGAGGGAACTGCCCCGGAACTCGACCAGCTTGGAATCCGCCATGTGTCAACTATATAAAATATTGTATGCATTGACAAGCTGACCGCGCACGCAAGAAGTCCGAGCCACCCCACCCGCGCTTTTCCATGTCGCTGGCCCCTGCCAGCCAAGCGTGTGCTGGCCCACAAACGCCCGAATCCCTGCTTGACGGGCTGGAAAGCGGGGTCTAATGTGGGCACCTGTGAGAAATCATGGAATAAAGTGGCAATTGGTGGAATCAAATGTTCCAGGGCGAAACCGCAATCACGATCGACGACAAGGGCCGGATGTCCATTCCGACGGCTCATCGCGAGCTGATTTCGGCGCAGTGCGGCAATCGTCTGGTGTTCACCTACAACCCGTTCGAGTCGGGCTGTCTGTGGCTGTATCCGGTGCGCGACTGGGAAAAAGTGCGCGATCAGGTCAATGCCCTGTCCAACCTGATCGCGGTGCATCGCAACCTGCAGTTGAAGCTGGTCGGTGCGGCCACCCATGCCGATGTCGATGGCAGCGGACGCATTCTGGTGCCGGCGAGTCAGCGCAGTGCGGCCGGGCTGGACAAAAAGGCCGTGCTGCTTGGCATGGGTTCCAAATTCGAGTTGTGGAGCGAGGAGGCGCATCTGCGCCAGATCGCGGCCACGATCGGCGAGACCCAGGTCACGCCGGAGATGTTGAAGCTGGGCTTGTGAGCAACGAAGACACCGCCGGCAGGCGCGATCTACACATCCCGGTCATGCGGGACGCAGCGATCGCAGCGCTGGCAGTGCGGCCGGAGGGAACCTACCTCGACGGCACCTTCGGACGTGGCGGGCACGCGCGGGAAATCCTGCAGCGGCTCGGCGAACAAGGTCGCTTGCTGTTGATGGACAAGGATCCGGAGGCAATCCGGGTGGCCAAGGAGCAGTTTGCAGACGATGCCCGCGTGGCGATCCGGCACAGCAGTTTTGCCGAGATGGCCGAGTGGGCAGAGGCGCAGGCAGGAGTTGATGGGGTTCTGCTGGATCTCGGCGTGTCTTCGCCGCAGATCGATCAGGCCGAGCGCGGTTTCAGTTTCATGAATGATGGTCCATTGGACATGCGCATGAATCCCCGATCGGGGCTGAGCGCCGCCCAGTGGTTGGCAAGGGCAAGCGAGCGCGAGATCACGGATGTGTTGTGGGAATTCGGTGAGGAAAAGGCCAGTCGTCGCATCGCGCGCGCCATTGTCGGCAGTCGCGAGCAGGCACCGCTCGCCACCACGCTGGAGCTGGCCAGCTTGATCACCCAGACGGTCGGACGCGGTGCGCCGGGCAAACATCCGGCAACCCGCACGTTCCAGGCCATACGCATCCATATAAATAAGGAACTCGGCGATTTGGATGCTGGCCTCGAAGCGGCTGCCAAGGTGTTGAAGCCCGGCGGACGACTGGCGGTGATCAGCTTCCATTCGCTCGAAGACCGCAGGGTGAAGCGCTTCATTCGAGGTGATGCCGGTCGCGTGCAGGTGCGTCGCGGTCTGCCGCCGCTGCCGGAGAAGCCGCCGCTGTTTCGTGCATTGAACGATGCCGAACTGGCCGGCGATGAAGAGAGTGCGCGCAATCCGCGCGCGCGCAGTGCGGTGTTGCGGGTTGCGGAGCGCCTGCCATGACGGCGCGCGCCCTCGCGGCGATTGTCCTGCTGGTGTTCGCGATCGCGACAGCGATCAGCGTGGTATCGGCACGACAGCAATCGCGCCAGCTGTTTGTCGCCCTGTCTGCGCTGGAACTCGAGCGCGACGAACTGAATATCGAATACGGACGCCTGCAGCTTGAGCAGGCGACCTGGACCGAAACCAATCGCCTGGAGCAATTGGCGCGCAATCAGCTGGGCATGGTGTTTCCAGGCCCGGCGGAAACGGTGGTGATCAGACGTTGAACCGGGCTTTCCGGCGCAACGGAACAACAACAGGCTGGGCGATCGCGAGGTCAGTCCGGCCAGGGTGAGGCAAACAAGACTCACCCGCGAGCAAGCGCTGAAGCGACACGAAGAGGTTGCGGGGCGTTCGTCAAAATCTGAGGAAGGAAGAGGCCGTGAGGGGGAAGTTATCTCACGCCGGGATCAGGAAGCCTGGGCTTTCGGACTCCCCACATCCGCTGCTGGCGCAAGCCGGCGGCGCGGGTGCGTGGATCCTGGTGCAAACCGGTGAACGGGCGATCTTGACTGCAGCGAGGAGCACGCGATGAACGCGCCGCGCCTGCAAGCCCGTGGCATCAGTCCGCTGCGCCTGCGCATCGTGCTCGGGGTGCTGGCTGTCTGCGCGCTCGGCCTGATTGGCAAAGCCTTCAGCATGCAGGTGCTGCACAAGAGCTTCTATCAGGATCAGGGTGATGCGCGCTTCTTGCGCGATATGCCGGTTGCCGCCTCGCGCGGCGCAATCACCGATCGCAGCGGCGAGCCGCTGGCGATCTCGACACCGATGATCTCGATCTGGGCCGAGCCGCGTCTGCTGCTGGAAGGCCGCGAACAGTTTCCGGCGCTCGCCAAATTGCTGGGTTTGAGCACCGAGGATCTTACTGCACGCATTGAGTCGCGCCTCGACAAGGAGTTCATCTACCTGCGTCGTCTGCTGCCGCCCGAAGCCGCGGAAGAAATTCTTGCGCTGCAACTTCCTGGCCTCAACGGTCAGCGCGAGTACCGCAGGTTCTACCCGGGCGGTGAAGTATTCGCTCACGTGGTCGGCTATACCGACGTCGACGACAAGGGCCAGGAGGGCCTTGAACTCGCCTTTGACCAATGGCTGATCGGCAAGCCCGGTGTCAAGCGGGTAATCCGCAATCGACGCGGCGAAATCGTCGAGAACATCGAGGAACTGCGCGCCGCCGAAGCCGGTCGCGAATTGCGCCTGTCGATCGATCGACGCCTGCAGTACCTGGCCTATCGTGAACTGAAGGCGGCGATCTTTGAGAACGGCGCGACCAGTGGCTCGATGGTGATCCTCGATGTGCCGACCGGCGAAGTGCTGGCGATGGTCAACTATCCCTCGTACAACCCCAATGCGCGCGACAGCGCCGATCCCTCGGCGCGCCGCAACCGCGCAGTGACCGATGTATTCGAGCCGGGTTCGGTGATCAAGACGTTCACTGTGGCCGCTGGCCTCGAGAGTGGAAAATTCAAACCGGACACCGAGATCAATACGCATCCCGGCACGCTCGCAGTCGCCAATCTGCTGGTGAAGGACATCCGCGATTTCGGTGTGCTCACGACGACGCGCCTGCTCACCAAGTCGAGCAATGTGGGGGCGACGCGGATCGCACAATCGCTCGACAGCGAGCATCTGTATGACATGTTCCACCGCTTCGGTTTTGGCGAACTGACCGGCTCCGGATTTCCCGGTGAATCAACCGGCAGCCTGCCCGACACCGGCCGCTGGGGGCCAGTCGAGAAAGCCACAATGTCCTATGGCTACGGGCTCTCGGTGACCGCACTGCAATTGGCGCAGGCCTACGCCGCGGTCGCCAATGGCGGCGTGCGGCATGCGCCGACCTTTGTGCAGGGCGCTGCATTGGCTGATCGGGAATCGGAACTGCTGGATCCCGCCATCGCCCAGACCCTGCTGGAAATGCTTGAGACCGTCACCGGCCCCGAAGGCGGCGCCGGCAAGGCGCGGGTGCCGAACTATCGCGTCGCTGGAAAAACCGGCACCGCGCGCCGCGCCAGCGCTGGCGGCTACTCGAGCCGCTACACCAGTGTGTTCGCCGGCATCATGCCGGCCTCGCACCCGAAACTTGCCGCCGCCGTGGTGATCCATGATCCCAGTGCCGGCGTCTACTACGGTGGCCTGGTCGCCGCACCGGTATTCGGTCAGGTCATGGACGATGCCATGCGCCTGCTCAATGTGGCGCCCGATGATCTCAAGCCGGGTCTGCTGGCCCTGCATCCCGCCAGCAACCCAGCCGCCATTGATCCCAGCCTCTCCGCCGAAGGGGTGATGCCATGAGCATGACCAATCTGCGCGATCTGCTGAGCGGCTGGATCGATGCGCCGGAAATCGCGATCTCAGGCATGAGTCTGGACAGCCGCAGCGTGCGCGAAGGCGAGCTGTTTGTCGCCGTGGCTGGCGCGGCCCAGCACGGCATTCATTACGCTGGCAAAGCCGTTGATCGCGGGGCCAGCGCAATACTCAGCGACATCGCAGCGGACCAGAGCTTTGGCGTTCCGCTGCTGGTGATGACTGATCTGCGTCAACAGCTCGGCGCGATCGCCGCGCGATTGCATGGCACCGACACGGCGCAACCGCGCCTGATCGGTGTCACCGGCACCAATGGCAAGACCTCGACGGTGCAATTGATCGCTGAAGCATTGAACTGCGCCGGCCATACCGTCGGCACGATTGGCACGCTCGGCAGCGGTTTGCATGGACAGCTCCTGGCCGGTGAGCGGACCACACCCGATGTCCTGAATACGCACGCTGCCATCGCCGCCATGCGCGACCAGGGCGCCAGCCATGTCGCGATGGAAGTGTCCTCGCACGCGCTCGATCAGGGTCGGGTTGCCGGGCTGCGCTTTGATGTTGCCGCCTTCAGCAACCTCAGCCACGACCATCTCGACTACCACGGCAGCATGGCCGCGTACGCCGAGGCAAAGGCAAAACTGTTCTGCTGGCCAGGTCTCGCTGCTGCGGTGATCAATATCGATGATCCGGTGGGTGCCACTCTGCTGACACAGACCACGGCAGCCCGGCGTATCTCGACCAGCGCCGACGGCAATCCCCACGCCGACCTGCGCGCCGAGGCGATCCGTACCGATGCCCGTGGGACCCAGTTCCTGCTCATCGGCGGCACGCAGGAATTTGTCATCCAAAGCGCCCTGCTCGGCCGCTTCAATGTCGCCAATCTTTTGCTGGTGGCTGGTGTACTGCAGGCACTTGATTGGTCGCTTACCGAAATTGCCGCAATCCTCGCCAGCCTGCATCCTGTCCATGGCCGCATGAATCGACTCGGCGGTGAGGGTGAGTTGCCGCTTGTGGTGATCGACTATGCGCACACGCCCGATGCGCTGGAGAAGGCGATTGCCACCCTGCGCGCGCACACTGTGGGTCGACTGATCTGCGTGTTCGGCTGCGGTGGTGATCGCGATCGCGACAAGCGACCGCTGATGGGCGCCATCGTCGATCGCGGCGCCGACCTCGCGATCGTCACCGACGACAACCCGCGCAGCGAAGAGGGTGCGCGGATTGCCGCCGAGATTCTCGCCGGCATGACCACTAGCACAGCCCCGAGTGTCGTGCGCGACCGCCGCACTGCCATACGTCGCGCGATCGTCATGGCGAACCGTGGCGACACCGTGTTGATCGCCGGCAAGGGCCACGAGTCATATCAGGAAATTGATGGCGTGAAGCAACACTTTGATGACACCGAGGAAGCCGAAATGGCGCTGAGCGCACTCGCGATGCTCAGGCCGCGGCGTCCCGACAATGTCGTACCCGGGATGGACAACCGATGATTCACGCCTGCCTCAGTGATCTCGCTGCAGCCTTTGGCCTTCGTCTCGCTGGTGGCGATGCCGAAATTTCCGGCGTCAGCATCGACAGCCGAAAGGTCGAGTCCGGCAATCTGTTCGTGGCACTGCGTGGCGAGCGCGTCGATGGCCATGATTTCGTCGGC
>JAYSZM010000218.1:0-29353 GCA_043738015.1 Lysobacterales bacterium
CGACTCGAAGACGAGCTCCGGCGAAAGAACCTGCTCCCAACCGGACAATCACCCAGTGGAGCAACGGAGACCCAATGATGGACGAACAGCTGCGACAACTGCTCGAACAGATCGATCCGCTGCCCCTCAACGATCCCCGCGACTCGTCGCGCTACCGGACACTTCTGGAGAACATCATGAACACACCACACGACACCCGAACCATCGCCGCCGACACACATCCCCCGGCGCACCGCCCGAGCCGGCGCCGACACCGATCGCCACTGCTGATCGGCGGGATCGCAGCTGCACTGGCTGCGGTCGCCATTTCGACGGCGGTACTGTCTCGCGACAACGACAACGACAACGACAACGACAACGACAACGGCAACGGCAACGGCAACGGCAACGTCAAATGCAGCGGGGCAAGCCCCGCTCTACGAGAGCTGCGAGATTCGTGGGGGCTCTTCTATATAGCCGTACCAGGCGGCAGTCGGCGTGGATGCACCCAGATGTCGGCGCATTTGCACGTAGAGCTGGTTGCCGAGATCGTAGTGCCAGAAAACCCAGGGTGAATTCACCCAATCTTCCGATTCCAAAGCCCAGTGCGCCAGTCGGCGATGCCAGAGACGGGGATCGTTCGGGGCTATATGTCCCTGCGCCAGCTGCCGTTCAAAATAGTCATTGTGCGATGTGTCGGACATCTCTTCGAAATTCGAGCCCATATCGACCTCCTCGCGCGTGGCGAGTGAGCGCAGGGTGATGTCCACCGCGGCGCCGGTCGAATGCGCCGGCCAGGCATCGGAGTTGTTCGGGCTGAAACGCGCGGTGTTGCGAACGAACTGATTGGCATAGGCATGGCAGGCTTCTTCAGTCGGCGTATCCAGTGAGCTGCGCCCCTGTTCGAAGTAGAAATCGTAGAGCGCCTGCTGACATTCCACCGAGCGATAGCCGTCCAGAACCAGCAATTCGTAGCCAAAAAGACGGAGTCTCTCGTTAACGCGCGCCAGGCTGGCAGCGGCACCGGCGCGCAACCAGGTGTCCTGGCGACTGCCACGCAAGGGCCGATGATAGGGCGGGTTCGCGCCATCGCTGCGCGCGTGATACGAGCAGTAGGCGACGTTTACGGTGTCGAGCAGGACCAGGGGCTCTGCAGAGCGTGGATCGCTCGGGTCGTGCGGCACACTGCCATACGCCTTTCCGTATCGGGCCGGATCGATGATCGGAATGCGATGAGACAGTTCATGCAGGGCGATCATGGAAAGACTCCAATGTGATACCAGAATTCAAATCGCGTTCTGGCTGTCGCGACCCGGCCGAGGCAATCTACGTCAGCCATGGCGCAAAGACAATATGCTGGCCGCAAACGAAATTTGCGCTCTGGAGCCAGCGGACTGCCGGCTTAATCGCGACAGAAAATTGTTTCACCTCGGCGATTGTTTTGTTCTAACATCAACAGGCATTCTGAAGGCCGAATCAGTCGGGGGACTGTTGGGATTCTCTTTCGGGACTGCGCGCTAAGCTTGCAAGATCATTATGTTGCTAAGCGGAAAATCGCGGCCTGCCGTGGCCGAACAAAGGGGAAGTCATGAGTGCCCAGTCAGTATTCATTCCGCCGTCAGTGATCGATCCGGACCCTGGCGCCGCCTTGCTCTCGCTGATCGGGCAGCGCAATCAGGCGCTCGACAACGGGCCATCAGCTGGCCTGACCCGCGTTGGCGGTCGCCTCGAAATTCACTGCAGCATCGATGAGCGATCCAGTCGCGTCACCGATGTGGCGTCGGTCGCCACGGCGTTTCGCGGCTACGAAGCCTTGCTGGTCAAACGCGGATTGCGCGACGCCGGCTTGGTCAGCTCCACCGCCTCGGGCATCTGCGGTGGCGTGCATGCCACGGCCTCCAGTCAGTGCCTGGAAATGGCCCTGGGGCTGCGCCCACCACCGCTCGGCATCGTGACCCGCAATCTGCTGCTCAGCTGCCAGTATCTGGACGAGAATCCGATCCAGCTGTTTGTGTTCTCGGGGCCGGACTACTCGCGAGAAACCCTGCAGCGAACCAACCCGGCGTTATGGCAACGCGCCGAACGCAGTCGCGCGTCGCGTCAGTCGATCCACGGCTATGCCAGTGTCGGCGCGATCATGGCCGACCTCGACAAGGGCAGCGGCAAACTCTACGTCGAAGCCATGACCATGGTGCGCACAGCGCGCGAAGCCTATACCGCCATCGGTGGAAAGTATCCGCATTCCGAGTCCATCGTGCCGGGCGGGGTCACCCTCAAGCCCAGCGAGGATCAACTCGACCGGTTCCTGGAGAAGCTGCGCCCGTTCTGCGATTACGCCAAGCGCTGTGTCGCGATCTGGGACGAGATCTTCGACTTCATGTACGAGGCCAATCCCGCTTACGTGAAGGTCGGCCAATCGTCCGCCACCATGGTCGATTTCGGTCAATGGGACCATGACGAAGCCTACGACGCGACCTATGCACACTGCGATGACTGGGGGTTGCAACGTTGGTCCACGCCCGGTGCCATTATCGACGGGAAATTGGTGACGACACGGCTGACCGAGCTCAACTGCGGACTGGAAGAATTCGTTGATCGCTCCTATTACGAGCGCGGCTCGAACCCGGTTCGATTCAAGACCGACCCGCTGGGAAACGCCCTGAGTCCGCATCACCCATGGAACCGTGATTTCTCTGCCAACGCAGACAAAGTCGGCGGCTCTGAGCCCTATTCCTGGGCTTCGACCATGACCTGGCGGCAGCGCGTCTTCGAAGTCGGCGCCTATGCGCGCATCTATCTCTCGGCCTTGGGCGGATGCCTGCCGAAGAGCGCGCATTTCCATTCAACGGGGCACAGTTTGCAGATGCACCTGCCCGCAGATCAGCTGCCTGCGATCGATCTTGAATGGCGCCCGCCGGCCGTTTGGAATGCCTTCGAGCGCAATCGCGCACGCGCCTACGCGGTCGCGTTCAATCTGCTGGTGCTCACGGAGAACGCCGAGCGCGCGCGGCGGCTGTTGCGTGCCGGCGCCTCCACCCTGGTTGAATCGTTCGAGATTCCAACCAGCGGCCAGACCATGGGCGCCGGTTTTTGCGGCGCTGGCCGGGGCTTTCTGGCGCACTGGGCGGTCGTCCGCGACGGCGCATTTGCCAATTATCAGATTGCCGTGCCGTCTCGCATCAATGCCGGGCCACGATCGCCCTGGGGCGAGTTGGGTGCAGTCGAACGCGCGGTGATGAATACGCCGATTCTGGAAACCCGCACCGGCCCAGAGGACGCGCTCAGCGGCATCGACATCGTCCGCGCGATTCAAAGCTTCGATCCCTGCATGCCCTGTGCCGCGCACCTGCACATGCAAGATGGGCAGTCGTTCGAGCGCACCATCGCGACGACAGGGCCCTGAACCATGTCCGCCGTCCTGTCCACTGCCCAGGCAAGTGCTTCGGAGATTCGCGTCTCCGGCACGGTGCAGGGCGTGGGCTTTCGTCCCACGGTGTGGCGACTGGCACGCGAAGAGGGACTGCTTGGCGAAGTGCTCAATGATGGCCAGGGGGTGTTGATCCGCACCGTCGGCAGCGCGGAGGCGATCCAGCGGCTGATGCAGCGCATCCGCAGTGAAGCACCCGTGCTTGCGCGCATCGAGTCGATGCAGCAATCGCATTTGCCCCTGGCACCGGCGTTTTCCGAATTCCGGATCGTAGAAAGCGTCGGCGGAGAAAACCAGACACGTATCGCTGCCGATGCCGCCATCTGCGATCAGTGTCGGGAGGAAGTGCTCAGCAATTCCGACCGCCGGCACGGCTACGCCTTCACCAATTGCACGCATTGCGGCCCGCGCTTTTCAATTGTGCACGGTGTGCCCTACGACCGCGCGCGCACCACGATGGCCAGCTTCCCGTTGTGCCCGGTCTGCGCGGCCGAATTTTGCGATCCGGCGGATCGTCGTTTTCATGCGCAGCCGATCGCCTGCGCTGCCTGCGGACCCCGGCTCTGGATCGAGACTTACGATGACGCCGTGTCCCCGCCGCTCGCTGCAGGCGATACCAACACCGCGGCCGACTGCATTGCGCAAGCAGCTGCATGTATCCGGGCCGGCCGCATCCTGGCCCTGCGCGGCCTGGGCGGATTCCATCTTGCCTGCGACGCGGGAAATGCAGAGGCCGTCGCCCGGCTGCGCGAACGCAAGCGCCGCTATGCCAAACCGTTCGCACTGATGGCGCGCGACATTGTCATGATCGAACGCTATTGCAGCGTTTCTGCGCAGGCAGCCGAACGATTGCGCAGTCCCGAGGCGCCCATCGTCGTGCTGCATGCAGATGGTTCCGAGCAACTGCCGGTGGCGATTGCGCCCGACCTCGACCTGCTCGGCTTCATGCTTCCCTATACGCCACTGCATGTTTTGCTGATGGAAGGGCTCGATCGCCCGCTGGTCATGACCAGCGCCAATCTATCCTCTGAGCCGCAGGTCATCGCCAATCAGGAAGCGCGCGAGAAACTGCGCGAGATTGCCGATCTCTTTCTGATGCACGACCGCGAGATCGCCAACCGCATCGATGATTCCGTGCTGCGCTTTGTCGCCGGGCGCCCTCGCCTGCTGCGTCGAGCCCGTGGCTATGCGCCGGGCGCGCTCAGACTGCCGTCGGGATTCGAACCAGCGCCGGAGATTCTAGCCTTCGGTGCCGAGCTGAAATCAACTTTTTGCCTGGTGAAAGATGGTGCCGCAGTGCTGTCGCAGCATCAGGGCGATCTGGAAGATCTCGCCACCTTCGAGGACTACCAGAAGAACCTCGGACTGTATGCGCAGACCTATGATCATCGACCGCGCCTGCTCGCCGTCGACCTGCATCCCGAGTACCTGTCGACCAAGCTGGGTCTCGAAAGCGCGGATGCCGAGCAGCTGCCGGTCGAACTTATCCAACATCATCACGCCCATCTGGCGAGCTGCATGGCCGAGAACGGGCTGCCGATGAATACCGCCCCGGTGCTCGGTCTCATTCTGGACGGCCTCGGCATGGGCGAGGACGGCGGCTTCTGGGGCGGCGAATTGCTGCTCGGTGATTATCTTGGCGCGCGTCGCCTCGCCTCCTTGAACGCTCTGCCCATGCTCGGCGGCATGCGCGCGATAGTCGAGCCCTGGCGCAGCACCTACGCGCATCTGCTGGCCGTGATGCCATGGACCGAATTTGTCGAACAGTTTGGCGCTCTGGACCTGCATCGTCGATTGCAGCAAAAGCCCCTCGACGCGATGAACCGCATGCTGGCGGCACAGCTGAACTGCCCCTTGGCGTCCTCCTGCGGTCGGCTGTTCGATGCCGTCGCCGCCGCCATTGGACTGTGCTTCGATCAGGCCGCCTTCGAAGGCCAAGGCGCGATGGCGCTGGAGGCGGCGGCAGCGCGCTGTCCCGATGTTCACGCGTCTGATCCAGACGACTACGCATTCGCTATTGTCGCCGCTGCCGACGGACGCATCGCCCGACTCGATGCCGAACCGATGTGGCGCGCGCTGTTGCTGGACCTGACGCGTGGCGTTACACAGCCCGTCATGGCGGCGCGCTTTCATCGCGGGCTGGCCCAGGCCCTGGTCAATCTGGTTGCGGAGTCGTTGCGCGTCGAGGCGAGCCTCGCGCGCGACAACGGCATGGCCTTGCCCGATGCGCCAGTTTCCAGGCCGGAGTTCATCGCGCTATCCGGCGGCTGCATGCAGAACGCGATCCTGCTGGAGGTCCTGATTTCCGGGCTTGACGCATTGGGACTCCGGGTCCTGTCGCATGAAAAAGTACCCGCCAATGATGGCGGCATCGCACTCGGTCAAGCCGCCATCAGCGCAGCACGTCATCTGTCGGCCCACCGCCGGCCTTCCCTCGCCCAACCAGAACGGAGCACACCATGTGCCTAGGCATTCCAGGTCAAGTCGTCGAGATCACCGATAGAGAACGCAATCTGGCGCGCGCCAGCGTGGCCGGCGTATTCCGCGAAATCAGTCTGGCCTGCATTGTCAGCGATGAGCATCCACTCGATGCCTGCATCGGCGACTGGGTGCTCATCCATGTGGGATTTGCGATGAGCCGCATCAATGAGGCGGAGGCGGAGGCCACGCTCAAGGTCCTCAATGAGCTCGGAGAAATCGACGAGGAACTCGCCGCCATGAAGGCGGCAGATCAATCCGCCCAGAAAGGCCTGGTTGAAAATGTCTAACGCGGACAACAAGGAAGCGCTCAGCAGACTGTATCCGTTCCTGCACGAGCGCAAGCAGGACCCGGAGCTGATGAACAAGGCGCTGCTGGAATCGGTGCGACAGAAAGTCGCCTCGCATCAAGAGGTCGTCACCCAGTTTTTCGGACTGAATGCACAGGCGATTGTCTCTACAGCGGGCGCCATTGCCCAGGTGTATCGCAATGGTGGTCGGCTCTACACGATGGGCAATGGTGGATCGAGCTGTGATGCGGCGCATGTGGCGGTGGAGTTCCTGCATCCGGTGACGGCCGGTCGCCCAGCACTGACCGCAGTGGATCTGACCGCGGATCGCACCATGCTGACCGCTGTCGCCAATGATGTCGGCTTCGCGAATGTCTTCGTCCGCCAGATCATCGCCCAGGGTCGTGCCGGCGACGGGCTGATCGGATTGTCGACCAGCGGCGGTTCGGAAAATCTGGTCAAGGCGTTCCGCAAGGCCAGGGAAATGGGACTGGTGACCATTGGCCTGACCGGCATGAGCGGCGGCGAGATGGCGACCATGGGTCTGGATCACTGCCTGGTGGTCGCTTCCGGGAGCATTCACCGCATCCAGGAATGTCACGTGTTGATCTATCACATGCTCTGGGACCTGGTGCATACCCTGCTCGCCGACGACCGCGGAAACTTGTCGATCAGCAAGGCCGATGCGCTCGCTGCCAGCGAATCCCAACTCAATCCAAGAAACCCCTGAGCGTCATCACATGGTCTTCGCTGTACAGCTTTTTGCTTGCCACACGCTGGAAAAACCTGCGGTTTTTCGCCCCCTGACTCAGGGGGCTATCGCGGCCTCGAACTTGTCCATAGATTCCCAAAATGGGAAGGAGATTTCATGAAATTCGTCGATGAGTTTCGCGATCCAGCCAAGGCGCAATCCCTGCTTGTAGAAATCAGGCAGATGGTCGAGCGCATCCGACCCAGCATGAATCGTCCGATTTACATCATGGAAGTCTGTGGTGGGCATACCCATGCCATCTTCCGCTACGGAATCGAAACCATGCTGCCCGATGAGATCGAACTGGTACACGGACCCGGCTGTCCGGTCTGTGTGCTGCCGATGGGTCGCATTGACGATTGCATCGCCATCGCTGAGCGGCCCAACGTCATCATGACCACGTTCGGTGACGCGATGCGCGTACCCGGTTCCAAGAAGAGCCTGCTCACCGCCAAGGCCGAGGGCGCCGATGTACGCATGGTCTATTCACCGCTGGATGCGCTGCAGCTGGCCAAGGCCAATCCCGACAAGGAGGTCGTGTTTTTTGGTCTCGGCTTTGAGACCACCATGCCCAGCACGGCGTTGACGGTGCTGCGCGCCGCGGCCGAAGGGATCAACAATTTCTCCCTGTTCTGCAACCACATCACCATCATCCCCACGGTCAAGGCGATTCTGGATTCGCCAGACTTTCAGATCGATGGATTCCTCGGACCGGGTCACGTCAGCATGGTGATCGGCAACGAACCCTATCAGTTCATCGCCAAGCACTACGACCGCCCGATCGTGGTTTCCGGATTCGAGCCCCTGGATGTCTTGCACGGTATCTGGATGGTGCTCAAGCAAATCGACGAGGGACGCTCCGAAGTGGAGAACCAATACCGTCGCATCGTGCCCGAAGGCGGCAATGCGGTGGCCCTGGACGCGATCGGCAAGGTGTTCGAGCTGCGCGAGTTCTTCGAGTGGCGCGGCCTCGGGTCGATCGATCATTCCGGCGTGCGCATCCGCGATGAATACGCGCACTACGACGCCGAGAAAAAATTCACCATTCCCGCGGTGATGATCGCCGATCCCAAGGCCTGCCAATGCGGCGAGGTGCTCAAGGGCATCATCAAGCCCTGGGCATGCCGCGTCTATGGCAAGGGATGCACGCCGGAAACGCCGATGGGTGCACTGATGGTGTCGTCCGAGGGCGCCTGCGCTGCCTACTTCCGCTTTGGCGACATAGAAAAAATTCACAGCCGTCGAGTCGAAGCTGGCCTTGAGGAGGCAAACGCATGAGTGTTGTCGAGCCAGAAATCCGCACCGAAAAGCCGGTACGCGCCCGTCTGAGCGCGGCCAATGTCACCCTCGCCCATGGCGGTGGTGGCAAGGCCATGCACGATCTGATCGATAGTATTTTCATCGACAGCTTCGACAACGCCCTGCTCGACACCATGGAAGACCAGGCGCGGATGAGTCTGACCGCGCTGATGCGCCACGGCGACCGCCTGGCCTTCACCACCGACTCCTATGTAGTCAGCCCGCTCGAATTTCCGGGTGGTGACATCGGCAAACTCGCTGTCTGCGGCACCATCAATGACCTGGCTGTCGGCGGCGCCCGGCCGCTGTATCTCAGCTGTGCCGTCATCATCGAGGAAGGACTGGACGTCGAGTTGCTGCGCCGGATGGTGCGTTCCATGGCCGAAACCGCGAAAGCCGCGGGCGTCGCCATCGTCACCGGTGATACCAAGGTCGTCGGACGCGGCGCCTGCGACAAATTGTTCATCAACACCACCGGCATCGGCGTGATCCGCGAAGGACTGAACCTCAGCGTGTCGTCGGCGCGGATCGGTGATGCGATCCTGGTCAATGGCATGCTCGGCGATCACGGCGCCACCATCTTGAACGCGCGCGGCGATATGGCTTTGACCACACCCATCGCCAGCGACTGCGCGGCCCTGCACGGCTTGATCGAAGACCTGCTACGCGCCGCACCGGGCACGCGATTCATTCGCGACGCCACCCGCGGTGGACTGGCTACCGTGCTCAACGAGATCGCCGTGGCTTCGAAGGTGGGCATCGATATCGTGGAGGCACAGACGCCGCTGCGCGAGGAGGTCAAAGGCTTCTGCGAAATCCTCGGGCTCGACCCGCTCTACCTCGCCAACGAGGGCAAGATCGTTTGCATCGTGCCACCGAGCGAGGAACAGGCAGCGCTGAAGGCGATGCGCGCTCACCCACTGGGTAACGAATCCGCGTTGATCGGTCGCATCACAGACGGCCGTGCCGGGCGGGTATCGATGCAAACTGTGTTTGGCGGGCGCCGCATCGTCGACATGCTGATCGGCGAGCAGCTGCCACGCATTTGCTGATGGCGGACCCGCCCAGGTGTGCCTATCAGCAATCGCGATCGGCACCTGGACAAACCACAGCGAACCAAAACATGGCGAATCAATATTGAACGGGCAAAGTTTGCGAGCACGTCCAGCGATGTTTCAGAGAACACCGAGCCAAGGAGACCGACGATCATGATCCAGTTAGCCAGCAAGACTCAGGCTTCGATTCAACCGCATAGCGGCACCTCGATCCACGTCATGGATCAGGGCAAGCTCACCGAGCTTGACTACGACGGCGCGATGAGCGAACACGCCGGCTCGTTATGGTGGGGTACCGCCGTGGCCTACCGCGCCATGCAGGTGGCAGCCGCCGCGCTCTCGCGCGATGGCCTCTGGAGCCGCGACCAGATCAGTGTCGTGACCGCCCATCCTGGCGGCGGCGTTCGCGACGCGGTGAATTACGTCACCCGCGCCGTCGAACGCAAACGCTTCACCGTGGTATCCGACAGCGACTGCGGCATGAAATGCAACAGCACCATGAAATACGAATGGTGGGTCAGCGATGGCGAAAAAACCGCGCACGTCGCCCTGCGCTCCAACTTTGTGCCGTGGAACTTCTACCTGCTGATGGATCGGCTGGGCAAGCCCGACACCACGGACGCAGACAAGGCCGCGTTCGATGTGTTCAAGGTGAACCTATCGGCGAAGATCTGGAATTACCCGCTGATGGAAAGCTACAGCGTCACCCTGCTGGACCGTGCACTGCAGCCGGGTGAACTGCCCGAGGCCGTGAAGTCGCCGAACTTCTGGGACAGCGTCAAGGAGATCCAGGCCAGCGCCCGCTAGCCCCACTGCGTTTGATTGGCTCTTGTCCCCTAGCCACTCCCTTGGGTCGTGGCCGGGGATTGCATAGAGCGGGGCTTGCCCCGCCGCCGTTGCCTTTGATGTTGTCCCCGAGGGGTTGCATAGAGCGTGGCTTTCCGCGCTGCGCTTTTTTTTGCGGTCATTTGGAAAGAAATGAAGAGCAGCGCGGCAAGCCACGCTCTATGCAATCCCCTTTGGGGACAGGATCAAGGGCAGGATCAACAGCAGCGGGGCAAGCCCCGCTCTACATGGCGGAGACATTGCGATGACTTACCCGGCTATTTCCTAGCGATCTGTCTATGCCTGTGCGCAAACTCGACTGCATCCTGGTCTATCACTGGCAGGCCTGGGAGGATTTTTACCTCTCCCACTTGATCGATCCTTCCTGCCAGGTGCAAGCGCGTTACACAGACGATTATCAGAACATCATCCGATGCCTGACGCCGAATATTCGAGCCGTGTTGTTCCAGATCAATCTGTCGCGCGCCGATCTTTTTCCGGAACGACGTAGGCATATGGTTGCGATGTTGCGGCGACGCGGGCTGGTGGTGCTCAACAGCGAGGTTCAGGACATCACCAAGCACAACCTGCATCGGATGCTCAAGCGTGCCGGGCTGAGCTCACTCAAGGCCAGTCGTAACGGTCCGGCCGAGGAGCTGATGTTCCTCAAGACCAATTTGAATTTCGGCGGGATGAACGAACAACGCCTGCCGCCAGCCCTGCGACGGATCTTTCTGCCCGTGCCGTCCTGCCCGATCAAACGATGGGATGAGTACTACCTAGCCCAACGCTGCAATGTCCCATGGGCCTATTGGATCAATCCCAGCATCGTCATCGAGCGCTACATCGGCAATCCCGAGGACAGCTTTTACCGGGTCTATGGGTTCGGCGATGCCATCGTCGTGGTGGAAGGTGTTGCAAAGCAGTTGATCAAGAAATTGCTGGGTCGTCGCGATGAGAAGCATTTCCTGCTGACGCGCCGTCAGTTGCTGAGTCAGAAGACTGCCCTGCCCCGAGACTTGCACCGCGTGCTGAAGCGCTTCATTGCGCATTATCCGCTCGCCTACTTCTGCCTGGATCTGGTGCACGATGGGCAACGGCACTACATCATCGACCTGAATCTTACGCCGTACTCCGACCCGCGGCGTCAGACGCCGGAGATCAGGGAGTTTCTGAGCCGTGGCGCCGAGCGCTACATTCGACGCGCCGCGAATAAAGTGCAGAGTCAGAAATGAGCACCCTGTCCGTCCTGATCGCTGCCTATCAAGCCCCGGCCTGGATTGCAGGATGCCTGGAAGCCGTGTTCGCACAGCAGTTGCCGGCGGGTTGGCGCCTGCAGGTGCTGCTCGGCATCGATGGTTGCGAGGACACTGTGAACGCTGTCCGATCGCTGCGCCACGAGGCGCTTGAGGTCGTCTACGCAGCCAGCAATCAGGGCACCTATTTGATGTTCAACACGCTGATGCTGTATGCCCGAGGTGACTTGATCTGCCGCTTCGATGCGGACGATCTGATGTGTCCCGATTACCTGTTGACGCAGATACAGGCCATTGAGGACGGCGCCGACATGAGCTTCACCTGGAGCATCTATGCCGACGCCGAATTGAATCGGATTCCGGTGTATTCGAAGCGCAATGGCCTGGAGGACGCCGACGGTCACTGCCGAATCGGCTGGGAAGGACAGTTTGTGATGCGCAGGGCGGTGTGGCAGCGACTGCGTGCATTTCGGCCCTGGCGCACCAGTGCGGATACCGATTTTTCAAATCGCGCCCGTGCCGCCGGGTTTCGTCTAGTGGTGATCGAGCAATTTCTGTATTGGCGCCGCAAGCACGCCAACGCGCTCACTGCACATCCAGACAGCAACTTCCAATCCCCGCTGCGTCTGGCCGTGGAAAGACTCAATGCGGAGTTGTTGCTGCAGTATCAGGCCGGCGTCCACGACCTGTGCGTCAAGCCCGAGTACGCGCTCGGGCATCGCCTGCTCTGGGCCGGGCGGGAGCACGCATCGCCATGAAATACTCAGTGATCATTCCAACTTTCAATCGCCGCGAGATGCTGGTGGCGGCGATCGACAGCGTGCTGCTTCAGCACTACGCCGACATCGAGATTATCGTGGTCGACGATGGCTCCAACGACGGCAGCTGTGAAATGCTGGCGCAGCGTTTTCCAAAAGTGTGCGCCTTGTATCAGGTGAACCAGGGGCCGGCTGCGGCACGCAATCGCGGTGTCGCGGCCGCAAAGGGTGCGTTGATTGCCTTCCTGGACTCCGACGATATCTGGATCGAGGATAAGATCGAACGAGAGCTCGATCTGTTCAAGCGTTACCCTGAGGCCGCCCTACTCGCCGGCAATGCCAGCACCTTCGTCGAAGGGGCGCTCCGTTCCGCGGACACCTTCGCGCAGCGGCAGATCCGGTTTGTCGACCAAACTCCGCGCTACTTCGATTGGTCCCTGCCGATCATGAAGCTGGGTCCGACCTGCTGTACCAGCGCGATGGTGTTCCGTCAGGAGGCGCTGCGGGCGCTCGGTTCCCATCCCTTCGACGAACGCCTGCGCCTGGACGAGGACTGGGATCTGGAGTTTCGCTTCTTCGCGCGATTCAAGGCCCTGCTCTATCCTCAGACCGCCTGTCAGCGGCGCGTGTTCCACGATTGCACGCGGCTTCACTACAGCGCAGCAGGTCAGATCAAGAGCGCTGCCGAGCAGCGCGGCATTTGGCGGCAGCAGCGAGACATTCTTGCGCGCTACCTCGATGTCTCGCCCTGGGACGCTGATACCAGACAAGGATTCCTGCAGCGTCATCACGAACTTGAGGCCCTGTTGCAAAACCACGAACACGAAGGCGCGGCATGCAACCAATAGGCGGGTTGGTCATGGAACCGAATTTGCCCCGCCGCCGGGTGCACTGCACTTGTTTGCGAGGGGGCAGATAACAAATACACTGCGACGACTGGTTCGCGCGCCCAAACCGGCGCGGACGAGCCACTTCGCTCGTTTGCGCACTCCGCATTGGAGACTCATGAAACGCACGGTCACCCGCCTGGTGCTGGCCAGCTTTCTACTCGCGGCATCATCTGCGGGCCTCGCCCAGGATGAATTGTTCGTCAGCAACTCGAACAGCAACGCCATACCGTCTACGCGCTCAAAGCAAACGGAAACGTCGCGCCGCTGCGCATACTCAGCGGCCCCGCGACGCTGCTCGCCAGTCCGAGCGGTATCGCCGTCGATCTCGTCCACGACGAACTGATCGTCGTCAACAAAACCGTGCCCTATTCGGTAACCGTTTACCCACGGACTGCCAATGGCAATGTCGCGCCATTGCACACAATCACCGGTGCCTTGACCAATCTCAACGATCCGCGCGGTGTCTCGGTGGATTCGATGAACAACGAGTTCGCGGTAGCCAATCGCGCTGGTTTCACGATCACCGTGTTTACACGCACCGCCAATGGCAACGTCGCGCCGGTCCGCACCGTGCAGTCGGTCATGGGACTGAGCAATCCATGGGGTGTTCTCATCGACGTACCCAACAACGAAATCGCGGTCGCCAACAACGGCGATTTCATTTCGGTGTTTGCGCGCACCGCCAACGGCTCGGTCGCGCCGATCCGCGTGATCTCAGGGTCCAACACCGGGTTCAACAACGGGCCGATCGGCATCGCCCACGACCCGACGTTCGACGAGTACGTGCTGACCACGCCGTTCTTCGGGCCCTCGTTCGAACCGGCGCTGCTGTTCTTCGGGCGGACAGCGTCGGGCAATATCACGCCGACCCGGGTCATCGGCGGCAGCACGGCGACAACGGGCTTGTCCAATCCGAATGGCCTCGCGGTCGCAAACGGCGAACTGTTCGTGCCGAACTCGACCGGCAACTCGATCGCCGTCCATCAATCGCTGCTGACCGGCGTTGCGCCGCCCATACGCACGATCACCGGGACCGCAACCCTCCTCAACAACCCGCAGTTCGCTGTCGTGACGACTAACCTTTTCGCCGACGGGTTCGAGTGATCAGTACGGCGCAGCAGAACTCGGACTGCGCAGGTGCATCCCAACGATACGAATCACGGCAGATAGCGCCGACGCGGGATCCGCTCCATGTTCCGCTGGCCGTCTGCCACCCCAGTCTCGCCCGCAACACTTCATCGCCGCCGGGGTTGCGGCGCATTTTGGACGCCCCGCTTTATCAGCGGCGACTTCTTGCCACGCTCGGCCTTGGTACCTGACGCGGCGAGCCCGAGCAGGCGGCGAAACGTCGGACACTCCAGATGGCTGGGCGCGGGGCAGACGGCGGCGTGTCGTAGGCCGTCCCGCATGACGCGAAGCTTGCGAATCGTTGCATCCATTTCATCGGCCTTGATGGCAAGCAGCTGCCGATCAATGTGCGGACGCCCGTCGGCCGCAAACATGCCTGCCATCTCGTCAAGTGACAGGCCCGCGGAGCGGCCCAGCGAAATCAGTGCCAGTCGTTCCAGCACGCTGGGCTCGAACAGGCGACGCAAGCCGCGCCTGCCGATCGACGAGATCAGATTCTTTTCCTCGTAGAAGCGCAGCGTGGAAGCTGGCACGCCGGATCGTTTGGCAACCTCGCTGATGTCCGTACGCAGACCCTCTTGACTTCAAGTCGACTTGAAGTGGCACTCTGTCGTCTATCGCCTTGGAAGGCAAGTCACCGGAGACAGTCGTGAATCAACTGATGTACGCCTTGATCGTCGGCGCAGGCGCGACGCTGCTGATCGACTTGTGGTCGATGGCGCGCAAGCATCTGTTTGGCATTCCCCCTCCGGATTACAGTCTGGTTGGCCGCTGGCTGGGCCATATGCCGAGCGGGCGCTTTCGCCACGATCGCATCACGGACGCGCCTTTCGTGCGGGGAGAGCGCATGCTCGGCTGGGCCGCGCATTACCTCATCGGCGTGGCGTTCGCTGGCCTGCTGCTCGAGATTGTCGAGCCCGAATGGATTCACCAGCCGACGATCGTCCCTGCCCTGCTCGTCGGCGTGCTCACGATCGCAGCGCCGTTCCTGCTGATGCAGCCCGGCATGGGCGCCGGTATCGCTGCCAGCCGCGCGCCGCGACCCGGCGCTGCCCGTGTGCAGAGCCTGATCACACACAGCATTTTCGGTCTCGGCCTTTACGCCGCGGCCTGGCTTGTCAGTTGCCTGTTGTCACCGTCGTAAACATCCAAACCACAATCAGGAGAAAACAATGCGCATTCCCGTTCAATACGCACCAATACTTTTCGGCGCCCTGCTCTCAGCCATCATGGTGGGTCTGGTCTCCGCCTTCGTCCTCAGCTTCACCCAGGGAATCCACCCAGGATTCGCGGCGCAATGGTTCAAAAGCTGCCTGACCACATGGCCCGTCGCCTTCCCGACCGTGACCCTGATAGCGCCCTGGGTGCGTCGGATCGTCGAGAGGCTGACTGGACAGACTGGTCCTTTGCGCACGCAGGTGCAGGCGCCGGCGCCCGCGGCCATGACCGGATCGGATCAAAGGCATTCTGACGCTTGAAGTGCACGATTCCACGGGGTGGAAAGTAGCCGGTACTTGCTTCGTCCTTGCCGATCCCGCGACCGAGCGGAGCCTGGTTCGCAACTGGTCTGTGGATACGAACTCACCACGGTTGCGGACGTCGTCGCAACATCGAGTTCTGCCAGACGGCCTGCCATCCCGTGACACCGGCCAGCACCATCATCGGACCGGTCTCTGCCATCTGCTAATCTTGTATTCGCACGTTCCAAAGGGAGCGCGCAGCTTCGTCGAGGGGCGCTGCAACGGGTTGAACCCGTCACGCTCGACGCAGCCTTTCAGGCAAGGGCGCCTCTCAGGAGGCTCACTATGCAAGATTCAGGCAGCAGCACGCGCGTCGGTCAGGTGGTTGGTTTGTGGCGTTACCCGGTCAAGTCGATGGGTGGCGAACCACTGGCGGACGTCGACGTATCGTGGCACGGGCTGGCGGGTGATCGACGATGGGCCTTTGTCAGAGACAGTGTGCGGCAAAGCGGTTTCCCTTGGCTCACGCTACGCGAGCGCCAGGATATGAATCACTACGCACCGTCATTTGTCGACCCGTCCCGTCCCGACAATTCATCCTTGATGGTGACAACACCATCGGCGGCAGTCTTCGATCTTGTCGACGAAGCACTCGCCGCGGAGCTCCATCCGAGCGGCGCGCGGATTATCAAGCAGGACCGCGGCATTTTTGACACCTTCCCACTATCGCTGATTACGACCCAGACCATCTCGCGGCTTGGCGAACGCGTGGGCGTCCCGCTCGACGTGCGCAGATTCCGGCCGAACATTCTGGTCGAGGCAGCCGATGACTGCGAGTTTCCAGAAGACCGCTGGGTCGGTTCCGTGTTGCGGATCGGCGGCCTGCGCATGCGCGTGGACAAACGCGACGGTCGCTGCGTCGTCATTACGATCGACCCGGTGACATCGGAGCGAACTCCAGAAATCTTGCGCACGGTGGCCAAGGAGCGTCAGGGTTGCCTTGGCGTTTACGGCTCGACGGTGGAACCTGGTCGCATTGCGTTGGGTGACCCGGTCTACATCGAGCCGAATGCCTGACTGCGCATGCGCTGACGCGGCGGTGGCAACAACGCGGTGACTGAGCCGACGCGACCCGCCAAAGTCGCGTCGGACTCCATCCATTCCGGCGTCGCGCGTCCTGCACGGCGAGCGACGTCCGTGACAGGCATCAATCGGCCGATCACAGGGAATCCAGGTGACGCCCTGTGCTTGCATCCACCGGTATTGACCCTGATCGGGGCACACTGGCCGCCGGGCAAGCGCTGGCAGATTATTGCCTTGGCGCCCGGCCAGCGCAGCAGCGCTACGACATCAGATGCACTGCTTGAAGGTGAAATAGAGGTCTGCCTCAACACGGTGCATGCGGACCGTTCCAGTGGCCAGGCTCTTGGCCATAAACACGACCTTCTGGCCATCCGCTGGAACACCGCAAATGCTGCGACGAACAGGATAAAACGGCGCGCCTGCGCTGAAGCCGAACATGCCCTGGGAGTCGACACGCTCATCAAGGATTTTTTTCCACTGAGTACTCGCGCTACCCGGCCCATCCGGCTCGTTCCACATGCTGATCTCGACCTGGCTGTTTGGCTTCCAGCCGTAGCCGGTCGGGAGATAGCCAGCGACTGTGCCCTGGCCGGCTGAGGTAACAAACAAGTTGGCGTTCCTGTCGTCAGCCGATTGATCGGGCAGGCAAGCGGTCAGACAGAACAGCAGAGATGCACAGATGATGGGAAGCAGCGGATTTTTCGGTGACATGATAATTGTCCTATTGGTGGTTTGGCGGAGACTCATTCGCAGCCCAACGGCTTTGTCGATGAGGGCGAACAGTTGAATTCGCAAGCGGACAAACCGCGTAGCGAGTTGGACTAGGGATCAGTCCCTTCAAATCCATTTCTGAAAATGGATTCAGCATCCACGGCGGCCTCGCCGGACAGTCCGGCGCTGATACCGGGAATTTCCACCGACACGATTACGCTGCCGGCGCCACCGATAAGTCCGCTGGCGCTGTAGTCGATCATCAACAGACGCGCGCTCGGCCCGAAACGGGTACCGAACAGGTGGCCACGACCATCTGCCTGCAGTACCAGATAGTTCTCGCCACCCGGGCTGTCATCGCGGCTGGACAGCACCGTTGCCGGATTCGCCGGATCGATCTGCTTGGCGCGACCCAGTCCGGCAACGATCAGATGCCCGCTGAAAGCGTCGTAGACGGCCCCGGTCGCATGGACGTTGCTGAGCATCCGTTGGGTGGAAAATGAGGTCATGTCGATGCGTCCGAAGTTGCCGCTCTCGAATTCACCACCCGTGGTGTAGAAGGCCCCATTCGCCGGAGTGAACGCGACGGCCGTGGCAAAGTTGTCGTCACCGCTGACGCTATGGGTGGTGCCATTGACCAATGGCGCGATTGGCACCGACGCTAGCGGCGCAGCTTTCCAGCCTGCCCAAAGCTTCGTCCCGTCAGGATCGAAGCTCAACGTATTGGAGTTGTTGGTGGCGCTGACGCTGGTGAACGCGCCTGAATCGACGTTTACGCGCGACACATTCCCGGTACCCACCACATAGACGCGGCTGTCGGGCCCCACGCGCACGCCGCCACCGCGGGGCAAAGTCGCGACCAGTTGCGCTGAAGTAACGACCAAAGTGCTACCGCCATCGTACTCATAGTTGATGCGGTGCAATGGGCCGGAGAGCATAGACAGATAAATCGTCCCCTGCGCCGGCGTGGCGGTGTGGCCGAGAGCAGACCACAGCCCAAGTACGGTCGAATACGCGGCGATAGCAAGTCGCCTCGGTCGGCGGTGAATTCGTTGAATCGCCACGTAAGCTCCTGGTAGGTGTGAATTGGGCTTTCGAAAACCCTGATGCTGCGGGCACATCGTGAATTCGGAACGACAACCACCGTGGCATCCTCGTTGGCATGACCGCGGAGCTACGCGTCTCCGACGCGCACAGCGACGCCGATGCGATGGCAGTTTGCGTCGCCGACTACCGCGTGGTCACCGCAGACGAAGCACTTCGGTCCGTTGACCTGATCAGGGGCAGTCAGAACGCCGCGCTGGATCAGTGCGGCCGCCGCGCGCTGTCCATCCGTATCGAACCCGGTAGTTGTTAGAGCCTTCTAAGGTAGGCCACCAATGCCGCCCTCTCTTCCGGTTTCGGTGCTCGATCGAACCGGACGCCATCGGTGGACGCGATGGCGGGAATCACGCCGGCCGGGGCGTTTGCCTGTACCCGTTTGAAGAACTCGATGTAGTGGTCGATGACGTCTTCAAGACCTTCGGCGCTGTTGTTGTGAAAATACGGCGCTGTATTGCGGATGCCGCGCAGTCCATTGCTGTCGAGCTTGTTCCAGTCATCAGCTGCCGCTGGTCCGCCGACGAATCCGGTAAGCAGGGCGCGGCCAGGATCTGAGCTGGTTCTGCGCACGGTGGTTCCGTTGGCGAGAGTGATCTGGTAGGTGCGTGCATTGCGCGCGAGCCGCGGCGGACAGGCGGCATAGTCGAATCGTGGCGGCGTTGCGGTGTCCACGGGCCTGGGACACTGGGTAGAGATGTCGTGGTAGCGCACCACCGGTGCTTGTGGCGTCGACTGCCCTGGGCCGCCGTGACATTGCGCGCAGGCACGCGCGAACACAGCTTTTCCGTGGCTTTCCAACATGTTGAGTGGCGGTTCCGGATTGGGCAGTGGCAGTGTGCCCTGACTGATCGCATTCGAATATCGGCGTACGCGATCGCTGCTGAACATCACGCGCTGAAACGCGCTCAAGTCGTCCAACAGCGTCACCAGACGATCCAGCGCCGGGCCCGGCGCGACATCGGCGATCTGCGCATGGCTGATCAGCGCGCCGAGCGCCTGATCCTGCAGCGCGGCGAAGCGTGCATCGAGCTGATAGCCGCCGCTGCGATTTGGGTCGCGTGGCCAGGCGATACCGTCGTCGGCGCCGGTGAGCCTCACGTTGTCGATACTCGGCACCATACGCCAGACGTCCACCTCGGTTTCAGCAGACGGCGCATTGGTAGCCGGATCGATCAACTTGAAGTTTGCTGGCAAGGGAAAGGTCACCCGCACCAGACCATTCTCACGCAAGTTACGGTAGTCGCTGGCGTCGGCGCCGTTTCGGCGAAAGTCATCGGCATCAATGGGACGGAACAGCGGGTCGTCTGCCAGCGGGTTGCTGCGAAGCAGCTGCTGCAGGCGTTGATAGCGTGCCTCGACATGGACCGGCGAAAGTTGAAAGTTGTCGTTCAGCATGTGGCAATCCGCGCAGGCGCGACCATTGCTGCCCAGGCCAGGCAGGCGACGGTCAATGAAGGCGAACAGACCTCGCAGCACTTCGTCGCACGCCTCGCCATCACAACTGGCGCCGCTGTAGTAATGTGGCAATGGTGCTTCGGCTTGGCTTGGCGGGCTGGCCAGCAGGAACGTCAGCAGAATCGGTGGTAGTACCAGACGCAACGAATTCATCATTCTCTCCGGCCATTTCAATAGGTGGGGCTACGGGACAGGTCGATGCCAGGGCACGAACAGCCAGACATTGCGGCGCTAGGTTGGCGGCGGATGGCCGCCAGACTCTTTGGCCGGCTGCTGAAAAGTTATGATTTGTTCTGATCAGGGTTCCGATGGCTCATGGCTCAGCCGCAACTGCGATACGAATTCGGCGATTTCATCCTTGTCCCTCGCCAGCAAAGTTTGTGGCGTCGCGGCACCGATGTGGCGATCCCGCTCAGCGGGAAGGCCTTCGACACACTGGTCTATCTGGTGCAACATCCCGGCGAGGCACTGGACAAGGAAGACCTGCTGCGCGCGCTCTGGCCGGGAGTGATCGTCGAAGAAAACAGTCTGGCGCAGGTCATCTCCACCCTGCGTCAGGTACTGGGTGAGACGCGCGGCGAGAATCGCTACATCGCCACCATCGCGCGCAAGGGTTATCGCTTCGTGGCGCCGGTCAGCCACGGCGTGGCAGCCGATGCAGTAACTTTCCAGGTCACACCCATGGTGGCTCCATCCCCACCGCCACGTCTCCTTGCTGGCATTGCCGTGTTTTTGTTGGTGATCGCTGCGATGGTGTTTTTATCGCGCCGCAACGATGTCGCAGGACCGGTACAGACATCCAGTGCCACGCAAACGCTGGCTATTCTTCCGTTCAAGCCATTGCTGCCCGCGCACGGCGATGAATCGCTGCAACTGGGAATGACCGAGTCCTTGATTGCGCACCTTGGTCACGACCGTGCACGCTCGATCAGTCCGCTGAGTTCGGTACGCCGTTACGCGGACGAAGATCGTGATGCGATTGAGGCGGGTCGCGAGCTCGGTGTTCAAAGCGTGCTTGAAGGCTCGCTGCAACGCAGTGGCGAGCGCCTGCGTGTGTCGGTGCGACTGCTCCGCGTGACCGATGGTCAACAACTTTGGGCACAGACCTTCGATCAGGACTTCACCACGATATTCGATGTGCAGGATGCCATCGCGGCACGCATCACTGAGGCCTTGCCAGCATACGCCACAGCAGGACACTCGAGGCCAGCGGCAGCACAAACCCGGGACCCGGAAGCTTATTCCCTCTACACGAGCGGTCGTTTCTCGTGGATGCGACAGACCGAGATCAGCCTGATCAGCGCCATCGCGTTCTTTGAGCGGGCCATTGCGCGCGACCCCAATTATGCGCTGGCCTACACCGGCCTCGCCGACTCCTATGCGTTGCTCGGTGTGCTTGGTATCCGCGCGCCACGCGAAGTGTTTCCGAAGGCGCGTCACGCAGCCGAACAGGCACTGAGCATCAGTCCTGATCTGGCCTCGGCGCATTCGGCTCTCGGCCATGTACTGGCTCAGTACGATCACGACTGGCTCGGCGCCGTGCGCGCCTACAATCGCGCTTTTCAACTTGATCCCAGAGTGGCACTGAACCATCACCGGCGCGCGCTTCTGTATGCGATGCAGGGCGATACCGAGGGCGCACTGGCGGCGTCGGCGCGGGCACAGCAGCTGGAACCTTTGTGGTTGCAAGCCAAGGCCGCTGCCTGCACTTTTCTCTACTATGCCAGACGATATGACGAATCAATTGCGCTTGCCAAAGAGGTGCTGGCGCTCGACGAACGCGTCGAAAACGCGCGAGGGGCCTTGATCCGCGACCTGATCGCGACGGGAGATTACGTCCAAGCTATTGCCGAGTTGGACAGGCGTCCCTTGCTCGTTCCGGGCAGCAATGCCTTTCGCGCGCAGGCGCTGGCGTTGTCGGGACAAACCGAAGCAGCCCGGGCGGAGCTGGAACGCGTACTGGATGCGAGCACGCAGCGCTATGTTCCGGCGTACGACTTCGCACTGATTTATGCGGCCCTCGGCGATCACGGCAAGGCCTTCCGATCGCTCGAAAATGCCATGCAGGATCGCTCCACTCTGCTGGTGTTCCTGGCGCGCGAGCCGATGTTCGACGCGCTGCATGCCGACCCGCGATTTGATGCGCTGGTGCAGCGTATCGGCATCCTTGGGCGTGAGCTTTAGGTTATGAGCCCTGAGACACCGTGATCTCGCTGGCGATTTGCGCTCGGCCAGAGGCCCGTAGTTTGAGCTGTGCAACAGCTCGACAATGAGATGGCGGCACCTGCCTGTCTCTGGTCCTCAGCAGTGCCGCGCGGCAAGCCCCGGCACTACGACGCGATGCATGCAAGCTGCGCGCGCTCGATCACCGGCACGCGCTGATCGGGTCGCTGCCAAATCGCGCACAAAAAAAACCCCGGTCGTTGCCGACCGGGGCTTTCATTCTGGCTGGGCGACTAAATTAGTCAGCCTGAACCTGGTCAGCCTGCAGGCCCTTCGGGCCCTTGACGACGATGAAGCTCACCTTCTGGCCTTCCTGCAGCGACTTGAAGCCGTTGCCCTGGATGGCGCGGAAATGGACGAACAGGTCAGCGCCGCTCTCCGGGGTGATGAAGCCGAAGCCCTTGGCGTCGTTGAACCACTTAACTGTACCGCTCTGACGATCCGACATGTAACTAACTCCTTGAAACATTAATGAAATCGCGGTCGGAAGTGCTCCGATCCGAGTCTGAAGTTGCAGGGAGTAGCGAGGTAAACGACCAGTCGATCATCTAGATCTACAGGATCAGGTCACGATTGCAATGTGACCCTGGCAACACAGCGAGGGCACCATACAGCCAAATGAACGGAATTACTACATCTTGCTTAACATCCAGCAAACAAGCGGCCTGGCGCGGTTTCAGATTATCGCCACCGGAGGGCATACGGGAATATCGCAAACCCGCCAATTGAGGCGACATGCTGGCTGAAGCCGGTCTGAAGGCCCGGCCCCGTCCTACCGGAAAAAACTGGACGACTCAATGACTTGCCGCTAAGGTGCGGCCTGCTTCAAGCGCTGATACCTTTCTTCCTGACGGTTTCCCGCAGCAGTCGGACCCATCCGACGCTGTTGTCTCCCTACCGACTGGTCTCTGCGAAACATCGGACGCGTTCGCGCGATCCACACAGACCTGCGGCGCGGTTTTGAGGAACGCTCCGGGCAATACCTACGGAGTACTACATGTCCTTTGATACCCTCGGGCTCTCGCCCGCGTTGTTGCGTGCGCTTTCCGAACTCGGCCACGACACCCCCACCGCCATTCAACTGCAGGCCATTCCCCTGGTCCTGGCCGGCAATGATCTGATGGCCGCGGCCCAGACCGGCACCGGCAAGACCGGCGGCTTCGCCCTGCCCGTCCTCGAGCGGCTGTTCCCGGCTGGCAAGCGTCCGAGCGCCCTGCAACGCAACCCGCGTGTGCTCGTGCTTACCCCTACCCGCGAACTTGCCGCTCAGGTGCACGAAAGCCTGCGCGCCTATGGCCGTTATCTTGGTGTGCGCAGCACCACGATCTTTGGCGGCGTTGGCATGCAGCCCCAGGTCGAAGCGCTGCGCCGCGGCATGGACGTCCTGATCGCAACACCGGGACGCCTGATTGACCATATGGAACGGCGCACCGTCGATCTCAGTGGCATCGATACACTCGTGCTCGATGAGGCCGATCGCATGCTCGATATGGGCTTCATGCCGGCGATCAAGCGCATCCTCGCGGTACTGCCGCGTGCGCAGCGGCAGACCCTGATGTTCTCGGCAACTTTCTCCGACGACATCAAGAAGCTGGCAGCGCAGTTCCTGCGCAATCCGCTTGAAGTGCAGGTCACGCCGCGCAATACGATTGCCAACACGATCAGTCATCTGGTGCATCCGGTCGAAGCTTCGCGCAAGCGCGATCTGCTGATCGATGTGCTGGCCGTCGACAGCCGTCGCCAGAGTCTGGTGTTCTCGCGCACCAAGCATGGCGCCGACAAGCTCGCCAAGATCCTCGAGACCAGTGGCTTCAAGGCCGCGGCGATCCACGGCAACAAGAGCCAGGGCGCACGCACCCGTGCACTGGCTGACTTCAAGTCGGGCCGGATCACGATTCTGGTCGCAACCGACATCGCGGCGCGCGGCCTCGATATTCCGCAGCTGCCGGTGGTGATCAATTTTGATCTGCCGATGGTCGCCGAGGACTATGTGCATCGCATCGGCCGTACCGGCCGCGCCGGTGAGGAAGGCCAGGCGATCTCCCTGGTCTGCCAGGACGAGGCGCATCTGCTGCGTGATATCCAGCGCATGCTCAAGCAGGAAGTCCGCATCGAGAATTTCCCGGGCTACGTGCCGAACCAGGCACTGCGCATCGACACGGCAACGCGTCCGCCAACTCCGGGCAAGGCGCGTCCTGCCCAGCACGCGCGTCGTGGCCGAGTCGATGGCAATGGTCCCAAGCCGCACGGCCACGCCAAGCCGCACAGCAAGGCCAAGGCGCCGCAGCGCAATCGCTTCGCCCGCGCCTGATCGCCAACGCAATCTCTTGAGCAAGACCGGCGGGATCGCCATTATCGCGATCCCGCCACCTGCCTAGCGTCGCACCCATGCCCTACACCCCGATCCTGGCGACCCTTGGTTTTGTGTTGTCGGCGGACGCCGAGCGCGTTCTGCTCGTGCATCGCAATGCGCGCCCGGAAGACATGCACCTCGGCAAATACAATGGCCTGGGCGGCAAGATGGAACCGGCCGAAGACGCGCTCAGTTGCATGCGACGCGAGATCCGTGAAGAGGCCGGTATCGAATGCACGCGCATTGAACTGCGCGGCACAATCAATTGGCCGGGCTTCGGCAAGAAGGGCGAGGATTGGCTGGGTTTTCTTTATCTGATCCACGCCTTCGAAGGCGAACCCCATATCCGCAACGAGGAAGGCGATCTGGAATGGATCGAGATTTCCCGCCTGCATGAACTTCCGATGTGGGAAGGCGATCGACTGTTCCTGCCCCTGGTATTCGATCAGGATCCGCGGCCTTTCCATGGCGTGATGCCGTATCGCGAGGGCCGCATGATCAGTTGGGCCTACGAGCGCGGCTGATACGCTGAATTTTTCTGCGGTCGTAGTGCGAGCCTCGCCCCGCTGCCCTTGATCTTGCCCCTGTAGAGCGCGGGCTTGCCCCGCCGCCCTTGATCCTGCCATTGTCCTTCTGCAGCGCGGGCTTGCCCCGCTGCTCTGGCTTTTCGCAAGTACCGACACGGCGATACGGCAAACCCCACGCCACGGCGGCGGCGGAATGCCGGAGGGGTCCGACGATATCCCGCCCAACAAGCGGACGCCCACGGTACCGAACGAATCGAATCAAACCCCGCGAGGTTAGCCCGCAGTCAGCTGATCAGGCGCAAAATGAAGCTAATCGGGCACAAGGCATTACCCCGCAGCGCATGCACTCATGGCATGCTCGCGGTCGACGCAAGGCGCCGGCGCCCGTCCAGCCAAGACCAGGGAGCACACGATGAAAGCCGCCGCAACAGGTCTGATCCTCTTATCCGGGCTCATCGCGACCACGCTGGTGCGCGCCGACGAGCCGACTGACGCCGAAAATACCGGCGCGCCGATGGTCGTCTACGCCGATGCCCAGAAGCAGAAATCCTCGTCGGTACGCATTCGGACCAGCGACATCTACAGCTGGACCAGCGACGATGATCGCAAGCTGATGCTGACCACCAAACGTCGCGAGCAGTTTCTGATCGAGTTCGAGCGGCCCTGTTTCAATCTCAGCCTGGGGCCAAATACGAACGCCCTGATCACCGATACCTCGTGGCTGGACCGGCATGGTTCGGTACGCGTGCTCAATCGCGATCACCTGCCGCTCGGGCACTTCTCGGATTTCGGCGGTGGCAGCTTCCGCATGGCGACCAATGCCTACAGCGCCTATTGCCCGATCAAGGACATCACCGCGCTTGGCAAGAAGCCGCGGGCCGAGAAAGCCAAGGGCTGAGCGCCGCGTAGCCTGGCTTGATGCGGAACTGCTGGCGACCTCGGCCAGCCCCGTTCCAGGGCATCGTTGGACGTGAAAATTTACGGCCATTCAATGGCATGGCGGCTTTTTGCGCGCGTCGCAAGGGCATTTCGTGGTACATAGTGCGCACAATTCGCGCGCGTCTGCGCGCCTCGGCGCCAATGCCATTTGAGAACCTCATGTCCGATACTGCTCCCCCCGACGCTACGGCTGTCAGCTTCAGCGACCTCGCACTCAGCGAACCGGTCATGCGCGCGCTGGCCGATGTCGGCTACGAATCACCCTCGCCGATCCAGGCCGCCACCATTCCGCATCTGCTTGAGGGTCGCGACCTGGTCGGCACGGCGCAGACCGGCACCGGCAAGACCGCCGCATTCGCCTTGCCGATTCTTTCGCGCATCGATGTCAATCGCGCGATCACCCAGGCGCTGGTGCTGGCACCCACACGCGAACTGGCGATCCAGGTTGCCGAGGCTTTCCAGAAGTACGCAGCGCATGTGCGCGGCTTCCACGTACTGCCGATCTATGGCGGGCAGAGCTATGGCCCGCAATTGCATGCGCTCAAGCGCGGCGTGCATGTCGTGGTTGGTACACCAGGTCGGGTGATCGATCATCTTGAAAAGGGCACGCTGGATATTTCGCAGTTGCAAGTCCTGGTGCTTGACGAGGCCGACGAAATGCTGCGCATGGGCTTCATCGACGACGTCGAGAATGTCATCAAGCGCACCCCAGCCGGTCGCCAGGTCGCCCTGTTTTCGGCCACGATGCCCGCGCCGATCCGGCGCATTGCCGGCACTTATCTGAAGAATCCGGCCGAGGTCACCATCCGCGGCAAGACCACGACCGCCATCAACACCCGTCAGCGCTACTGGCTGGTCAGTGGCGTGCAGAAACTCGATGCGCTGACCCGCATCCTCGAAGCCGAAACCTTCGAGGGCATGATCATCTTCTCGCGCACCAAGATCAGCACCGACGAACTCGCCGCCAAACTTGAGGCACGCGGCTTCTCGGCAGCAGCGATCAATGGCGATATTCCGCAGGCGATGCGCGAGAAAACCATTCAGCGACTGAAGGATGGTCACATCGACATCCTGGTCGCAACCGATGTCGCCGCACGCGGCCTTGACGTTGACCGGATCAGTCATGTCGTCAACTACGACATCCCCTACGACACCGAAGCCTATGTGCACCGAATCGGCCGCACCGGCCGTGCCGGTCGCAGTGGCGACGCCATCCTGTTTGTCACCCCGCGCGAGCGCGGCATGCTGCGCGCCATCGAGCGCGCCACTCGGCAACCCATTGAAGAGATGGTGCTGCCGACGATCGAGGATGTGAACACACACCGGATCAGCAAGTTCAAGCAGCAGATCAGCCTGGCCCTGAGCAAGGATGACCTCGGCATCTACCGTAATCTGATCGAGCAGTACGAGGCTGAGCACAATGTCCCGGCAGTTGAAATCGCTGCGGCACTGGCACGCATTGCCCAGGGCGAGACGCCCCTGCTGATGAATGAACCCAAGCGCGCCGAGCGCGGAGAATGGGAGCGTCGCGCCGAGGCGCGCGGCGATCGACCCACGCGTGAACCGCGTGCCGCGTTCGAGCGACCAGCTGCGCGCCCGCATCATGATGCCGTGCGGCCCGAGCGCGTTGAACGCACTGAACGCGTCGAACGCAGTGCGCCCCACGCGTCCGAACCCGCCGCGCGGGTCAGTCGTGAACGCCTCGACGATGGCTCTACCCCGAGCAAACCACTGGCCGCTGCGCCACGTGCCGAGCACCTTGAGCGGACCGAAGACCAGGCGCCCCGACCACGCCGCAGCGCGCGCCCCGCCGAGGCCGGCATGGAGCGCTTCCGCATCGAAGTCGGTCATTCCCATAATGTGCAGCCGGGCAATATCGTCGGCGCGATCGCCAACGAAGCTGAGCTTGAGAGCAAGCACATCGGCCGCATCGAGATTCTCGATGAGTTCAGCCTGGTCGACCTGCCCGAGGGCATGCCCGATGATCTGATGCAGCATCTGCAGGGCGTCTGGGTCGCCGGCCAACGGATCCGCATTTCGCGCGCATCCGACGCCGATATCGAAGCGGCCGCCAACAGCACGCCGCGCAAACCCGCGTTCGGCAAGCCCTCATTCCGCGACCGCGGTCCCGGCGGAGCAAAACCGGGATTCCGTTCCGACAAGCCCAAGCGCCCGCGTAGCTGACTGTTCCACACTGCGACGGATTGCAGCGATGCCTCGCTTTGCCGGTATCTGGCTGGTCGGTCGCATGCAGGATCGCAATGACAATTTCCTGCTGCTGCGGATAATCGCGGCAGTCCTGGTTGTCTATGGCCACAGCTATGCCGTCGCTGGGCTGGGCACGCACGACTTCCTCGCTCACGCAGCGTGGGCGCCCGGCATGTATACCGGCGCGCTCGCAGTGGATGTGTTCTTCGTCGCCAGTGGATTCCTGGTAGCAGGCAGCTATCTGAATCGGCAGGACCTCGTCCTGTTCGTGCGCGCCCGTGTGCTGCGCATCGTGCCGGCATTCGCCGCCTGCGTGCTGATTTCGGCCCTGCTGATCGGACCGCTGGTCAGCAGCCTGTCACCACGCGACTATTTTGGACATGGCGAGACATGGCGCTACGTGCTGAAGAATCTCAGCTTCATCCGCGCCTACTTCCACCTGCCCGGCGTGTTCGAAGAAAATCCGATGCCTCTGGTCGTCAACGGATCGCTATGGACGCTTCCGATCGAAGTACGCATGTACGTGATGCTGGCCCTGCTCGGCCTGATCGGGATGCTGCGTCGTCGCTGGGCATTCAATCTTGTGATCCTGGCTGGACTGGCGACTGCTCTGGCTTTTCCGCAGCAAGCCACTGAAACCCTGCGCATGGGCGGTTACTCAAGGCTGGCAGCACTGTTCCTGCTGGGCATCTTCATGCAGATCAACAAGGAGCGCGTTCCGGTCAGCGTCGCGCTGGCTCTGCTTTTCTGCGCCGTGGCGTACCTCAGCCACGGCACGCCCTATTTCATGCTGCTGCTCTTGCCCGCAATCGCCTACTCTGCAATCTGGCTGGCCTATGCTCCAACGTTGAGCATCTACAACCAGTTTGGTGACTACTCCTACGGCGTCTATCTCTGGGGCTTTCCGGTTCAGCAACTGGTTGTCTCGGCAATGGGGGCACCAAGCCCCATGCAGGTGTTTGCCTGGGCGTTACCGGTCACCCTGGTGATCGCGATCGCTTCCTGGCACTGGATAGAGAAACCCGCCCTGAAGTGGAAGCATTCGCTGGCAGCTCCGTTGCCTGTTCCGTAGAAGTTGCCGTTGCTGTCTGCTGTTGCCGTTGTAGAGCGTGGCTTGCCGCGCTGCATTTGATTTGATTTGGTTGTTTGCAAAAGAT
>JAYSZM010000219.1:0-11000 GCA_043738015.1 Lysobacterales bacterium
GTATCAAGTCGTCGATCAGGGCGCAGTTTCTTGGTGCGCAGGAGCAGGAACGACTGCTCAACGAGCAGATGATCGGGGTAACCGATGAAGCCCTCGATCTGCAGAAGCGCAGCATCCAGTACAACATCTACAAGCGCGAAGTCGACACCAATCGTCAGCTCTATGACGGGCTGCTGCAGCGCTACAAGGAAGTCGGCGTTGCCGGTGGCGTAAGCACCAACAATATTTCGGTGGTTGATCGCGCGATGCCCGGTGGCAAATACAAGCCCAGCCTGAAAGGCAATCTGTTGATCGGCGCCTTGCTCGGCCTGCTGCTCGGTATGATCCTGGCCGTCAGCTTTGAGTACCTCGACGATACCTTCAAGTCGCCGGAGGATCTTGAGCGCCAGTTGGGTGTGCCGGTGCTCGGCGTGATCCCGATGTTGAAAAAGCAGTCCCCGCATCAGGCCTGGCTGGATCAGCGCTCCGCGTTTTCCGAGGCCTATCGCTCCGTGCGCACAGCCTTGCAGTTTTCGACCGCGGCGGGCGCGCCCAAAACCTTGCTGATCACCAGTGCGACGCCCAGCGAGGGCAAGTCGACGACCGCGCTGACCCTGGCGCGCAATTTCGCGCAGATGGGTACCCGCGTACTGCTGATCGATGCCGATTTGCGCAATCCGAGCCTGCACAAGACGCTCGGCATCGACAACAGCAAGGGCCTGAGCAATCTGCTCGCTGGCGCCGCGCGGGCCAACGACGTCATCATGACTACGGGTGATCGCGGTCTGATGGTGATGACCAGTGGACCACTGCCGCCCAATCCGGCCGAGCTGCTTGCCGGCAGCAAGATGCTTTCTTTGCTGACCGTAGCTGGCGTGAAATTCGACAAGATCATCATCGACGGTCCGCCGGTGCTTGGTCTCGCCGATGCACCGATCCTGGCCAATGTCGCGCGCGCCACCTTACTCGTGGTCGAGGCGGGGGAGACCCGCGTCAGCATCGCCCGCAACGCGATCAAGCGCCTGCAGGCGGCGCATGCCTTCGTGGTCGGCGGCATCCTGACCAAGTTCGAATCGCGCAACAGTGGCTATGGCTATGGCTACGGCTACGGTGACCACAACTATTACAGTTACGATCGCAAAGTCGTGCCCAAACTGGGCCGATCATAGTGGTAGCCGTCGCTGGCGCCATTGGCCAGGCGCTGGAGCTGGTGGCGGCGCCGGCGGGCCTGCAACAGGCCCGCAGTCGCAATTTTCCCGATGACGTTACGCAGATGCTGCGTCTAGTCGCAGGCGATGCAGGGACGCTCGAGCAGGTAGTGATCGCGTCGAACGAGACCGAGGACTCAGTCCGTGAGGCAGCCGAGTTTTTTGTGCTGCAGGTTTGTTTCACACCCGGCATCGACAGCTATCGCGTGCTCGCTGCCAATCGCGAGGACACGACATCGCGCATCCGCGAGCATTATCGGTTGCTCGTTCGTTGGTTGCATCCAGACCGTAACCCGGATGCCTGGCAGACCGTGTATCTGGATCGCGTCAATAGAGCCTGGCGCGATCTGCGCAATCCCGAGGAACGTGCCGAGTACGATCGGCTTGGTCCGGATCACGAAGCGGCTGAGGCTGCCGACCCGATCAACAAGATGCCGATCGGCGCTGAGGCTGCCGGCATCGCGGTCGAAAGCGGCAAGCGGGTATCCGCGCGGACGATGCGGCAACTGCCTGCCGTCGTGCTCGGTGGCTTGGTCGTGCTGGCTGTGGTGGTGCTTGGCTTGATGTATGCGGACTACCAGGCCGATCATCGGGCGCGGCAGGCCTTGGCATTCAGCGCGTCTGAGGAGGTTGATCCAACTCCGGACAAGCCACCCGCGCGCGTGCCGCCATCTGTGCGTGCCGAGATGGTGCCGACGCCGCTCCCGGCCGAGCCATCCTCGACTTCCGCCGCATCGGACATCGCCGTGCCTGCGCCAGAATTGGCCGCGACCGTGATCGAGCCCGCGCCCACGCCCACGCCCGTGCTCGATCAGAACATGCCTTCTGCCCCGAATGGCCGCGCCGAGGTTGCGGGCGCCGAGCCTGTCAAAGCACCCGGGGTCGAGTCGCTGACTCCGGTGACGACCCTAGCCGATGCTTTTGGTCGTCGCGATCCTTCTGCCGAATCCGCGACCCGTGCGGAGCAGGTCGCAGCGCTACCGGTCCAGGGCAGTCAGAACACGAGCGCTCCATCAGTCGATGCGGTCGCACCAACGCCATCGATTTTGACCAGTGGTGTCGTGCCAGACGTGGCGCCGGTTGCGACGGCGGGAAATCAATTGGATCCCATGCCGGGAGAAGCGGTCGACCGCCTGCTCGAGAAATTCCGCCGTGCCTATGACGAGGGCAATCTGATCGGCTTGATGGCACTGTTCACCCGCGATGCGCGCAATATCGCCGACGGCTCCAAGACGCTCGCCGATGATTACCGTGAGCTGTTCGCGACCAGCAGCGCGCGTGCGCTGTCCTTGACGGATATGAGCTGGTGGCGTGAGGGCGAGCAGATCGTGGTGATCGCCCGTTTCAATGCAGCGATCAAGCCGAGTGGGCGGCCGCGCGCGCGTCAAATCGGCGGTGATATCCGCTTCGAGCTGCGCCGCGAAGATGGCGAAGTGCGCATCGCCCGCATCCGGCACCAGGTGCAGTAGTCGGAATGACGACGCGCTCGCGCATCCTGACGGCACTGGCTCTGCTCGCCCTGGCCAGCCTCGGTTGGCGTGCCCTTACGCTCGGAATGGCCGAGCATTACGCCAGTACGGATCCGGAGCGCGCTCTGCGATGGCGTCCCGCGCATGCAGTCGCGCTGGCGCGTCGTGCCGACCAATTGGCTGGGGCGGGTGCCTGGGATGACGCGGTTGAATTGGCACGTGCGTCCCTGCATTCGAGCCCGCTGCAGCAGCGCGCCTATCGCGTCCTGGCAGGCGCGGCTGAGGCAGGCGGTGACGCGGACTCGGCGTACGCCCTGTATCGGATTGCTGCACGCCATCTGCCACGCGACCTGCCCACCCGCACCTGGCTGTACAACCATCACATCAGTTCAGGAGACGCGTCTGCGGCGATAGCCGATCTCGACATCATGCTGCGCGCACGTCCGCAACTCATTCCGGCGCTGGCCGAGATCATCATCGGCGTGGCTACGCAGGCCCAAACCCAGCCTGCCTTTGCCACAGCACTTGGCGCTTCACCGCCCTGGCGTAGCTCGGTGCTGCCGCTGCTGGTCCAGCAGTCCAGTGATGTCGATGCCTTGGCCAAGCTGTTGGCCGTGCTGCGTGCGCAGGCTTCCGGTCTCGATGCCAATACACAGGATCACTGGATCGAGCGACTTATTCGCGAGCGTCGCTACGCCGATGCCTATGTCCAGTGGGTGAGCGATCTGCCGACCGCGCAACGCGAGGTGATCGGCAATGTATTCAACGGCGGATTCGATTTTCCGATTTCCGATGGTGGCTTCGATTGGCGCACCGAACCGGTGGTCGGCGCGCGACTCGATCTGCAGGCCGGAGAGACAGCGAAATCCGGTTCGGCTCTGCGGATCAGTTTCGATGACCAGCGCGTGGCCTTCCATCATCTGAAACAGTTGCTGCTGCTACCGCCCGGTCGCTACCGGCTCGATGGCCGCGTTCGCCTCGACGAATTGCGCAACGAACGTGGCCTGGTCTGGGAGCTGCGCTGCGCGGAGGATATGGCGGAGATCGCCATTGGAACGCCGCTCAGCGGCAGTGCGCCCTGGCAGGATCTGACGATGGAGTTCAATGTGCCGTCGGCCGGCTGCACGGCCCAGTGGTTGCAGCTGGTTCTGCGCGCCCGCATTCCGTCCGAGCAGCGCATCGATGGCAGCGTCTCGTTTGACGCCCTGCGCATCGCGCGCCAGTAAACCAGACATCGCTCAGAGCGATTGGGTGCGTCCGCCATCCACCGGCAGGTTGATGCCGTTGATATAAGCCGCTTCTGGGCTGCACAAAAACGCAATCGCCGCGGCCACCTCGGTGGGTTCTGCAAAGCGTGCTGCCGGCACGGCGGCGAGCATCCCCTTGATGATGGCGTCCTCGCTTTGCCCGGTCGCGGCCATGCGCTCTTGGATGATCTGATCGAGGCGCTGGGTGCGCGTGAATCCCGGCAACACGTTGTTCACTGTGATGCCGAATCCGCCGAGCTCGCCGGCGAGCGTCTTCGCCCAGGATGCCACCGCCCCACGTATGGTGTTGGAGACACCGAGATTGCGCAGCGGCTCTTTTACCGATGTGGAAATCACATTGACGATGCGACCGAATCCCGCGTTGCGCATGCCGGGCAGAACGGCTTGCACGAGGAGGTGATTGGCGATCAGATGACGGTTGAAAGTGTCGAGAAACTGATCGGCCGTCGCCGACGCGATCGGCCCTGGTGCCGGGCCAGCGGTGTTGTTGACCAGGATTTCAAATCCGCGCGCATTGGCCGCGGCGCCGACCTGATCGATCAGCTGCTGATGCAGGGCAACATCCGCACTCAACCAGCCATGGCGTTGCTCGGCGAGCGGGCGCGGCAATTCGGCCGCCGCCAGTTCAAGCGCGGCTCGATTGCGCGCCAGCAAGGTCACATCCGCGCCACGCGCGGCCAGTGCCATTGCAGCGGCGCGACCAATGCCCTGCGACGCGCCGCAGATCAGCGCGTGGCGGCCCTGCAGATCAATGTTCATGGATTCAGTCCTCGCTCGGGTTTTTACGATCCAGCCGCTGCTGCATCAGATCGGCAACGGCGACTGCGTTTTCATCGCCACGATTCATCAGTCCCTGGATCGCGCCGCGTACATTGGCTACCGGATGATTCTGGTTGAGCTTGAATTTCATGTCCACGCGCTTCACTTCGAAGCGGAAGCCGACGATGGCGCGCAATGCCGCCAATTGCCCCGGTGCCGATTCCGGAAATCGCCAGTCGCTGGCCACAGCTGCCTCATAGTGATCGGCGAGTGTGGACACAATCGATTGCAGGGCAGCGGCATCTTCCAGGATCTCGACACTGCCTTGCAGGTGCGCAACCGCGTAGTTCCAGGTCGGCACCTGCTCGCTGGGATTGACGTACCAGGATGGCGAAATATGCGCATGCGGACCATGCACGATCATCAGAGCCTGCTGGTTGGCAATGTCCTGCCACTGCGGATTGGCGCGTGCCCAGTGTCCCTGGATCAGAATCCGATCGGCGTCACGCCGGTACAGCACCGGCAGATGACTAGCAAACAGCGAGCCCTGCACGGTCGAGACCAGGCTGACAAAGGCGTCGCGCTCGAAGAGTGCATCGAGCGCCGCCAGGTCGGATTCGATGAAGTGGCGAGGGCTATACATATAAGGTGTTGGCTGGCGCCTGAATCAGCGCAGGTCAGAGACTGTAGGTGCCCGGATCGCGATTGGCATTGATGCGTTCGATCAGGAAGGGAACCAGTTCCTCGTCGCTGTCACCGTCGGGCCGCGGCGGTTCGAGTTCCTCCAGCAGCTTGCCGAAGGGCAGGGCATCGTCTTCATCCATGCCCTCGAGCGACTGATAGCCGGCGTCCATCAGGGCAGTGCGCGCCTCAAGCGCGTCGGGATAGCGGATCAGCAATCCATCCGACGAAAGTACATCGGCGGCATCGGATTCTTCGATGCGCAGTCGCGCCCAGACCATCACATTGCCGAGGCTGGCCAGCCACCACTCGGTGAGGATGATGACCGGTTGGTCATCCAATTCTTCGTTGTCATCAATCATGGCGGATTCCTAGAATTCGGCGCTGCCGGGCACGCGTGGGAAGGGGATGGCGTCGCGGATATTGCCGAGCCCACAGATGTAGACCACCAGACGCTCGAAGCCGAGTCCGAAACCGGCATGCGGCACGCTGCCGTAGCGGCGCAGGTCGCGATACCACTGATAGCTTTCCGGCACGATCTGGAACTGCTTCATGCGCCGATCGAGATAGTCCAGGCGTTCCTCGCGCTGCGCGCCGCCGATGATTTCGCCGATGCCGGGTGCAAGCACATCCATCGCGGCTACGGTCCGGCCGTCATCATTGAGGCGCATATAGAACGCCTTGATCTTTTCCGGATAGTTCATCACCACCACCGGCCGGCCGACATGTTCCTCGGTCAGATAGCGTTCGTGTTCGGTCTGCAGATCGGCACCCCATTCAACCGCGTAGTCGAATTTCTTCGGCGCTTTCTTCAGGATCTCGACGGCCTCGCCGTATTCGATGCGCTCGAACGGTGCCTTGATGAAGGACTCCATGCGCGACACCGCGTTCTTCTCGACGCGCTCGACGATGAAGCGCATATCGTCCATGCGCTCGTCGAGTACGGCCTTGAACACGTACTTCAGAAAGTCCTCGGCCAGATTGGCATCGTCATTCAGATCGGCGAAAGCGATCTCGGGCTCGACCATCCAGAATTCGGCAAGATGGCGCGTGGTGTTGGAGTTCTCGGCGCGAAAGGTCGGGCCGAAGGTGTAGACCTTGCTCAGCGCCAGGCAGTAAGCCTCGACATTCAGCTGGCCAGAAACGGTCAGATAAGCTTCCTTGCCGAAAAAATCCTGGTGCCAATCGATCGCGCCCTTGTCGGTCTTCGGCAGATTCATCATGTCCAAGGTCGAAACCCGAAACATCTGACCGGCGCCTTCGCAGTCGCTGGCCGTAACGATCGGCGTGTTGACCCAGAAGAAGCCACGCTCATGAAAATAGCGGTGGATTGCCTGGGCGATGCAGTGGCGGATACGCGACACCGCACCAAAGGTATTGGTGCGCGGTCGCAGATGCGCGACTTCCCGCAGAAATTCCATCGAATGCGGCTTGGGCTGCACCGGATAGGTTTCCGGATCATCGACGAATCCGAGCACCTCGATGGAACTCGCCTGGATCTCGAAACTCTGCCCCTTGCCTTGGGAGGCGACCAGGATGCCGGTGCAGCGCAGCGAGCAACCCGCGGTCAGCCGCACGATTTCGCTTTCGTAGTTGGCCAAGGTATTTGGCGCGACCACCTGGATCGAATCCTGCCCCGAGCCATCGTTGACCGCGATAAACGAGAAGCCCGCCTTCGAATCACGGCGCGTGCGTACCCAACCCTGCACAGTCACGGCGCTGTCTACAGTCAGGCGCCCACTCAGCGCATCCACTACGCTTGCTACACTCATTGCACGAACTCCGCTGGACTGCTGCTTCGGCCGGCGCCGGTGCAGCGATATTGAAAGAGGCTCCGGGTGACCCCAGATACTTGGGTGGGACGGTTGGGTGCAGGCTACGCTGGCGTCGCAACAAAGCCAGATTGTCCCAGACCGATCCATCCGAAGGGTCGCGATGATACCCGATGCCATACATCTGTCGTTTGATCGCGACGTGCTAGATATGTTCCTAGGAACCGAGGGTGTTGAGATGTCGATCCAGTTGTCCGAAGCCGCCGCCGAACGTGTAGGGGGCTACCTGCGTGATCAGCCCGGTTCCATTGGGCTGCGCTTTGGTGTCCGCCGTACCGGCTGCTCGGGATGGGCCTATGTGGTCGACATCACCGATCACGTCGAGGGCGACGATACCGTTTTCGAGAGTCGCGGTATCAAGGTTCTGGTCAATCCCGACAGCCTGGCCCTGGTCGCCGGCACCGAAATCGACTTCATCAAGCAGGGCCTCAACCAGAGCTTCGCCTTTCGTAACCCAAACGTCACGAACGAGTGCGGGTGCGGAGAGAGTTTCACGGTTTCCTGAGACTGACCTCTGCCGCGCCCCAATCTCAGGCGCATCATTGACTTAGCGACAGCAGCCCTCAAAGCGCCAATTTGGTGCAGCGCACGGCCGACCTTGTGGATAGGGTCGGTAAGTTGCTGATTCGCCTTGGGTTATGCATCCATGCCTCTGATTTCACTGGAATTTTCCGTTGCGGTCAGGTGGGCCTAACGGCTAATATGCGCCCACTCGACGCGCTGTAGCGCCGAGTACCTTGCCTCACTGCCTAGTCAGGAGGCCATCAATGTCCAAGAGGAGTTTTCATGCGTCACTACGAAATCGTGTTCCTCGTCCACCCGGATCAGAGCGAACAGGTTCCCGCGATGGTCGAGCGTTACAAGACGCTCGTCGCCGGGGATAACGGAAAGATTCACCGTCTCGAAGATTGGGGCCGCCGCGCATTGGCCTACCCGATCCAGAACCTTGCAAAGGCACATTACGTGCTGATGAACATCGAGTGCAGCCAGACCGTACTCACCGAATTGCAGTCCTCGTTCCGCTTCAACGATGCCGTTCTGCGTCACCTGATCACCGTCCGTGATGACGCGGTCAGTGAGATCTCGATCATCGCCAAGATGAAGGATGAGAAACCTGAGCGCCGTCGTCGTGACGACGAAACCGGATTCTCGGATTCCGAGTTCGAAGAAGCAGCAGCCTGATCAGGACGAGGAATAGAACATGTCTAAATTTTTCCGCCGCAAGAAGTTCTGCCGATTCACCGCCGAGGGCGTGACCGAGATCGACTACAAGGATCTCAACACGCTGCGTCAGTACCTCACGGAGACCGGCAAGATCGTGCCTTCCCGCATCACCGGTACCAAGTCGCGCTATCAGCGTCAGCTCACGACCGCGATCAAACGCGCTCGTTTCTTGTCACTGCTGCCGTATTGCGACAACCACCAGGGACGCTGAGGAGCTCAATCATGGAACTGATTCTGGTTCAAAAAGTTAAGAACCTTGGCGCCCTCGGCGACAAGGTCAGTGTTAAGCCCGGCTACGGCCGGAACTATCTTGTGCCACAGGGCAAAGCGGTATCTGCCACTGCGGCCAACGTTGCGGATTTCGAGAAGCGCCGCGCCGAGTTCGAAGCCAAGGCCCATGGCCTTCATTCGGACGCGAACGCGCGCAAGGAAAGGCTCGAGTCCGCCACGGTCACCATTCGCGCCAATGCCAGCACGGAAGGCAAGCTCTACGGTTCGGTCGGTCCACGTGACATCGCAGAAGCCTTCGCAGCAGCGGGATATCCGCTGGCGAAGTCCGAAGTGGTTCTCGCGGATGGTCCGCTCCGTCGCACCGGCGATCACGAAGTCCAAATTACCCTGCATGCCGATGTGCATTGCACGGTGAAGGTCGTCGTGGTTCCGGAGAGTTAACGGCGGGATAAAACCAGCCGGCTTTCTTGGTCCGGTTGTGCTGCTTCAGGGAAATTCATAGGGCACCGCTGACCCCGGTGCCCTTTTTTTTCGTCTGTGATTCCTGGGGCTTGCCCCGCTGCCATTGATTCTTGCTCGTGTCCCCGAGGGGATTGCATAGAGCGTGGCTTGCCCCGTTGCCGTTGATCCTTGCTCCTGTAGAGCGTGGCTTGCCGCGCTGCCGTTGCGTTTGATCCTGTCCCCGAGGGGATTGCATAGAGCGTGGCTTGCCGCGCTGCTCTTGCCCGTGATGTTTGTCCCCTCGGGGACACGATCACTTGCAGCAGCAGCCGAGCAGAGCCCGCAGCTACAACCTCACGGGTATAGGCAGCGGAGCGCGCGCCGCAGGCTGCAGACTCCATCTGATCAATATCTCAGACCGCGATGCCACCATTTCCTAGGAAAAACCGGTCGAAACTCGTTTGCCATGCCCAGAGTTACTGGTTATGGTCGCCTCGCTGGGGTCATTGGGGTGGCCCGGCATCTTTGAATGCAGGGGGCGTTGTGATCCGTTCGTCGGTATTGGCCGTCAAGGTGGCTTTTCTTTTCTCGCTGAGTTGCGTCGCAGTGATTTTCCCGTGCGCACCAGCCGCGAATGAGCTCGAAGAAAAGCCGTCACCGGCATTCGAATTGATCGGGTTGGACGAGCGCGCCGGGCGAGCGGTGCTGTTGAGCGAGTCGGCACAGACTATCGTCCTGCAACGGGACGAGGAAACTACGGAAGGCATCCGACTTAAATCCGTGGCAAACGGTGCGGTCTTGATCGACGTGCGCGACGGTGCCTCCGGAGAAATTATTGCGTATCGAATCCGTCTCGGGGAGACGTTTCGTATCCGACCACTGCGCAAGCAGGATGGTCAGGATGTGCAGGTGATTGCCATCACGCCAGAGTCCGGCCTGGCTACCAAGGAACTTCCTCCCGCCAGGGACTAGGCCGCTCTCATGAAAATTCAAGTTCGTGCGCGCCACTGCATCGTGGTGTTGATGACTCTGGTGTGCCAGGGAATCGCGGCTGCAGCCGTTCCGTTGTTGCGTGACGATGTCGACTTCGTTCGGATGGCGCCGACCGCGGATGCAAAGTCGCTCGCCAAGATGGTGGTCGCCGAGCACAATCTCGAGGGCATCGTCGTATTTGAATTGACCGGCGATTATGGTCGCGATTTTCCTGCCGCCCGCGCCGAAGTGGCCCAGCGCTATCTCTCGAGCTACCAGGACAACCGCGATCTGCTGTTCGTTTTCTCCGCGTTCGAGTTCAACACCGGTGATGCCTCTGCATTCGCCAACGTGATCAAGAACGATGTGCAGGGTCTGGGCGTTCCGCTGTTCGATTCCAGTAGCGCGTTCGGCAGTGCCAGTGGACGCCTGCAGAACTATATCGATATGGCGGCGCTGTCGCGCTGGGAATTCAATCCCTCATCGGCGAACTACGGAACCACCTTGAATGTCGCGGCGCATGAGGTAATGCATCGCTGGGTCGCGCACCCGCAGTATCTGCGCAATGGCCAGCCGAGTTCCGATCTGCTGGGCAGTGGCGATGCGCATTGGAGCTTCTTTCTCGATACCGATGCCTCGGTGATGTATGGGGCCGACTGGCGCCAGGGCCAAGACGGAACGTTTGAGTCGGTGGATATCAGACATCGCCTATCTGCGCTTGATCTCTATCTGGCGGGTTGGTACGCCGCGTCGGAAGTGCCAGCCATGACGTTGATCCGCAATGGCGTCGGGGCGATTGCACAGGATCTACCGGTGCTTGGGTTTCGTACACCGGGAAATTCTGAATCGATCGAGATTGATCAGATCATTGCCGCCAACGGTGCGCGCATTCCCGATGTGATGCAGAGTCCCAAGCAGTTGACCGCGGGCCTGGTG
>JAYSZM010000220.1:0-10984 GCA_043738015.1 Lysobacterales bacterium
GTGGGCCTGGGCAAGTTTGCTGCGTTTTTCGTCCAGCGCCGCCAGTTCGGCTAACAGGGATTCCTGTGCGCCGAACGAAAGACTGCCACTCAGGTCAGCCGGGGCCGTTGCCGCGTTGCGATCAATCGCGTGGACCAACTCGAGCGCGGCGCCGAGTCGAGCGGCGGCCCAGCCAGCCAGTTCGGCCACGTGCGGCGCATAGACCGACGAATCGACCGCGGCGAGCACGCGACCTTCGGCATTGATCAGGGATTGCGTCATCGTGCTGTTCCTCAGTGGCCGCCCATCAGGCGTTCGGCGTCGGGTTTGTCGTGAACGGCCAGGCGATCGACCAGGGTCGCGCTGGCATGATTGAGTCCAACGATCTCGACCTCGGCACCTTCACGACGAAATTTCAGCACGACTTTGTCGAGTGCACCGACGGCGCTCAAATCCCAGAAGTGTGCGGCGGAAACATCGATGATGACGCGCTCGAGCACTTCCCGGAAATCAAACGCAAGGCCGAAGTCGCTTGCCGAGGCGAAGAAAACCTGACCGGTGACCGTGTAGGTGCGCGTCCGGGCGTCTTCCGTCACGGTGGAGTCGATATGCAGAACCTGGCCCACCTTGCGCGCGAAAAACAGTGCGGACAACAGCACACCGGTCAGCACGCCTTTGGCCAGATCGTGGGTGAACACGGTCACCACGACGGTACCGATCATGACGATGCTGGATGTGGTCGGATAGCTGCGCAGATTCCTGATCGATGACCAGCTGAAGGTACCGATCGATACCATGATCATCACCGCGACCAGGGCGGCCATCGGTATCTGCTTGACCCAGGGCCCGGCAAACACGACCAGCAACAGCAGCACGACGCCGGCTACGAGCGCGGACAGCCGACCGCGACCTCCGGATTTCACATTGATCACCGATTGACCGATCATCGCGCAGCCGGCCATGCCGCCGATGAAACCGGTTGCGATATTGGCAACGCCCTGACCCACGCATTCGCGATGCTTGTTGCTCGGCGTATCGGTCAGGTCATCGACAATCTGCGCGGTCAGCAGCGATTCGAGCAGCCCGACCACGGCGAGCGTGGCGGAATACGGCAGGATGATCGCCAGTGTCTGCAGGTTGAGGGGAACCTGAGGCAGCAGGAAAGTAGGCAGACTATCGGGGAGTTCACCCATATCGCCGACCGTGCGGATGTCCAATTCGAGCCAGATCGCGACGCCGGTCAGCACGACAATGGTGACCAGGGGCGACGGGATTGCCTTGGTGAAGCGCGGCAACAGATAGATGATCGCCAAACCTGCGGCGGTCATCGCGTACACGGTCCAGGGCATATGGGTCAGCTCAGGCAGTTGCGCGAGCAGGATCAGAATGGCCAGCGCATTGACGAATCCGGTGATCACCGAGCGCGAGACAAAGCGCATCAAGGTGCCCAGCTTGAAGGCGCCCGCAATGATCTGCAAAACGCCGGTGAGCACCGTCGACGCGAGCAGATACTGCAGGCCGTGCTCCTTCACCAGCACCACCATCACCAGTGCCATCGCGCCGGTTGCCGCCGAGATCATGCCGGGGCGCCCGCCGACAAAGGCAATCACCACCGCAATGGAAAACGACGCGTAGAGTCCGACCTTCGGATCGACGCCGGCAATGATCGAGAACGCGATTGCTTCTGGAATCAGCGCCAATGCCACGACCAGACCGGCGAGTACATCGCCGCGCATATTGCCGAACCATTGCTGGCCCGGACGAGATGAAATATCCAAACGGGAAACCTCTGAAACGGGTCCGATGACCCAGGAACAAGCGAAGACATGAGCGCCAGGTTCCGCAGGCTGCGCGTGCGCTGAACTTGTGCTGCGACGGGCACGGCCACACAGCGATGCAGGTGGCGAACCCGAGCAAAGAAGCGGCGCGCGCACTGTAGCAGCCAAGGTTCGAGCAGCACTTCGACGCGCGTGCTGTGCTTGCGCGCTGCTCAGCCATGGCCCACGCAAAGAAAGGTGTCGCAGACGGGCGCTCGCGACCACCCTGTTAGTCTCGGTGCTGACCAATCGAACGACGAAGACGATCATACGAATGGATAGCCATCCGGATACAAGCTGGGCTCGCCGGGCCATTTTCGCCCGCCGTGGCGCTCTGCTGGCGGCACTGGCCCTGCTCGGCACATCGACCGTCGGCGCACAGACGACCCTGTATGCGGAAACCTTCGAGGCCGCACACGGCTGGACCTTGAACGTTTCATCGGGCACCAATGGTGCCGACAACAACTTCTGGGTGGTCAACGACAACGAGGGTGGCGTGGCCGCCAGCGGATGCGCGACGGCCGCCAATGGCAACCGTACCCTGCATGTCACTTCGGTCTTCGATCCTTCGGGCGGAGCCGCCTATGATCAAGGTGGCCTGTGCGGCTTTCTTTTCTGCCCGCAAACCAACCGCCGCGCTGAATCTCCGGCATTCAGTACCGAGGGCCAGAGCGACGTCCGACTGGCCTTTGACTTCATCTCCAATGGCGAGGGCCTGGTCGACAACGCCAGCGTGCTCTACAACATTGGCTTGGGCTGGACGGTTCTGACTGCCAGTATCAAGAGTCCAAGCTGCGCCGCTGGTCAGGGGCGGTGGACGCACCATGAGGTGCAGATGCCCGCCGAAGTGGGCAATCAGGCGTCCGTTCAGATCGCCATCAACTGGACCAACAACGACGATGGCCTTGGCGGCGACCCTTCGGTGGCGATCAATGATGTGTGGGTGTTTGCGCCGTCGATAGGACTTTTCATGGATGGATTCGAGTAGCGACCACAGGCGGCAATGCGAGCGATTGCGCGAACCGGAAGGGATCTCAACGAGATGCCCTGCAACAACGACTCTTCAGCGGGCCCGAATCCGGCGCAGACGATGGCCACACTGGTGGTTGCACCGAGGCCGCGTACAATGGCCTCGGATCAACTGGGGGAGACCACGCAATGAGCACAGCTCTGGACACCGTGCGCGCGGCCTATCAGGCCTTTGGCAAGGGCGACATTCCCGCCGTACTGGCGATTCTCGCAGACGACATTCGTTGGACCGAGGCCGAGGGCGGCCCGTACGGCGGCACCTATGTCGGACCGCAGGCCGTCCTCGAACAGGTATTCATGAAACTCGGCGGCGAGTGGGACGGGTTTTCGGCGATACCAGCCGAATTCATTGCCAATGGCGATACGGTGGTGGCACTCGGCGAGTACAGCGCCACATTCAAGGCCACCGGCAAGAGCTTCAAGGCACCGTTCGCTCATGTCTGGCGTTTTCAAGCGGGCAAGGTGGCTGCGTTCCAGCAATACACCGACACCCACCTGCATCGCCAGCCGATGCGCTAGCGCCTCGCGCTGCACCGTCAAGACGATTTTCTTCTGGGAGCGTCTGTGAGGTTCCATCGCAAGACTGCGGCGGATTCAAGAGGGCATCTCACCGAGATGCCCTGCATTTGTTTCTTGAACGAGCCTTTCGGTCAAGGCCGAGCAATCGAGACGGCTGACCTCGATCCGGAATTCGGAATTCGGAATTCGGCCAACACTGCGGCATCACCGCCGGTTTCACTTGTATTTACGCCATCATCCCGTCCATGAACGATAAGCCCTACTCTGCCGCAAGCGAACGCAATCGCGCACCGATTCTTGAGGTGTTGCTGCCGCGTCTGCGTGCGTGTCGCTGTCTGCTGGAGATAGGTTCGGGCACGGGGCAGCATGCGGTACATTTTGCAGGGGCGATGCCGTGGCTGGTCTGGCAATGTGCGGATCAGGTGCAGTATCTGCCGGGGATCAGGTCATGGCTGGATGAGGCAGGGTTGACGAATACGCCAGCGCCATTGCCGCTGCGCGTGCAAGCCGATCCGCCGAGCTTTGTTCCGGCGTTACCGCTGCCGCAGAACAGTGACCGAAACACAATCGGCTACGATGCGGTGTTTACCGCCAATACGCTCCACATCATGGGCTGGCCCGAAGTGATGGGACTGTTCGCTTCGCTCGATCAGGTGCTGGCCGAGCGGGCGCAACTGATCGTCTACGGACCGTTCAATTACCGCGGCGAATTCACCAGCGACAGCAATCGCGCGTTCGATGCGAATCTGCGTGCCGGCAATCCGGTCTCGGGTATCCGTGATTTCGAAGCGGTGGATGCGCTGGCGCGTGGCATCAGTCTCACGCTGCTGGCCGATGTGGCGATGCCGGCCAATAATCGCTGCCTGATCTGGCGCCGCGGTGACGGCGGCATCGGCTAGAGTCGTGTTCCGGTTCCGACGTTGGGGGTGATCGAATGGAACAGCTGCTGCGCTCCAATCCCGAGCTTCTGCGCGCAAAAATCAAGCACATCGTGGTGCTGATGCTGGAGAACCGCTCGTTCGACATGATGCTCGGCTGGCTGTACGAAAACCGGCGGACGCCGGATGGCCAGGATTTTGAGGGACTGACGCCGGATCTTTGGAACCCGCTCGACAATATCGATGCGGACGGCAATGGCTTCGTCGAGAAGGTACCCGTTGAGCGGAACGGCCAGCTCAAGACGCGATTCGGAAAGCCCGTCAAGAACCCGATGGATTTTTCGGTGCCACATCCCGATCCCGGCGAAGGCTTCGCCGATACCAACCATCAGTTGTTCCAGCGTTACACGGTGGGCAACGAGTTTCCGCCGGCCGCGGTCAATATGGGATTTGTGCAGAACTACCAGAACGCGATGTTGTATGGCGCCTACAGTTTCGGCGACCCGCCCGGCGATCCGCGCCAGATCATGCGCTGCTACACCCCGGCGCAGACACCCGTGCTGAGCGGCTTGGCGCGCGGCTTTGCGGTCTGCGATCACTACTACGCCTCGGTGCCGAGTCAGACCCTGCCCAATCGCGCCTTTGTGCATGCCGGCACCTCGGGCGGCAATGTCAACAACGCGCCCAATGCACTGTGCGCGGCGCCAACGATTTTCAACCAACTGCAGGACGCGATCGATTCTGGCCGAACCGAACTCAGCTGGGGAATCTTCGGCAATAACCTGCTGGGTACACGCGCCGACAACAAGTCAGGCGCATTCGATGGCGATCACTTCTCGCTGACCCGGCTGACCATGACGCAATTGCATGCGCCGCGGTTCGATGCGAACTTCGACACACTCGATCAATTCATGGTGCGCTGTCAGAGTGGCGAGCTGCCGAGCTATTCGTTCCTGGAACCGCAGTACGGCGGCGCCGGTCAGAACGATCAGCATCCGCCGCAGGACATCAGACCGGGCGACGCCTTGATCGCCCAGGTTTACGAGGGATTGCGCGCATCACCAGTGTTCAACGAGACCTTGCTGATCATCACTTATGACGAGCATGGCGGTTGTTACGATCACGTGCCTCCGCCCAGCGCAAAGCCGCCCGATGCCAGTGCGCCGCCAGGCCAGCACGGGTTCCTGTTCAATCGCTTTGGCGTGCGCGTGCCCGCGATCCTGGTCAGCCCGTACATACGCAAGGGCCTGGTCGTGCGACCCGAGGGATTCACGCCGTTCGACCACAGCTCGATCATCCGTACGGTGCAGCTCTGTTTCGGACTGGAGACGACGTTGAACGCGCGCAATGCGGCGGCGCCGGATTTCTCCTGCGTACTTTCCGACAGCACGCCACGCAGCGAGGACCTCCCGCAGCCGCAGCCACTGGCCTGGCCGAGCCGCTCCAGCGCCAGTCCAATCAATGAACTGCATCGCCTGATGGCGCGCATCATCGAAGACCGCACCGGCCAGTCCTGTCCGCCGGATACCGAACTGCTGGCCTTCGTGCAGTCGCATTACAACCAGTTGTTTCGCAGCGCGCCGGCCGGTTGATCGAAGTCAGCCCTTCGTTTTTTTCGGCACCGCCGGCTTGCGGGCCGCAGTCTTTTTTGCGGCGGCGGGTGTCTGCTTGGCAGCTGGATGGATTGCGACCAGAATCGTGTACAGGCTCTGCCACAGTGCCTCGCACTGGAACGCCACGGTGCCGCCGCCACGCTTGCGCTGCGCAATGGTGAAGTTGATATCGCCGACGCAGATGAAGTGGTTTTTCTCGCCCTTGTCGGAAATCGCCAGCTTGGCGTGGTCATCGGGCTCCGGCCAGGCGAGATCTATTGCGAGTGCGGAAAGATTCACCGCACTCATATCGACCACCTTGTGCACCTTGTCGCTGTCGGCAGGCGCTGGCACCGGGTCGTGCTCCCAGGTTTCCACTTCCAGATTTTCATGCAGGGCCGGGCCGACCAGATCGTTGTAGAAATCCAGTCCCCAAGTGCGATTCTTGGCGATTGCCATGAACTTGGTGCCAGCACGTGACTGAAAGGGAATGATCACGTGGACCGGTGTATTGCCGGTGGCGACCTGATCCTGCATCAGCTTGACCCGCGCATCGTTGGGCGACTTTGCCAGCGCGGTTGGAATCTTCGATGCCAGATAGACATTCGGCTGCTGCGCGACAAACATCTGTTTGGCGATCGCCTGTGCGACCGAGGCGTCCTTGAGACTGATGCAGAGTAGTGTCTGTGCATTGGGCATGCCCGTCGTGGGGAACCCGTACTTGCCCTTGAGCGGAAACTTGGGCGTCGACTGGATCAGCCAGAACGCAGTGTTGCTCTTCAGATCGAAGGCAAGCACGCCCTTGGTGTGGCCACGGCTGCCATTGACCTTGCCATCGATCGGATTCTCGTCGTTGTAGAAGAACCAGCCCAGATTGCGATTGGCCGCGGCGGCCGCGCCGTAGATCTGGGCCAGGGTGTTGGGCAGCGCGCCTGCCTTGTCGAGTTGGTTGGCCGAGAGGACCAGCTTGCCCTTGGCCGGCGCGCGCGAATCAAAATAGATGTATTCGCTGCCGGCCACGCGGCGCCCGTTCAAGGTCGGCGCCTTCTTGCCCTGCGCGCTGGTGGATTTGCCCGCGACCTTGTAGATGAACCACCAGTCGACCGGCTTGCCCTTGTCATCGATCGCGTTGAGGGCCACGTGCTGCTCCTGTATTTGGGTTGGAGTCTCTCGTGACGGCGCGCACGAGCAAGTTGAATCCGGTACCGGATGCTATCGACAGCTGAAGCAAGCGGCGAAGCCTGCTGGGTAGAGAGACCAATTTGATGCCGGGCGAACCCAGAGCGCCCGACGGAGGGAGCGCAAATCGTGAATTTGATGTGAAATCAAAAGTCAAGACGAAAATGTGGCGTAATGGTGAATTTTTAAGTCTTTATTCAGCTACTGTGCATGGGCCGCCCGCGCCGTCTGATCACCGGCCCGCGGCAATCACCAGTCGAGTCCATCTCTTCCATGAGGAACGCCCCATGAAGTTCGCTCGTATTGCTGTGTGTGTGAGTGTTGCGCTGGCCCCGTTTGCCGGCGCGGTACATGCTGCTGAAGATCTGTTTTCCATTGCACCCAACCGCAGCCAGATAGCGGCGCCGGGTGAATTGTTGAGCAAGGCCGCGATGGATCCGGCCAATGAACGCATCGAGATCGTGTCTGCCCGCGCGTCCCTGCTGACCGCCGACACCAAGGAGCTGAGCCTCACGCTGCCGGGCGGAATCCGGCTGGATGCCAAACAGACGCAGTTCGAACAGATGGAAAGTAGCAACGAAGTCTGGTCCGGTCGCATCGAGATGGGCCATGACGAGAAGGCCTTCGGCGCTGGCAGCCATGCCCTCGATGCCGCGATGGATCACATCGTCGCGGTGCGCTCCGGCGACACCATCATGGCAAACATCCGCGTGGCTGGGCAGCTCTACCGGCTGCTGCCGATCGATGGTGGTGCGCATGCGCTTATTGAAGTGGATCAGAGCAAGTTCCTCCCCGATGAAGATGAGCAGGGCTACGCCGAGATGATGCGCAATTCGCCGCGCAGCAAGGCGATCGCCAGCGATGACACGCCAGCCGCCAAGGCAATCTCGACGATCCGCGTGCTGGTCGCCTTCGGTGCCTCGGCGACCTCGGCCGTCGGCAACGAACAGCAGGCGACCGATCTCGCCTTCGCAGAGGCCAATCAGGCATTGTCGGCGACCAATACCGATATCCGCTTCCAGCAGGCCGGTGCAATCCGCTACTTCACTCAGAGTGAGAGCACCAACTACTCGACGATGCTGAGCCGATTGACCAATGGCAGTGACGGCTACTACGACACGATCGCTGGGCTGCGCAATTCCAATACCGCCGACCTTGTCGCTTATGTAGCGCCATCGAGTGCGACGCTTTGCGGACAGGCCGCCGGCATCGCCACTTCGAATGCCAACGCCTATTTCGTGATCAGCCATTCCTGTCTGTCGGGGAACTACACCTTCGTCCACGAGGCCGGTCACGTCGTCGGTACCCGCCACGATAATGATCCGACCACCACGCCGTATGCCTATGGCCACGGCTATGTGATGTCGAGCATCAACCGGCGCACGGTGATGGCAGTCAACAATGGGCCTTGCTCGTCGTGCACGCGCGTCGGCGCGTTCTCGTCGCCGAACTACACCTTGAGCGGCGTCACCATCGGAACCGCCAGCAGAAATGACAACAACCGGGTCTGGCGCACCCGTGGTCCTACCGTGGCAGCGTTCCGCTAGTTGCAGCAGTGCATCAAGTGCGCCTCGTTCGCGGGGCGCGCTCTTGCTCGGTGTTCTGACTGTTTCAGTGCTGTTTGTTGTCGACGCTATCGCCGCGTTCGATAAGATCTGCGTTGATTCGGACGTCGAAGCGATAGTTCCGCCAATCCGATTCTGATTCCGGCGCGGTGGTGCGGAACCTGCCTGTCACTGAGCTGGCCGTGATGCTCAGATCGGAGGCGACCACATCCGGACTGATCTCGTGATAGCCCTCGGAATGCGCGATGAGACCGGATTTCAGGCTGCCAGCGTCCTGCAAGTGCAGGATCAGGCCCGCTGAGGGACCGCGGCGACGGCCGTCGCGCAACTCTGCAGCAAGCAGGGCTCGGTCAATCGGGCTGATGTCGATTTCCAGCACGGTATAGGTTTCAGTACCAGACTCGACCGTTTGGCTTTCACGGAAGGCAATGGCATCACGCAGGGTATAGCGTTCACGGCGCGCAACCGGCGGACGCTCGTCCCCTTCCTCCCGCTGGTCCCAGAATCTGATTTCAACGAATCCTGTTGCCGCCTCGGCGGCAGGTTCAGTGACCGAGTCCAGCGGGGATTTCGGCATGGGCCCCGCCAACGGACTTGCGTCGCCGCCAGCGACCGGCTCGGAATCGGGCAGCTTGGCGCGCCAGACTTCGGCTCTGGCACGAATCTCGTCCATGGCCTTGGCACCCAGGCGATTACCGAGTGCCGTCTGCGTGACGGGCTCGACCCCTTCGTCACCGCTCGCCACTACCGACCAGTAGTAGGCCTCGGCGAGATCCAGTGGCACGCCATCGCCCTTTTCCAGCATGTCGCTGAATGCCAGCTGGAGATCTTTATCACCACTGTCAGCGGCAATCCGGAACCAGCGCAGCGCCTTTTTGCCTTGGCCAGCACCGACACTTATCACGCCGAGTTGGACGGCTGCCATGGCGTGTCGGCGTTCGGCGGCACGCTGCAACCAGAGCATTGCGTTGTCGCGATTTTCCTGGGTTTGTCCCTCACTTGTGAAGTACACGCCGAGGCCCGCCTGGGCTTCCAGGTGTCCATTGTCGGCAGCGCGCGTCATCCATTCCAAAGCACGCTCGGGATCGCGCTCGACGCCTTCGCCATTGCCGTAACGGAGCGCCACCAGATACTGCGCCGTGGCGTCGCCGTCCTCGGCAACGGCGACCAGTTCGGCGAGGGGCACCTGATGTTGTGCCACCAAGGATGTCCACCCCAGTGCGCAAATCACCAGCAGCGCAAAGCCCAATGTCGAGTGCAAGCGCATCCGCTACTCCCTTCCATTCAAAGTCCGAGGCGACCCTTGAAGTGTACGCCGCAGACCGGATGACGGCACCGGTTGGTAGCCTGGCTGCACCTTGGCGGCAGCGCCGCCCGGACTGTTTTCCATCCATTGATTCGGCTAATTTGGCCGACCTGACCAAGTGAGCGTGAGCTGATGAACCCCGAACCCGCCAATGTGCGGCGCCTGTTTATTGTGCTGGTGCTGTGGGCCCTTGCCGGTCTGTTCCTGCTTCCGGGCCTGGCCTACTGGTTCACCGGTCACGTGCAAGCCGACTACTCCGCGCAGTTCCAGCACACCCTGCTCGCCCAGGTCGAAGCAAGCGATGCGCTGAACGGTACCGAGAAAGCGAGCGCGCGCAGCGAGATCGAGGGCAGCAATGTGCACTCGCTATGCGCCGGCGCGTATGTGCAGATGGAGCCCATGCGCCTCGCCCTGTGCGGCAACACCGAGCCACTCGGCCAGATGTATATGGCGCGCAAAATTTCGAAAGTGACCCTGGGTGTAGGCGTGCTGACTCTGCTGCTCATCGCTGGGCTCTCGGCGCTGGCCTACTTCCGCCCGCGCCATCAAGTGCTCGCCTTCGCCAGCGGCTGGTGGGCGCTGCGCCTGGTCTCGGCGACAGAGGTGATCATCCAGGGCGCGCTGTTGATCTGGCTGTCGTACTGGATCACTGCCTATTTCTTCGATGTCTATATCCTCAAGCTGATTCTATTCGCCGGCTTGTTCGCTGGGGTTGCGATGTTCATTGCGGTCGCCGCGATTTTCAGTCGCGCACCGATGCAGAACGCGGTCAATGGCGAGCTGATTACTGTCGAACGTGCGCCCGAGCTATGGACACACGTCCGCAAGTCGGCCGCAGAACTCGGCACTGAGCCACCATCACATATCATCGGCGGCATCGATACCAATTTCTTTGTCACCCAGGCGCCGGTGCAAATTGGCGAACAGGAGCTGCACGGACGCACACTGTTTGTCAGCCTGCCGCTGCTGAGCGCGCTGGCCCGCGACGAGGCAGATGCTGTCCTGGCCCATGAATTGGCGCACTTCAGCGGCGGCGATACCCACGCCAGTGCCCAGCTCGGCCCCAGGTTGAACGCCTACGCCCACTATATGGAGGCGCTCGGCCAGAGCGGTTTCGCGA
>JAYSZM010000221.1:0-10984 GCA_043738015.1 Lysobacterales bacterium
AATGAGCGCCTTCGATGCTGAGCGCAAGGCCGAAATTCTCGCGAGCGTAACCACGACCGCCAGCAAATTGGCTCAGGCGAGGGAGATAGCAAAGCTGCCCGTCGCGGACCCATTGCGAAGCGCGCTATGGGACACAGGGCGAAGGCTGAAGCGATTGCAGCAGTTGGTGGAAGCAACGGACGCCGGGGACTTTACTTGACCAAGCGCCCGCCAAGGAAACGACGAAGCGCCCCGATGAGGGGCGCAGCATCCACTTAAGGGAAACACGATGACCGACTACAGTCGGAAAACAACGCGCATTCAGCTTGTCATCGAAGATCCGGACGCAGGCGAACGCCACAAGGTGGAGATCAGCGTTCCACTAAACGACGTTCAATCCGACTCAATCGATACTGCACAAGTCATGTCCGGCACAAACTTGGCAGCCATAGCCAACGGCCCCACGGTCGATCTAATTCACGGGCGACTTCGGTTGCCGGTCAGTTCGCAATGGAAGGACTGGTGGGCAGCAGCCAAGCTACAAGATTGCAGCGGCCCACAAGCGCTTGCGGCTCTGCGGGCCTTCGCAATTTTTAGCTCTGCAAAGAAGGGGCGCGGAGAGCGCGGGCCGAACAAAGACAGCGCCGACCGGAATGATTTTATGATAGCCGCCGTACTGGTCCGACTTGCGCGAGGGATGAGCCGGCGCGCTGCAGTCGAAAGTGCATTGATCGAGTTTGAGCCAGAGTCAAGGACCAAAGATTCGGAAGCGCTTATGCGTTCTGTCACCCGTTACCTGAGCCATGGGCACGACTAGCTATTTGTTGTCCACAGCAGTTTTTTGACCCGATGTTTATATCGCCCTGCCCGCTCATAACGAGCGACTACGCAGGGCGAACATGAAAACCACTACACCCCAGTCTGCACCGGAAACGCACTACCCATCTGCAAAGGTCCGCGAGCTGTTCAACGTCTCGGATATGACAATCTGGCGCTGGCAGCAGCGCGGCATCCTCTGCCAACCGACGAAAATTTGCGGCCGGAACTATTGGCCCGCTTCGGCTATTCAGGCGCTGATCAAGCCGAAGGCCGCAGCATGAACGCCGTCGACCAGCACCTGGCCGCATTGCGCGCCCTGTACGCACCGAGCCCCAACGAACTACGCGAAGCCGTCAATGCCGGTATCGCACGCGCCGCCGATCTGGGGCGCAGCCTGACCGACCAGCACGCAGTGGAAACGCTCCTGATCCAGTGGGAAGGCGTCGCTCGCACGCTTCGCCAGCTTGGGCCGATGCTCGCAGCGGAGGCAAACCCTGATGCCCGCACCTGATGCCAGACAAGCAAACGCCCCGGCGAACCGAGGCGTAAGCAGTGCAGACCTTGGCGGGACACTGCGCGGTAATTCTAACCCAACCGCAACACTGTTGCACGCGATTGAATCCGCCACCGGATCGCCTGCGAAGCCAGCCGGCAATAGCTGGCGTTCGTTGTGCCCTTGCTGCGGAGGTCGGTCCTACAAGGTCAAGATTTCCGAAGCCGACAGCGGCGGCGTTTTGATCCACTGTTACGCCGGATGCGATGCCATCGACCTGGTGCACGCGGTCGGTCTGCAGTTGTCCGACCTGATGCCGATCAGGGACAGCACGCCCGAAGGCCGCAAGGCCGCACGAGCAGCCCAGCGTGAGGGCTCGATATTGTGCGCGTTGGAAGTGATCAGGCATGAGGCAAAGATCGTCAGAATCGTCGCTGGGGACGTTATACGCGGCGACCTGTCCGAGGCCGATCACGCACGGTGCATACAAGCGGATACCCGGATAGAGCAGGCGTTGGAGGCGATCAATGTCCGGGTCCGCTAATCGCCTGTCCGCCGAGGACCGTGCACGCAACCTGGTGCCGGTTCCGCTTGGCGACCTTCGTGATGCAGCACTCACGCCACCAAGGTTTGTGATTGATCCGCTACTTCCGCGCGGAGTGGTCACGATGCTTGGCGGTCACGGCGGCAGCGGGAAATCCATACTGGCATTGACCATCGCGGCGCATGTGGCAGTTGGGCGGCAATGGTCCAGCTTCCATCTGCAACAAGGGCGCGTGCTGTACGTCGACATGGAGGACGGCGCCGAGTTCACCCCGTACCGGCTGCGCCGAGTGTGCGACACGTACAACATCAATCCCGATGCTGTCACTGAAAGCCTGACCCTATTGGACGGAACGCGGTCCGATTGCTCGCTGGCATCCGAGATCAGCATGGATGGCGTCCGCTTGCTGGCGATGACCCCGGTATGGACTGAAGTAGAGGAAGCAGCGCCCGGACACTGCTTGATCGTGATCGACAATGTCAGCGATGCGTACAGCGGAAACGAGAACGAAAGAAGGCAGGTTCGCCAGTTCATGCGTGCACTTGGACAGCTCGCCCGCGAGCATGATGCCGCAGTCCTGTTGCTCGCTCACGTCGACAAACATGCAGCCCGGTTCGGTGCGAGTGGCAACAGTTACTCCGGATCAACGGGCTGGCACAACAGTGCGCGGTCACGACTGGCATTGACCACAACAAAGGATGGTGGCGCCGAGCTGGTGCACGAGAAGGCCAACCACGGCAAGAAGGCCCGCACCCTGCAGTTGGACTGGAACGATGAGACGGGCGTCCTGGTGGCCATTGCGCTGAGCGAGACCGACAAGGCGGATCAGACCACCAGCGACCGCGACGAAGTACTGGATTGCATCCGCACCGCCATCGAATCAGGCGCGGACGTGCCGACAGCCCGTGTGGGTCCGGCAAATACATTTATCGCACTGAGACACCACCGAGACTTTCCGGAGTGGGCAACCCAAGCAGGCGGCAAGGATCGATTCTGGGCCGGCTTGAATCAGCTACTCGCGCAGAAAGCAATCGAGTCGACCGAGTACCGCAACCAAGACTCGAAGCTCCGGCAACGGTACGAAATCCGCCAATCAAATCCGCCGCTGAATCCCCATACCCCTACGCCGAGAACCGGCGGAACCGGCGGAGCCGATTCGCCTATCCCGCCTATTCCGCCAAACGCGAGAACCGGCGGAACCGGCGGAACTGGCGGACTCAATACAGCCGATGCTTATCGAGCAGCGCGGGATGGTGACCTATGACCGCCGAGCGTCTGGGTCCCTTTGCCTGCGGAAGTTGCCTACCGTGGGCTGAAAGGCTCGGGATTCGCCAGTTTTTCAGCTCTCTAGTGCAGCAGCATCATCCCGCTTATGTCCCTGATCAGTATCGGAAACACGGGGTAACCCAACACGCATTCGAGAGCGGGGGTCCCTCTGGAACTGGAAATCAGTCTCAGCGGGTCTATGAGCGCGGGTTTCCGGTAGCCAGGAATTTTTCAGGAGTTTCCTTCACATGATCGCGATCAATCAAACGCAGGCCGCAGCCCTCGCAGGGCTCACCAGAAGGCGTCTACAGCAACTCGCGCACGAAGCCGACGCACCGCCACGGGACGAAACCGGATACCCCGCACGGGCCTTTGGTGACTGGCTACGGCAACGCGCGCTATCGGGTGTCTCGATTACAGATGACGGCGACGTGTACGTGTACGAGGTCGAGCGCGCCCGCCTGACGCACGAGCAGGCAGACAAGACCGCATTGGAGAACGCCGCACTACGTGCCGACCTGGTCCGCATGCAAGTTGTCGAGCAGTACTGGGCTGCACTCGGGGCAATCCTTCGGTCCAAGCTGACCGCGATTCCCTCGCAAGTTGGGGCGATGATTCCCGATCCGCAGCAGCGCGCGAAGTTGTCCGGGCAAGTTGAGCGGCTGATCTTTGAGGCGATGGCCGAAATCCAGCGAGACGCGGTGCCAAGTGAGATCAGGGCGCAGGCGGAACGAGCGGCGAAGGATTCCCGCCCATGAGCGCCGAGCTTTCCCCAGCCCAGCGCGCTGTGGCAAGGAATTCGCTGCGCTCAATTTTCAGCAGTGCTTGCACATCAGGAGGTTGCCGGGGTTTCCCGGTTCCAAACCGGAGAACCGGAGTTCTGACATTTGAAATGTCGAAACCCGCTGAGCGCAATTTTGCGCTTAGCTTACGGATCAACAGCTTGCGGAGGTGGCATCTCAAATGGAACCTTCGGCAAGGGTCGCATCTCAAATGCGACCCTTCTGGATTTGAGATCCGAAAGTTCCTAGATCGACCCCGGCTCAATTCTGAGCCCGCTGAACATCAAGGATATTTTCGCCGCATGTTCGACCGTCTGCGCAATTTTGCGCCCGCTGATTTCAATGACAAAAATGGCGACGTTCGGCGCTTGGTCCGCATGGATGTGTCCGGAAGGTCAATCGCATGAGTACGCGCACCTTCGAAGACTCCGAGTTGCTGACCGCTGCACTCAGGTTGCGCTCGCAGGGTTTTGTCATTTGCTGCATTGAGCCGTTTTTCATGCCGCCCACCACGGCAGCCGCCGTGCTGCTAATCGCAGAGCGAACCTTGCGAGCATGGCGCGCTGAAGGAAAGGGACCGCCGTTCTACACATTGGGAAGCGGTGTCCGTTACCGGCTCGATGAGGTCCTGCAATCCCGAATTGACGGCCATGGCTAAATGTCGCTGGCAGATCGCGGCATGTGGCGGCTTTGTCGTGCGGTGTTTGCGATGGCTCAGGCGCACAATAGAGCCATGGAAATTCAGACTGATGTCGAGCAGGTCGTGTACTGGAGTCCGGGCGCCGAGCGCAGGAAATCCGTCTACCAGAACCGAGCCGCACAGGCAGCGGCGATTCAGGGCAAACGCTTCGACGCACAGGCGTTTGATACGAACTACGAAAAGGAGTTGAGTGAATCATGAGCACAGCGACACCAGCCCAGAAATCGAAAGCGCTCGCCGATCAGGTGCGCACGATTCAACAGAACCAGCAGCGCGAGCAAGACGCCATCGATCGCGGCAACCGTGTATATGCCCAACGCGCAAGCGATGTTGAGGCGGCGCGAGCCGTCGCGACAGCTGACAACCGGGCGCAGTCCGTATTCGAGCGCCGAGCACGCGAGGCTGCAGAGCATGCGAGTGTGAACCGCTATGTCGGATGAATCGTTGAACGCGCCGGACTGCGATGCGCTGATGCGCAAAATATTCGTCATGCGTATGAACGCCATTGCCGCGCGTGGCTCCGTTCGCGAACTGACAGAACAGCGCAACGCGATGGTATGGGCGCGAACGGACCTGCAGGGCTGCATTGCCAGAGAGCGCGAACGCTACCGCCAGTCAAAAAGCGGCCCATGGATCGGTGCCATACAGGCGAATATCGACCGTTGGGAACGCGGCATCAATCTGTTGTCCGAGTCTCTGATTCCCGACATCGATGCACGGATTCAGGCCGCTGCAGACGCTTCACAAGCTCAGGGACTGGCCGCCGAGCGGGTCATCAAGGAAGCCGCCAGCCAGATCGAATACATGGGGATTGCCAATGCGCTCTGATATCGAGACCCGCGTCAACAAGGCCCGCGACAACATTGCCGCGATCAGGTCGGAATTTGCAGCAACCGAGAGCGGGCTGATTCCCGAGACCGAGGCCCTGGCGAAGCTGGATCAGTGGCTTGATCGTCAGACCGAAAATCTCCGGGCGTGGCAGGTGCCAGCTTGGCAGTTCTGCAACCCGACATACGAAGTCAGCAATGTTCAATCCATCGGCGAGCACAACGGGCTCGGGTTGCTGTTGCAGGTCATGCGGCCCCAGGTACGCGAGCACTTCGCCAGCCTGATCCGCGCCGAGTACGTTCTGAAGGCAACGGACGGACGCTCCAATGCGGAGCGCATCAAGGCAATGGATGCCTTGCAAGCGAAGTTGTTCGATGCAGAGATCGCCGAGGAAAAAATCATTGTTGAAGGCGAGCGCGCCGGGGTCTATATCCCGCGCCGGCCCGATGCGAATCCGAAAGTTTTGGTGGCGGTGTTGTGAGACGCACCGTTGCCTGACCCGCTTCGGGGTGCATCCAAACTCCTATGGATGTGCGGAAGCTGGAACCGGGCGGAGCGGACCCCGACGCTCCATTTTTTGAACCATTCGACCGCGAGGCCGCATTGACCCATATCCCCTACCCGAGCATGCACAGTCTATGCGTGTCCAACCTGCGGAATTGCCAGGAGCCATTAGTAGAGGTCCACCTTGCACGAGTTCGCGATTGATTCAATCTCATGACGATCAGTTGCCAATAGAAGTCGGCCTACCTTGTCGCAAAATCGCTCCAGTGCCGATCCGGTGACGTGAAGCGCAATCCATTTGTGGCTCTTGTACACGATCCCGTTCACATCACCTTCGAGCATGTGGCTTAGAGACGCCCTCACGTGCCTTCCATTGCGACTGCGGTCAATCTGATGGGCCCATTCCCAGGCAAGGAGGTCAGCAGCCTCCATAAGACGGGCGTCTCTTTTTTCGAAGTAGCCGTGAGACTGATACTGGTAAACAGCTTTCATTGGCTGATAGCGGACTGCGCCTTCTATGAAACTTGCAGACTGGCTCTGGGCGTCATCGCCTTTTTCAAACACGTAGGCGATCCCGGCTGCACGCCCATTCTCGGCACTGATCCGGCTCATTGAATGCATGGCCAGGTGGCAACATGTCGCATACGGCATTCGGAAACCATCTAAGAGTCTGAGCGAATCCTTTTCTGCGCTGCTTGGAAGCAACTTCGCCAATTCCGGCTTGTCACAGGAAATTGCAACCCCGAAGGATGCGTGCTCACGGATGATTTGAACCTGCCCCCGTATGAGGGTGTCCGCTTCGCTGGCGGAAATGTCCGCAAAAGCCTTTTTCCGAGCGTGCATATCGGTGATGTGGGCGATCCGCTCCCCCATGAGGCCGCGCCAAGCCCGCTCGGCCTTTTTCGCCCTGTCTTCACCAAATGCGATAGCCGCGACACAAAAGGTCCCGGTTTCAAGGTTGCTGGCGTCCGAATAGGCTCTAAGCATGACCACAGGCCCTCCACTACCAAGACCCGAGGATATCAAGCAGATCACTGAACGCACACTCGGCCGCGCCAGAAGACCGCTTTCCATGACGGGCGAGAATCCTTCGCGCGCTGCTTATTCTTTAGATGAGACCTGAGCACCTAGTCGCATGCTTTCGGGCTATGCGTTGAAGGCGCCGCCGTACTCAGTACGCAGGATCGTCAGTTCAGCAGCCAGAACAGCGCGCCAAATCTCTGCAGCCATCATCATGTATTCGAACTGGCGAGGATCGCGTTCTAACTCGGCGATATGACCGCAGGCGCGGTCAATCCAGCGCATGGTGGCAGCGGTGTCTGTGTTCATGCAGCTATGATGCCGACGATGCGTTGATCGGGCTTTAGTTGCGGTCTGGTTCTTGGGTAGGAAAATTCGCAGGAACTGCGTGCAGTAACGCTCGAACTCGCTGACTAATCGGTGATATTCAACGGGTCAATTCCTTCGGGACGAAGCATGCCAAGAGCACCAGTCGATTACGTTCTAGGGCTTGAGCAGTCGCAATGACGCACATGAGATTCGACGTGTCTGGATACTTGGCGACGCTCGAAAGCATCGGCCTTCGCCCAAAGCTGTCGGACGACTGCGTGGAACTCTACCGAATTTACAGCGATCCTGACGTGATGCGCTATTTGGGGGGCGCGGTTGCGGAGCCAGAATCGAGCTGGGTGGAGAAATGTCGTTCTAATAGGGATGTCAGCAATTTTTCGCTTGTTCAACTGGCGACAGGCCGGTACGTCGGAAACGTGCGTCTCTGCAACGTGATCGCCGAGAGTGGGGTTTGCTACGAGCCTGGGCGCTTGGAACTTTTCATTCTCCTGGCGAAACCCTTCGTCGGCGACAGTCTTGGACAAAGCGCATGCCGCCTGGCTTGTGCGCATGCGTTTGGGCCACTGGGCACCACAAGGGTGACAGTCACTGCTCACCCACGACATCCAGCCAGTCATAAGCTCGTTGAACAGTTCGGGTTTCTATGCGCTACCGACCGCATCGAGCCCTATGGTGATGGCAGGACTCCGGTCACCTGCCCGACGTACACCCTGAGTGTCGACCATTGGAGGGCGCGCCACCCTGCTGATCGTCGAGGAGGGTAATCAGCAAACAGTCTCGGGCCGACATGGTGCCAACAGCCGGCGCCAGAGTCTTTAGGATGCGTCGGGATCGGGGCTAGGAAAAATCCCAACTCAAGCTTTCTTTTTTGGAGCGGCCTTGCGCTTCTGCTTTGAACTGTTTGGCAGCGCCACTTTAGCCAGCTCAGCCTCGGTATCCACCTTGAAAACTTCCCGAAGGATATCTTCCGGCTTGGCGTTCGATCTGATGGCTACGTCTTTCGGCTCAATCAGAATGGATTCGACAAGAATCGGCCCAATCGGAGAACGAGACGAGTACATCGACAGCATTTCCCTTGCGGAGCTGTACAGCAGCCGTACGACGTTCACAGCGATGCTGACAGGCATCCGAAGCGGCGACCCTTTGTAGGCCTCACGCGCTGCATCCAAATCCACCTGAAAAATGGCGATTGCTTCTAACGAGAAGTCAAAAGACCTGTCTGGTTGATCGGTGGAATCTATCTGGATGTTCACCATGTGATCGCCATCAAGCTCGTAGCGCACTTCGGCGGACAACTTGATCGCGCTCCGCTCTTCTGAAATATCGCTAGGCAGTGCCCGGAACGATACCGCAGGATAGGCGACCCACTTAAGCTGCAATGGGCTCGATTTCATTGTCGTTCGCTGCCTCTGAACCGAGCGTCATGTCATACGGTATCGACGGGTGGGCGATGAAGCTCATCCAGTTGGCATGTGTGTCCTCGAAGGCTGTACGGCCATACTCAAGGTACCGGGAGGCATTGAACGCGTGCTTGGCGGCAGTTACAGCCTTAATGGTAATAGAGAGCTTTCCTTTCGCAGCGTGAACCGCCCGAGCCATGGTTTCAATCGTAACATTGGAGTCGCCGCGTAGGATTTTTGACACCATGGGCTGACTGACCTTAAGCCGCCTGGCCAGTTCGGCCTTCGACGTCTCCGTTTCCTCAAGAAGCTGCGCCAATCCGATCGCAAAATCGAGCTTGGCACCTTCGGCATCGAATGCGCCCGACTCTTTTGCTTGGGTAAGAAATGCCTTCAAAATCTCACTACTCATCATTCTCATCCCTTGGCAAAAACCTCAATATGTTCGCCGACTCCGCGGCTAGGTAACGATTTCTAAGCACTCTGATACGTTCTTGGTCCAGCTTGGTTGTCTTTTGCGTCTGCTTTAGAATCGCATGCGAGCAGACGACCACGCGGCCAGACGCTTCAAAACAGAATAGTCGCAAATCGCCCTTCACGAATTCATGGAGCACTCGATCGGGGTCCACGGAATGATAAAACTGCGAACCCAGCGCCCTTGGGCCCTCTGCTGGAATTCGATCCCACAACCCGTAAATCTGCATCAACATCTTTTCCAGCTTTGGGTTCGATGAGAGCGATTCAAGTTGTTGCTCGACGGGACAGCATCCGTCTGCATCGACTTCCGCGACGACATCCCAGACACTTCCCCCTAGTACTTTGAGTCGCATCAACTTAACCTAAAGGTTAAGAGCGGTCAATGTTGAAGTTTTGTTCATTTTCCGAGGGTACATCAACCTCGAATGCCGGGGAAAGCTGTGTCAAGACAGGCGATTTTGACCGGGCGGAACGCATAGCCGCGTGTCGACCGCGAGGACAGCACAACTGTTACCCAATTGTTACCCAATGCCAGAAACAACAAGGGCCTGCGCGGTCTGAACCATCGCAAGCCCTTGATTTTACTGGTGCCGGAAATAGGAATCGAACCTACGACCTCATCATTACGAATGACGCGCTCTACCAACTGAGCTATTCCGGCGTAGCCGCGCATTGTAGGTGAGGGCCTGGGTGCCTGCAAGGCGCGGGAATATAGGTGCATGTCTCGGCTCGGGGCCACTACGTCGCGCCGTCCATGGAAGTCGCGTCGTGCAAAGACGGGTTTGGGGGAACACCGACGAGGCCTAGTCCACCAATATCAGGCGCAATTCCTTGGGCAGGGCGAACACCACGTTCTCGGGTTCGCCTTCGAGTTCGCGTACCTGATCGGCGCCGAGTTCACGCAGTCGGGCGACCACGCCCTGGACCAGGCTCTCGGGTGCCGAAGCACCTGCGGTCACGCCGATGCAGCGCCGATCCTGCAGCCACTGCGCATCGATATCAGCAGCACCATCGATCAGGAAGGCCGATACGCCCTGCTTCTCGGCGAGTTCGCGCAGCCGATTGGAATTGGAGCTATTGGGCGAGCCGACCACCAGCACGAGGTCGCAGGATTGTCCGAGTCGCTTTACCGCATCCTGCCGGTTCTGTGTGGCATAGCAGATGTCGTCATGACGCGGCCCGAGAATCTGCGGGTAACGCACGCGCAGGGTGTTGATCACCGACTGAGTATCGTCCACGGACAGCGTGGTCTGGGTGACGTAAGCAAGCTCGGCTTCGGCTGGAAGCGGCAGGCCGGCAACGTCATCCGGCGTTTCGATGAGGAAGATCCGACCCTCGGCTCCGGCCTGGGCCCATTGACCCAGGGTGCCCTCGACCTCGGGGTGACCGGCGTGACCAATCAGCACCACATTGCGACCGGCCTTGCAGTGACGCGCCACTTCGATATGCACCTTGGTGACCAAGGGACAAGTGGCGTCGAATATTTTCAGGCCGCGACCCAGTGCCTCATCGCGCACCGCTTTGGAAACTCCGTGTGCGGAGAAGATCACCGTCGCCTCATTCGGTACTTCGTCGAGTTCCTCGACAAAGACCGCGCCGCGCGAACGCAGGTTTTCCACCACGAAGCGATTGTGCACAACCTCGTGGCGCACATAGATCGGGGCGCCCAGCGCATCGATGGCGCGCTCGACAATTTCGATAGCGCGGTCAACGCCGGCGCAGAATCCCCTGGGATTGGCGAGCACGACTTCCATCGGTTACTCCTTTGTCACCGGGGCCGAAGCATGCCCGCGATCCTGCTTCCAACCCCAGATCAACAGGACGAACGCGCCAACGCAAATC
>JAYSZM010000222.1:0-27817 GCA_043738015.1 Lysobacterales bacterium
CGGCTGCTCGTCGCAAGCCACCTGCCGCCGTTCCTGCATCGTCTGCTGGCCGTGCTGGCGCCCACCCAGGTGATCGCGCTCGATCAGCACCCGATCAAAATATCGCGCTGGTTGAGCGCACGTGGCGTGCCCTACAGCGATGAGTCCGTGGCTGCATTCTGTGCCCGGTACGGCCCCAACTACAGCGATGCCGCACTGATCCTGCGGCACACCGAGAGCAGCTCGTTCGACCAGGCGCTCGGCCGCTTCCTGCGCCAATGCAGCCTGAGGCGTAGCGAGCCAGAAGCTGGCCAAGCTGTGCTGGTGCTAGACGCCGCCACAGCCCGAGCGCATTACCGGGCGCAGATCGATGCCGTTTGAAGCAGAGCGCATGTCAGCAATCGCTTTCGCGATAACATCCGCGCCCGTCTGTCACCGCTGAGGCCGCCGATGTCTGGCACCGTCATTCTTTCCCATGGACTCGAGTCCGGACCCGATGCCAGCAAGGTCAGTGCCATGGCAGCGGCCGCCGATGCCCTGGGTTGGCACAGCCTGCGGCCCGACTATCGCGATCTTGATGCCGCCAATGGCCTGGCCGGCGCTGCGCAGCGATTGCAAAGACTGGTCGATATTTGCGCTGAGCAGAGCGGAACTCTGGTACTCGCCGGTTCCAGCTTTGGCGCCTATATATCGGCACTGGCCTCGCTGCAGGTCGAAGTACGCGGCTTGTTTCTGCTCGCCCTGCCGCTGCAAATGCCCGGATTCGCGCGCATGCTGGAGCTTGCGGCCGTCCCCACCTATGTGCTGCATGGCTGGCACGATGAATTGATTCCGGCACGCGCCGTCTACGACTTCTGCGCACCGCGGGGTCTGGAATTGCATCTGGTCAACGACAGTCATCGCCTGAGCGATCACGTCGAGTGCAGCGCTGAGCGCCTCGCTGGGTTTCTCACCAGGCTGAGCGCCCCATGAGATTTTTCGCCGCCTGTCCGAAAAGCCTGGAGGAGCTGCTCGCCGCCGAACTGCTCGGGCTCGGTGCCAGCAACGTCAAGCAGACCATTGCCGGCGTGCATTTCGAGGGAGAGATCGAACTCGCCTATCGCGCCTGCCTGTGGTCGCGCCTGGCCAGTCGCGTGCTGTTGCCGATCGTGAAGATCGATGATGCCGACAGCGAGTCCCTGTACCGGGGCGCGCTAGATTTCGCCTGGGAAGATCACATTGATCCACGCGGCACACTCGCCATCGATGCGCATGGCACCAATGAAGCCCTGCGCAATTCACAGTTCGCGGCGCAGCGGCTGAAGGATGCAATCTGTGATCGGCTACGCGATCGCAGCGGCGCGCGCCCCGATATCGAGACGCGCGATCCAGATGTACGCGTGCACCTGTTCGTGCGCGGCGCCATCGCACAGATCAGCCTGGACCTCAGTGGTTCGTCCCTGCACCAGCGGGGCTATCGCCGCGGCAGCAACGAGGCGCCCCTGAAGGAAAATCTCTCGGCCGCATTGCTGCTGCGTGCCGGCTGGCCGGCGGTTGCGGCGGCCGGTGGCGCGTTGATGGATCCGTTCGCTGGCTCGGGCACCCTGTTGATCGAGGGTGTTGCGATGGCGGCGGATATCGCCCCCGGACTGCAACGCGACTACTTCGGTTTCCTCGGCTGGAAACAGTTCGATCCCGAACTCTGGCGTCGCCTGCGCGAGGAGGCCAGCGCCCGTGCTGATGCCGGTCGCGCGCGCGAACCGGCGCGTTATTTTGGATCCGATCGTGATGCCGCCATTGTCGGCGCCGCTCGAACCAATGCGGCTGCGGCCGGCGTCGGTGAGCTGATTCTTTTCTCGCACGCGCCAGTGGAGGCACTCGAACGTCCGGCCGGCTTCGATACCGGCCTGGTGTTGAGCAATCCGCCCTATGGCGAACGCATGGGCGACAATAGCCTGCTGGTCGATACCTACCGCGCATTCGGCAATCGCCTGCACCCTGCCTTCGCCGGATGGAAGGCCGCCTTCATCACCAGCGAACCCGAACTCGCGCGCGCCACCGGCATCCGATCGAGCAAGAGTTATGCGTTCTACAACGGCGCCATCGAATGCCGACTGTACTGCTTCGAGCCTGGCAGTTCCGGCGCCGAGTGGCGGGCAGTGGATCCGGATCGCCCCTTGTCCGAGGGTGCCATTGGACTGAAGAACCGCCTGCAGAAGAACCTCAAGCATCTGCGTCCACGCCTGGCCCGCGAAGGCATCAGTTGCTACCGCGCGTATGATGCCGACCTGCCCGATTACGCCGCCGCCATCGATGTCTACGAAGGCTGGTTGCATGTGCAGGAATACGCAGCACCCAAGGACATTCCCGAGGCTATTGCGCGGCGTCGCTTCAATGAACTGCTGCGCGTTGCTGCCGATGTATTCGAAGTTCCACGCGAGCGCATCGCCGAGAAGACCCGACTCAAGCGCGGGCGCCTTGAACAATACACGCGTCAGGACGAGCAGAACCGCTTCTTCAATGTCAGCGAAGGCGGCCTGAAATTTCGCGTCAACCTGTTCGATTATCTGGATACCGGACTCTTTCTTGACCACCGACCGCTGCGTCAGCGCGTGCGCGAACTCGCCCTCGGCAAGCGCTTTCTGAATTTGTTCTGCTACACCGGCGCGGTCACGGTGTACGCCGCTGCGGGTGGCGCCGCCACCACGGTCAGCGTGGACCTGAGCAACACCTATCTGGACTGGGCCGAGGCCAATCTTGCACTCAATGATCTGGCCAAACAAACGCAGCGACTGGTCCAGGGCGATGCCATGCGCTTCATCGAGACCGACAGCGGAACCTATGACCTGATCTATGTCGATCCGCCGACCTTTTCCAACTCGAAGAGCGCCGACGATTTTGATGTGCAGCGCGACCATGTGCGCCTGCTCAAGGCCTGCGTCCAACGCCTCGCAACTGGCGGCCTGATCCTGTTTTCCAACAACAACCGCCGCTTCAAGATCGATCGCGACGCGCTTGCCGGACTCGACATCCTCGACACCAGCCGACGCACGATTCCGTTCGACTTCGCACGCAACGAACGCATCCACCACTGCTTCGAAATCCGCCGAGCCGCTGCCGAGCCCGCTGAATCCTGAGCAGCGGTCATCATCCGCTCCGCTCTTGCTTCGCCGTTGCCGTTGCCGTTGTCCCCTGGCGACTCCCTTCGGTCGTCCCCGGGGATTGCATAGAGCGTGGCTTGCCGCGCTGCCCTTGCTTTTGATCCTGTCCCCGAGGGGATTGCATAAGGCGTGGCTTGCCGCGCTGCTCTTGACGTGCGTCAAACGACAAGAACAAATCAACGGTAGCGGGGCAAGCCCCGCTCTACAGGAGAGAATTCATCGAACCCTGCGATACCCGGTGGCGACGGACCTACCTCGATCTACACCTTCAACACTTCCTGCAAGCTTTCCTGCAATTGGGCGAGCGTCTGCACTTGATGGTGCGGCGCAATTCCGTCGGCTGCCGCGATGCCTGCAGGGTTGAACCAGCAGGTATCGAAGCCGGCATTGATGCCGCCGAGGATATCGGTCTCGAGCTTGTCGCCGACCATCAACACGCTGCCGGGATCTGGTGTTCCCATCAAGCCATGCGCATGGTCGAAAATCCCGCGATGGGGCTTGGCGTAGCCGACTTCTTCCGAGATCACCAGCACCTCGAAATGGCCGCGCAGGCCGGTGCGTTCAAGTCGCGCGCGCTGCAGTTCGGTAAATCCGTTGGTGATAAGACCAAGCCGCACTCGTCCCTTGAGCATATCCAGCAGATCCACCGCACCATCCAGCGGTTTGCAAATATCCGCCATCGCTGACAGAAATTCGCTGTTCAACCGCGCCGCCGACACCTGCAAGCGCTCCGCCCAGACATTGAAACGGCGCTGCTGCAGCTGCTGCGCGCTGATCCGGCCATCCTGATAGTCCACCCACAACGGCCGGTTCAATTCGTTGTAGGCCGTATAGTCGCTCGCGCTGAAGTCCACGCCATAGGCGCCCATCATGTTGCGCAGCCCGCTATAGGCGTCGAAGTGAAACAGCGTTTCGTCGGCGTCAAACAGTATCCAGTGGTAAGGCTTCATCGGCAGCGCGATCCAATTCCGGCGGGCAATCCTGCCGATGATACTTGCTCGATTCGATCGGGCATGGCGCCTGGGAGAGCGCCACGCTCGGATGTGGCGGGCTCTGATCGATGCGGCGCTCGCCAACCCCCCATGGACACTTGGAACCGGAAGCGCGAGAGGCATAGCGCGTTGCACTGCGTACCCGGTGAAAATGGGCGCCTCCAGGCCAATCTGGAAATAGCGGCTATCGCTTCGGAAGCCAGCACGCGGGCTGGCAGATTCACTCGGATTGCCTCGAGTCGGCCTTATAATTCGTCACGCGGGCTCGGGCCGAGCAGCAGCGCAGACTGCGCGCGTCAAATCGCTTCGCAGCTTGCGGAGGCATGAACGCGCAGCTTTTCGCGAGACGCCCCCGTCACTTCTTTCGTCATCTTCCGCCGGCGCTGCGGTAACTAATCCGCCAACGCCGCCGCAATGCGCTCCTGTTCTCCGCGCAATGCGAGCGGCAGACGCGCGCCGAAGCTGTCGAAATATTCGGCGATGGCGGCGAGTTCGAGTTTCCAGCCTTCGACGTCGACATGCAGCAATTCATGCATGGCGTCGGCGCTGAGGTTCAGACCCTCGGTATTGATCGCGTCATCGGTGGGCAGCATGCCGATTGGCGTCGCGACGGCGTCGGCGCGGCCGGCGCAGCGGTTGCAGATCCATTCGAGTACGCGCAGGTTGTCGCCGAATCCGGGCCAGAGGAATTTACCCTCGGCATTCTTGCGGAACCAGTTGACGTGGAAGACGCGCGGTAATTTCGCGCCTTCCTTTTCGAAACTGAGCCAGTGCGCAAAGTAGTCGGCGAAGTTGTAACCACAGAAGGGCTTCATCGCCATCGAATCGCGGCGCACAACGCCGACTTCGCCAGTCGCAGCCGCCGTCGTCTCCGAGGCCATCGCGGCGCCGACCAGGACGCCGTGGGTCCAGTCGCGCGCCTCGAAGACCAGCGGAACCAGCGACTCGCGCCGACCACCGAAGATGATCGCCGAGATCGGCACACCACCGGCATCTTCGGCGCGCTCGGTCCAGCTCGGACACTGGCGGGCGGACACCGTGAAACGCGAGTTCGGATGCGCGGCCGGTCCGTTCGCCGGATCGTAGGCGCGGCCCTGCCAGTCCTTCGCGGGTACACGCTGGTCGAGGCCTTCCCACCAAGGCTGGTTGTCGGCAGTCACCGCGACATTGGTAAAAATAGCGTCGCGATTCAACATCGCCAGCGCATTGGCATTGGTCTTGGCACTGGTGCCTGGTGCCACACCAAAGAACCCGGCTTCGGGATTGATCGCCCAGAGCTGTCCATCCGGGCCCGGCTGCATCCAGCAGATGTCATCGCCAACGGTCCATATTTTCCAGCCAGCCTCTTTGTAGGCATCGGGTGGAATCAGCATGGCAAGATTGGTCTTGCCGCAGGCCGATGGAAACGCCGCGGCGATGTAGTGGGTTTCACCCTGTGGATTCTCGATGCCGACGATCAGCATGTGTTCGGCCAACCACCCCTCGCGCTGCGCCTGGTAGGAACCGATCCGCAGGGCATGGCATTTTTTGCCGAGCAGGGCATTGCCGCCGTAGCCCGAGCCGACTGACTTGATCATCAGTTCTTCGGGGAAGTGCATGATGAAACGGCGTTCGGGATCGAGATCGCCGATTGAGTGGAGGCCTTTGACGAACTTGCCTTCGCGCTCGATCCGGGTCAGGGCGGCCGCACCCATCCGGGTCATCAGGCGCATGTTGGCGACGACATACGGCGAGTCGGTGATCTCGACCCCGCAGCGCGCAATCGGCGAATTGATCGGACCCATGCAATACGGCACAACATACAACGTGCGCCCGCTCATGCAGCCCTCGAACAAGGCATCCATGCGGGCATGGCCATCGGCCGGCGTCATCCAGTGGTTGTTCGGGCCGACGGTCTCGCGATCTTCGCTGCAGACGAAGGTCAGATGCTCGACCCGGGCCACGTCCGAGGGGCTGGACCGGTGTAGATAGCAGTTCGGGTGGGTATGCCCATTGAGCGCAATCAGATCACCGGTTTCCAGCATCAACTGGGTCAGCGCCTGCAGTTCGGCTTCGCTGCCATCGCACCAGTGGATCCGCTCCGGTCGGGTCAATCGGGCAACGCTGTGCACCCACTCATTGAGAGCGGCAAGTTCTGAGGTCATAGGGGCTCCGGGCTCGCAGGAGCCGGTATCGAAAAGGAAGCTGAGGCTACTGAGCGCTGGCAACTCAGGCAAGCCGCTGAATCCACTTGTTAGCGCGAGTGATTCGCATTAAGCTACTTATCCATTCACCCAAATCTGATTAAATCCAAGGAAATCAACATGAAGGTCAAGCTCCTCGCGATAGCGGTCACTGCGGCGCTCTGCCAACCCAGCCTGGCAGATGATGCCGCGGGCGGACGTTCTGCCCCGACCAAGCTGGATCGCCAGGAGGTCACCGCCGAAGCGCAGGCCGATCCGCGCTTCGCCCAGATCGCCAGTGAGATCGAAGACGGCAAGGTGCTGACCGGCAAGAAGAGCACGGTGGTCGCCCTCGATGATCAGCCCGAGGTGGTCAACAACGAGCTGCGTCAGGCGTTTTCGCGTCTGCCCGGCGTGCTGCTCTCGGAGCAGCAGATTCCCGGCTACTACAACGTGAACTATCGCGGCCTGGGCGACCCGCATGAATCCGAGTTCGTCAGCTTTTTCGAAAACGGTATTCCGCTCGGCAGCGACTGGTTCGGCTACTCGACCATCTATTACTTGCCGCCGATCGATCGCGTCGAGCGCATTGCGTTTGTGCGCGGGGGTTCGTCCCTGCTGTACGGACCGCAGCCAGGCCCGTCGATCGACTTCATCACCCGCGCTCCGGCGACTGGCAATGAATTCGGCTTGCTCAGCCGCCACAGCGGCGGCAAGGATGGAATGTACGCCACTTACAATGAACTCAGCGGCGGCAGCGAGAACTTTGGCTGGCTGATCAGCTACGACCATCGTCAATTCGATGGCCTGCGCCCGAATGCCGACTCGGAAGTCGATGGCATCGGTGCCTCGATGTTCTGGCGTCAAAGTGATGATGCGAGCTGGCGCTTGGACTTGTACAGCTACGAGTCGGAAAGCGGTGAAGCCGGCCGCCTGCCCGATAACGTGTATGCCAGCCAGCCGGGGTGGTCATCGACGCCGAACAATCGCATCTGGATCGACCGCGATATCGCCGTACTCAGCCATCAGCGCAGCCTCGGCGAGTCCGGTGCGCTCGATATCAAACTCTGGCATGCCAGCCAGGATCGCTACAGCGAGCGGCAGCCGCGCATCCTGCCGGGCAACCTGCCGATCAATGTCAGCACCGCCTTCGACCTGCAGCAGTTCGAGAATACTGGACTGGATGTGCGCGTCAGCCAGGATTGGGGCAACAACAACACGCTGACCTTTGGCCTCACCCATTACCGCGATGACAGTCCGCGTACACAGCTCAATGTACCCGCCGATGGTTTTGTTGCGCCGACCAGTTTCTCGCAGGAGCGCGAGACCGAGTACACCGCCATCTTCGCCGAGAATGTGTTCCGCTTCGATCGCCTGAGCCTGATCCCGGCAGCGCGCTTCGAATGGCTGGAATACGACATTTTCGAACCGGAAACTCTGCGCGGTCTGCCGCGCGATCCGATCGATCGCACGTTCAAACAGAACGTGCCCCTGTTCGGCTTCGGCGCCACCTACGACTGGCCGGAGCAACAGTTGCAGGCCTATGCCAATATCTCGCAGGGTTACCGCCCGATGCGGTTCGATGATGTCGCCAATCCGACCTCGAATCTCTCGCTCGACAACGATCCGGATGTCGCCGATGCGATGAACTTCGAACTCGGCCTGCGCGGCGCTCCGATGCTCGGCTTGTTTTTCGATATCAGCCTGTTCCGGATCGATTTCGAGGACAAGATCGAATCCCAGATCGTCGTCGTCAATGGGCTGAACGAAGTGCTCCGTGTCAATTCCGGCGATTCGCGTCATCAGGGCATCGAGCTTTCCGGCGAGTACGACTTCTTTGCAGCGGCCGCTGGCGAGAGCCATCTCTCTCTGTTCGCCAGTGCGTCCATCCTCGATGCTGAGATCGTCAGCAGCCGCAACGCCGCCCTGGTCGGCAACACACCGGCGTTCGCACCGGATCATGTGGCCAAGGCCGGCCTGATCTATCGCCACGGCGATTGGCTGAAGCTCGCACTGACCGGCACCTTCGTCGATGATCACTACTGGCAGGACTCCAACGGCAATGGCGGCAGCGCGCAGTACCCGATCGATGCGGTGATCCCGGGTTATGAAGTGTTCGACCTGAATGCGGAGTGGGCACTGAGCAAGCACTTCAAACTGCTCGGCGGCGTCAATAATCTGTTCGATGAGTCGTACTACTCGCGCGTACGCAGCGATGGTATCGAACCAACCGCCGGCCGCACGCCCTATCTCGGCGTCGAATTCGGCTTCTGAGTACGCGCCCACTCCGGGTGGAAGGTACGCAACCTCCACCCGGATCGGTCACCGACGCCGTTTGGCGCGCGCAGTCTGCGATAATGCGGCGATGAATACCGCCCTCCCCGAATCCTCCATCGCCTCCATCGACGATCCGCTGATCATTGCCGGGCGCCGATTCCGCTCGCGCCTGCTGACCGGTACGGGCAAGTTCATCGATCTCGAACAGACCCGATTGGCCACCGAGGCAGCCGGGTCCGAGATCATTACCGTCGCCATTCGCCGCACCAATATCGGTCAGAACGCCGGCGAGCCGAGCCTGCTCGACGTGCTGCCAGCATCGAAGTACACCTATCTGCCCAACACCGCCGGCTGCTACAGCGCCGAGGATGCGATCCGCACCTGCCGCCTGGCGCGCGAATTGCTCGATGGTCATGCGCTGACCAAACTCGAAGTGCTCGGCGATCCGAAAACGCTCTTCCCCGACATCGTGCAGACCATCAAGGCCGCCGAGGTGCTGATCCACGAAGGCTTCGAGGTCATGGTCTATACCAATGACGACCCGATCGTTGCGCGCACCTTTGAATCGATGGGCTGCGTTGCGGTGATGCCGCTGGCCGCCCCGATCGGCTCGGGGCTCGGCATCCGCAATCCCTACAACATCCTGACCATCGTCGAAAACGCCAAGGTCCCGGTGCTGGTCGATGCCGGCGTCGGCACAGCATCCGATGCCGCCATCGCGATGGAGCTCGGCTGCGATGGCGTGCTGATGAATACCGCGATCGCCGGTGCGCGCAATCCGGTGTTGATGGCGAGCGCGATGCGCAAAGCGATCGAAGCCGGCCGCGAAGCCTTTCTTGCCGGTCGCATACCGCGCAAGCGCTACGCCAGCGCGTCCAGTCCGATCGACGGCAGCTTCATCTAACTCAACGGCGCAGCACGCGCCTATCCCGCACGGCCGTCCAAGCAATGAATGAACCCACTGAGAGCGGCCATCGCGCCATCAAGAGTTACGTGCTGCGTCAGGGCCGCCTGACGCCGGGACAGGAACGCGCGCTGGCCGAGAGCTGGCCGCGCTATGGCCTGGACTACGGTGGCAAGCCGCGCGATCTCGATCTGACCTTTGGCCGCAGCGCGCCAAAGATTCTCGAGATTGGATTCGGCAATGGCGAGGCCCTGCTCGCCGCCGCGCAATCCGATCCGGATCGTGACTATCTCGGCATCGAAGTACACCGTCCCGGTGTCGGTCGACTTCTGCTGAATGCGGGCAAGGCTGACCTCGCCAACCTGCGTGTCTATCACCACGATGCGGTCGAAGTTCTCGATCACGAAATTGCCGACGCTTCGCTGAGCGAAGTTCGCCTGTATTTTCCCGATCCCTGGCACAAGGCGCGTCACAACAAGCGCCGGATTGTGCAGCCGGCATTTGTCGAGCGACTGGCGCGCAAACTGGTGCGGGGTGGCATGTTCCATCTGGCGACCGACTGGGCAGCGTATGCCGAGCATATGCTGGACGTCATGGAGGCAGCGGCCGGGTTCAGCAATCGGCTGGGCCCGCGCGTTATCGCACCGCGTCCGCCGTGGCGCATCGAGACGCACTTCCAGAAGCGCGGTGAGCGGCTCGGCCACGGCGTGTTCGATCTGATCTACGATCGAGTTTCGTAGCCGCCTTGTCCGCCGCAGCCACTCGCTTGCGAGAAGGATGCGGCCACCATCAGCACGGATTCCCGTTCCTCATAGCGTGCATCACGGCGCCGGCTGGAGTGACAGTTTCCGGCCTCGGGACGCGTACTGAATGTTGAGGCTGCCGATCGGCACCTCCGATTCATTCCCTGAGGACCCGCCATGTTCGCCAAACGATTTCGAGAATGCTGCTTGGTATTGATGCTGTTGTGCGGACTCGCCGCGAACGCTGACCCTGCCAAGGATCACGACCGCGTCCATGTCGGCGTGCGTGTAGGCAACGAACTGACCAATCGCTTCGACGGCGAATGGGATTTTTTCGACACCAAGGCACCCAGAGCGGCCTACGCAGGCTGGAACTTCAACAGTCACTGGGCCATCGAACTTGGCTACACCGATCTTGGTCAGACGCGCACGCGCTTCAACGTCGTCCAGGATTATTTCATCGCCGATGGGAACCTGCGGACACTGGGCCTGAGCTACCGGCGTGCAGTCGCCGAGCGTTTCGACCTCTTCGCCGGCCTCGGCGCATTCAATCTTCGCGAAGCGGGTCGCCTCTCCAGTGTCATTCTCGACCCGCCACCGATTGGTTACGGCCCGTTCGCAGTTGATGATACTGGCGCCTATCTCGAGCTGGGCGCGCGTTACCACTTCGATGGCCCGCTCGCCCTGCGTGCGTCCTACCAGTGGTTCGATTTTGACGGCGGCGGCGATGGTACGCCCTGGCTCGGATTCGAATTCGGATTCTGATCAAGGCCGCCACGGCAGCCGGGCTGCCGTGGCGTGCTGCTTCGGGCTCAGGCGCCTGCCCAGGCAGCATCGAAAATCAAACGCGTGGCCTGTACATCGAGCGGCACCGGATTGCCGCCCGCAGATGGGTCGGCAACCGCCATCTCCGCGACCAACGCAGCGCGATCCGCGGCCACGCCAAGTTCGCGCAGCGTATGCGGCACGCCGATGCGTTCGCGCAGATCCAGAATGAATTGCACAAAGCCCTCGAAGCTGGGTTGTGCCAGACCGAGATAGGCAGCCAGGCGTGCGATCCGCGCATCGATCGCAGTGCGGTTGAAATTCAACACGTAGGGCATCAAGGTCGCATTGGTCATGCCGTGATGGGTATCGCAGAGCGCACCGATCGGATGGGCGAGTGCGTGCATGCCACCTAAACCTTTCTGGAATGCCGTCGCACCCATCGCGGCCGCGGCCATCATCTGCGCGCGCGCTTCAAGGTCCTGCGGATTGGCGACCACGCGCGGCAAGGCTTCGGCGACCAGACGCATGCCCTCCACCGCGATGCCATCGGCGAGTGGATGAAAGCCCGGCGCGCAGTAGGCTTCCAGACAATGCGAGAGTGCGTCCATGCCGGTACCCGCGGTGATTTTCGCTGGCATGCCGACCGTCAACTCGGGATCGCAGATCACCACTACCGGCATCATGCGCGGATGAAAGATAATCTTCTTGGTATGCGTAGCCTCGTCGGTCACCACGCCGGCGCGACCGACTTCCGATCCGGTACCAGCGGTGGTCGGCACGGCAATCACCGGCGCGATGCCGGCGGGATCGGCGCGTGTCCACCAGTCGCCGATGTCCTCATAGTCCCAGACCGGGCGCGTCTGCCCACTCATGAAGGCAATCAGTTTGCCCATGTCGAGGCCGCTGCCGCCGCCGAACGCGACTACGCCATCGTGGCCACCCTTGCGATACGCGGCCACGCCGGCCTCGAGATTGGCGCCGATCGGATTGGGTCGGATATCGGCGAACAGGTCGGCGCCCAACTGCGCGGCACGCAGCGCAGCGAGTGCCGACTGGGTGATACCGGCATTGGCGAGACCAGCATCGGTAACCAGCAGCGGCCTGAGTATGCCGTGCTGTCGGCACTGCTCGGCCAATTCGCTGATGCGACCTGCGCCGAACCTGATCGCGGTCGGATAATTCCAGTTGGAGAAATATTTCATGCAGAACTCCGGCGTGGTCGGCGATTCGCGCGACCTCACCCAGCGTGTTTGAGATGGAAGGATTTGGGACGGGTCAGACATTCGTAGCCGATCCGGGAAAGCGTCGCGCCGCGGCCGGTGTCCTTGACGCCGGTCCAGGCCAGTGCCGGGTCGAGATAGTCGCAGCGATTCATGAACACCGTGCCGGTTTCGATCTCATTGCCGATTCGCTGCGCGCGTTCGAGATCGCGTGTCCAGATCGATGCAGTCAGCCCGTAGTCGCTGTCGTTCATCAGTGCGATCGCTTCTTCGTCTGAAGCAACCGCCATGACACCGACCACCGGACCGAAGTTTTCCTCGCGCATCAGCGACATGCTGTGATTGGCGTCGATCACCAGTTGCGGTGCCAGATAACTGGAGCCGACCGCATCGCGCTCAAAGCGCGCCGGATCGATCAGAGCGCGAGCGCCCTGCGCGACGGCTCGCCTGACTTCGTTGCGGACATGGGCCGCGGCCTTGGCATTGACCATGGGACCCAGTGTGGTCCCCGATTCCAGTGGCGAACCCAGTACATAGGTATAGGCCAGCGCTTCGAAGCGCTCGACAAATTCGGCGTGAACGCGTTGATCGACATAGATCCGCTCGATGCCGCAGCAACTCTGACCGGAATTGAAATAACTGCCGTCAACCAGATTGGCGACCGCATCCTCGAGATCGGCATCGGCGCAGACATACGCGGGATCCTTGCCGCCGAGTTCCAACCCGACGCCGAGGAAGCGTTCGGCCGCGAGTTGCGAGATCGCCCGACCACCGCTGACCGAACCGGTAAAGTTGACCTGATGCACACGCCCGGATCGGATGATCTCGGCCGCCTGGGCATGGTCGATCACCAGATGCTGGAACAGACCGGGCGGCGCGCCGGCGCGGTCCAGCGCCTGCTGAAAACGATCGCCGACCAGAAGGGTCTGACTGGCGTGCTTGAGCAGCACGGCATTGCCTGCCATCAGCGCCGGGATCACGGCGTTGACGGCAGTCAGGTAGGGGTAGTTCCAGGGTGCGATGACAAACACCACGCCCACCGGCTCACGACGGATGTAGCGACTGAATCCGGCGCGCGCATCGGGCACCACATCGGCGAGCGCTTGCGGCGCGATCTCGATCATGTGACGCGCACGGTCGGCGAACCCACGCAGTTCGCCAGCACCGTAGCGAACGGGTCGTCCCATCTGCCAGGCGAGTTCGGGCACGATCTCGGACTCCATCGCCAGCATGGCGTCGACCACGCCGCGGCACAGCGCCGCGCGATCCTCGATTGTCACCGTGCGCCAGGCGCGCTGCGCGGCCCCGGCATGTTCGAGTGCGCGATGCAATTCGGCGGCGCCAAGATATTCACGCTCGGCGTAGACGCTGCCATCGACCGGAGAAATGATCTGCGTCTTTCTGTTCATCGTCTTGCCTGCATGCACTTGCGTTGAATCATACCGCTGCCGTTGGAGACCTGGCTTTGAGGCCAGTCAGTAGCGCTCGAAGCCGCGCTGCAGTTCCCAGTCGGTGACGCGGCGGTCGTACTCGGATTGCTCCCACTGCGCGGTGTGATGGTAGTGATCCACCACCTCGTTGCCGAGCGCCTTGCGCAGCATTTTCGATCCGCTCAGCGCCTCGGCCGCTGCACGCAGGGTCTTGGGCACCTCCGGCAGCGCGCTGCCCTGGTAGGCGTCACCGGAATATGGCTCGGCCAGCTTGAGCTTTTCATCGATGCCGGCGAGCCCGGCGGCGATCAGGCCGGTATAGGCGAGATAGGGATTGAGATCGGCACCGCCGATGCGGCACTCGATACGGATGCCCTTGCCACCTTGGCCGCAGAGTCGGAAACCGGCGGTGCGGTTGTCGAGACTCCAGACCGCGCGCGTCGGCGCAAACGTGCCGACCTGGAAACGCTTGTAGGAATTGATGTAAGGGGCGAGAAACCAGGTGATGTCGCGTGCATACTTGACCTGACCGGCAACCCAGGACTGCATCAGTGTCGACATGCCGTGGCGTCCCTTCGCATCATGGAACAAGGCGGTGCGCCCCTTGAGGTCCCAGAGCGAATTATGGATATGGCTGCTCGAACCGGCGAGGTCGTAGCGCCACTTGGCCATGAAGGTGATCGACTTGCCGTGCTGGATGGCGATTTCCTTGCAGGCGTTCTTCATGATCGCGTGGCGATCGGCCATCGTCAGCGCATCGGCATAGCGGATGTTGAGTTCTTCCTGACCGGGTCCCCACTCGCCCTTGGAATTCTCGACCGGTATGCCGGCCGCCTGCAGTCCCTTGCGCATCGCACGGATGACCGGCTCCTCGCGACTGGTCTGCAGGATGTTGTAGTCCTCGATGTAGTAACCCGCGGTCTTGGGGTCGCGGTAGTTGCGCGCGTGGATGGCCTCGTAGGACTCGTCGAACAGATAGAACTCGAGCTCGGAGGCGAACATGCCCAGATAGCCGCGCTCGGTCAGGCGTGCGATCTGGCGCTTGAGCATCGCGCGCGGGCTATGCGCAAGATCCTTGTGGCTGTGATGATCGAGCACGTCGCAGAGCACCAGTGCGGTGCCTTCGAGCCAAGGCGTGAGCCGCAGCGTCGACAGATCCGGCTTGAGCAGGAAGTCGCCATAACCCTGACCCCAGCTCGCCGCCTTGTAGCCTGGCACCGGTTCCATGTCGATGTCATTGGCGAGCAGGTAATTGCAGCAATGGGTTTCTTCGAACGCACTGTCGACGAAGAATTCGGCCTGGAATCGCTTGCCGATCAGGCGACCCTGCATATCGACCAGACAAGCGAGCACGGTGTCGATCGTGCCGGCCTTTACCGCCTTCTTCAATGCATCGAAACTCAACGCTGCCGTCATTGGCCTACTCCTGAATACGCTTCCCTATTGTAAAAAAATCGAGCCGCGGCGGATCAGGCCGCGGCTCCTTCGATCACTGCCTGCGCGGGCGACGGGGAGTTCGCCGGGCAGGGGGGGAGTTAGTGACCGGATCCACTCTTGTCCAGAGCGAATTCTTCTTCCGGCGACAGAATCAATTTGTGCCGGCCAACAAACAGGAAATACAGAATGCACAACACGAACCAGCCCGCCACATAGATCACGCCCAGTCGATAGGTCGGGTCACCGGTGACCTGGATGTACAGAGTCACCACCGCGATGATCATCGTCAGCACTGCGCCAAGAACACCAAACGGGCTACGGTAGGGACGCTCCATGTTCGGCCGATTGCGCCGCAGCAGCACAAACGACAGGCCCTGCATGAAGTAGGAGAACATCGCACCGAACACGGCCATGTTGAGCAGCACGCCGCCAATCACCTTGCCGCCGTTCTCGGCCCCGAGTCCGAACCACAGCGTGAACATCACCGCGAGCGCGACCACACTGCCAGTGATCATCGCCACATGCGGTGTCTTGCGGGTGCCGTGAGTGACCGACAGTCCGGATGGAAAGTAGCCAGCGCGACTCAGCGAATAGATCTGCCGGCCCTTGGCGAAAATGATGGTATGGAAACTCGCGACCAGGCCGAGCACGGCAACCGAGGCCAGTATCTGGACCATGCCGGTGCGCTCTCCGAAGATCGCGCGCAGACCATCCAGCAGGGGTTCGCCCGAAGTGCCGAGCTTGAACGAGCCGACGCCCGCCACGGATGGATTCAGCCAGAGGATCATGAAGGCCGAGACAATCAGAGTGAAGATACCGGCGAGGATGCCCTTGGGCATATCGCGCTTGGGATCGACCGACTCTTCCGCCGCAAGAGGCAACTGTTCGATGGCGAGGAACAACCACACCGCAAACGGCAGACACAGCAACACACCATGCCAGCCATTGGGCAGGAACGGTCCACCGCCCTCGGGCAGCTCGACTCCGCCAGGGCCGACATTCATCGCCCAGCGATTGAAATCGATATGGCCAATCGACAGGAACCAGAACGCGACCAGACAGGCCAGGGCGAGCAAGGTGACCACCAATCCGACGCGGAACGATAGCTCCACCCCGATCACGTTCAATCCAACAAAGAACACATAGAACCCGATCCACCACAGAGGCTGCATTTCGGCTGACGTGCCGACGATACTGCCCATGTAGCTGCCAATGAAAAATACGATGACCGCAGGCGTCAACACGTATTCGACGTTTTCCGACAGGCCGGTGAGAAATCCGCCCCAAGGACCCATCGCAGTGCGTGCAAACGAATACGCACCTCCGGTGTGCGGCAAGGCTGGCGACATTTCGGCAAGACTGTAAGTGAGACCCAGATACATCACGGCGATGATGCCGGTCGCGACCAGCATGCTGCCCCAGCCCTGCGCCAGACCAAGGTTCCAGCCGGAAAAGTGACCCGAGATCACCGCGCCTACGCCGAGCGCCCACAACGACCACACGCCTGCGTAGCGACGCAGTCCTCGCCTCTCGAAATAACTCCGGTCGACCTTGGTATAAGTGACGCCCGCTGCCTCTGACATGCCCTTCCCCCAGCTAGTTGATGGCTGCTCCCAACGTAGATTGCTGTATCCCCGATACGGCAACCTCTGCAAAAACCTCCAGCGATGCTTTCAGATCCTGCGCCAGTCGACCCGCCCATTGGGTCTGGCCCAGGCAATTGCTGATCAGGTCGTTGCGCACTTCGATCATCACACCGGGCAAACCGCGTCGCTCGGCATGGCGTTCGATGCTGTGGTACACGCCATGTTCGGGCGCATAGGGCTCGTTGTCACCGATGACCAGATTAGAATCGCGGCTGACGGCCCCAAGCAGGCGATCGGCGAGGCGACGATCACGCCGACTGATCACGCCCAGATGCCAGGGTCGGGCGACGCCGCGCAATTGCGGCGTGAAGGAATGGACCGATATCACCGCCGTGGCCATTCCCGCAGCCAGGCGTTCATCGATCAGGTTCTCGACCGCCGCATGGAATGGCGCGTACAACCAATCACAGCGCCAGCGGCGCTCGGTCTGACTGATGCTCATGTTGTTTGGTACGAGACGGCCCTCACTCTCTGACACGATGGAATCCGGCGCCGCGATATCGCGATTCAGATCCATCAACAGGCGCGAATGGGTGGCGAACACCAGAGGAGCGTCGAGCAGGGCCGACAACTGCTCGGCCAGCGCAAGCGCGCCGATATCCCAGGCAATGTGGGTCTGCAGATCAGCGGCGGAAAGTCCAAGCCGATCATAGCCTTGCGGCACGTAATTGCTGGCGTGTTCGCAAATCAGCACAGCCGCGCCACGGCCCTGGCGATTGAGGGTCGCAACCGGTGCAGCAGCCGAAGATCGAACGAATCCGTGCATGTCCACAAAGCCTGTTGGTTGATGTAACGAAAATTACAACACCAAACCCATTGCGCCCGCCAGTAAAAAATCGTACAAAACGACACCGCTGTCAACTGCTTTCGACAGCACACCGGAAAAAACCGAGCAATGGCACAGACCGTGGTCGACCAACTACGCGAAAGTCTGGGCAATTTCCCGGTTACCGAGCGCCGGGTGGCGCATCGCCTGCTCGCCGAGTACCCGATGGCTGGCCTACAGAGTGCAACCGACCTCGCCAGGGCCGTCGGCGTCAGTACGCCGACCGTACTGCGCATGGTCGCCCGCCTCGGCTTCGAATCCTATGTCGATTTCCAGCGACGGCTGCGCGAAGAGCTGACCGCCCAGCTCAGCTCGCCGCTGAGCAAGGCGCAGCACCCGACTGCGAGCGGAGCAACCGGCACCGCTGAGGCACCACGGGCGTTTTCGGCGGCGATTGCGCGCAATATCGAAGAAACCTTCGCCAACCTCTCTGCGCACGAAGTCGATCAGGTCGTCGCCCTGCTCGGTGAGCGTCGCAATCGCATCCACATGGTCGGTGGCAGATTCACTGATGCGCTGGCGCGTTATCTGTCGGTGCAGCTGCGCATCATCCGGCCCGGGGTTTCCCATCTGCAGGATCAGGAGGCCAACTGGCAGGATCAGCTGCTGGATATGGACCAGCGCGATGTCCTGCTGATCTTCGATATCCGGCGCTATCAGGTCTCCCTGCAGCGACTCGCCGAAGCCGCGGCAGCACAACGCGTCAGCGTGCTGCTGATCACCGATCAATGGCTGTCACCGATCGCCAAAGTTGCCCGTCATGTGCTGCCCTCCCGCGTCGTCGTACCTTCGGTCTGGGACTCCAACACGGCGCTGATGGCGATCTGCGAGTCCCTGCTCGCCGCGATCACCAACAATACCTGGGACTACGCCAACAAGCGCATGCGCGCACTGGAAAAACTCCGCAACACCGTGTAACCCCGTAGGGCGCAATAAGCGCAGCGCATTGCGCCGTACTGCTATGAGGATTGATGTGGGCACTCCGGCGCAATGCGCTGCGCTTATTGCGCCCTACGATTCGTCAGATTCTTGCTGCGGCGCACGATTCCCTTTGGTGCAATGGTGCGGACTACTGTGTTCTGACCTACTCCGATCTGACCATCTTGCGGACCGCGCGGATGGCAATCACGGGAGGGGTGATCCATGGTTAGGCAATCCGTTTTCTCTTCGGAGCCGCGACGGCGTCAGCGCATGTTCGTCATCTGCATTGCGTTGATCGCCGTGTTGGCAAGCCACAATGCATTCGCCATCAGCGAGGTCACCGGCTTCGGCAGCAATCCCGGCAATCTGAAGATGTTCAAGTACGTGCCGACCGGCCTGCCCGCCTCAGCACCCCTGGTGGTCGCCCTGCACGGCTGCACCCAGTCGGCGGCATCCTATGACAATGAAACCGGCTGGCAGGCACTGGCCGATCAATGGAAATTCGCGCTGCTGCTGCCGCAACAGCAGAGCGCAAACAATTCCAGTACCTGCTTCAACTGGTTCGAGAGCGCCGACATTGCGCGCGGATCCGGCGAGGCTTTGTCGATCAAGCAGATGGTTGATCGCATGAAGAGCGATCACGCCAGCGACAGCAATCGTGTCTTTGTCACCGGCCTGTCTGCCGGCGGCGCGATGACTGCGGCACTGCTGGCGACCTATCCCGATGTGTTTGCCGGCGGCGGCATACTCGCCGGCGTACCGTACAACTGCGGAACCGGCACCAGCGCCGCTTTCAGCTGCATGAATCCGGGCAGTGACCTCAGTCCGCTGCAATGGGGCAACAAGGTGCGCGCGGCAAGCACGCACAGCGGGCCGTGGCCGCGCGTTTCGATCTGGCATGGCGATGCCGACAGTACGGTGCGCCCGGTCAATGCCCGCGAGAGCATGGAACAGTGGACCAATGTGCACGGCATCGATCAAATCGCGGATGTCAGCGACACCATCGCCGGCTATCCGCACAAGGTCTATCGCAATGGCACCGGCAGCGCCCTGGTCGAAACCATGCTGATCACCGGCATGGGTCATGGCACACCGATCGACCCCGGCACCGGCGCCACCCAGTGCGGCACGGCGGGCGCCTATGTGCTCGATGTGAATGTCTGTTCCAGCTACTACATCGGCCGCTTCTGGGGTCTGGACAATCTCGACAGCACGCCGCCCAGCGTATCGATCAGCGCACCCACGCAGGGCGAGGTGGTCAGCGCAACGCTCAGCATCACGGCCAGCGCCAGTGATGCCGTCGGTGTCGACCGCGTCGAGTTCCTGGTCGATGGCGCCGTGCTCGCCTCCGACAATGCAGCGCCGTACAGCGTCAGCTGGAACGCGGCCATGGCAGCGAATGGCACGCACACCCTGCAGGCGCGCGCATTCGATCTGGCCGGCAACAGCGCCAGTTCGATCGCGATCACGGTCACCGTCAGCGGCGGTGTCTCCGACACGACGGCGCCGACCGTGCAACTGGTCTTCCCGACGGCCGGCGCGACCGTATCCGGCACGATCAGCCTCGCGGCCGATGCCAATGATGACTTCGCAGTGAGCAGCGTTGCGTTCCTGGTTGATGGCGTAGTTATCGGCAATGGCAATCCACCGGGTCAGGCCGGGCCATGGACCTATGACTGGAACTCGACCAGTGTTGCCAATGGCGCGCACAACATCTCGGCGCGCGCCACCGACAGCAGCGGCAATCAAACAACCACAGCAGCGAGTGCGATCACCGTGACGCAGAATCCCGCTGCAGTGGACGAATCGTTTTCCAACCGCAATGCCGACGGCGACTACTTCGATCAACTCGGCTGGACTGGCGACTTCAACGCCAATGCGCTCAATCACAGTGTCGGCATCGCCGGCAGTCAATCCAGCTATGGCGCCGCTTCGTCCGGCGTCGGCTGCGCCAGCGGCTTGAAGACCAGATACCTGCAACGCAGCATTACCCTTGGCGCCAATCCCCGGCTTAGTTATCAGCGACGGCTCGATTTCAAAGCCAATATCAATACCAGCACGACCGCCTGGTTCCGCGTCAAATTGAACAGCAGCGTGGTCGACGAAAAGCTGGTGACCTTCGCCAACTACGCCGACAGCGACTGGGTGGCGCGCGAGGAGATCGACCTTTCCGCATTCGCCAATCAGACAGCGACATTGCGTTTTGAGGCAGGTGCCAATACCACGGTCTGCCTGGAAGCCTGGGCGCGCGCCTACATCGATGACATCCGCATCGCCAACGCCGAACAGTCAGCGGATATCACGCCGCCGACAGTGAACCTGACCGCGCCGGCCAATGGCGCCACGCTCAACGGAAGCATTGAACTGCAGGCCACAGCGAGCGACGCGAGTGGTGTCAGCAAGCTGGAGTTCTATGCCAATGGCAGCCTGCTGTTCAGTGACAGCACGGCGCCGTTCGCCTACACATGGAACACCGGCGCCGTCGAGAATGGCAGCTATGCGTTTGCTGCCAAGGCGTACGATATCCATGGCAATGTCGGCAGCGACGACGACACCCAGGTCAGCATCAGCAACGGCGGATCGAACACGGCGATCACTGTGGTGCTCAACAATGAAGACGCCAACGATGGCTACGTCAAGGCCGCCAGCAATGGTTCCGGCGCAGCCGTTGGTACCCTGGAATCGAGCATGGGCCTCGCCATTGGCCGCGGTAGCGACAGCAAGTTCAACCGTAGCCTGTTGTCGTTCGACAGCAGCGCCCTGCCCGACGGCGCGCGCATCGTCAGCGCCGTACTGACAGTCAATTATCGCAGTGCATCGGGCGATCCCTGGGCCAGCCCGGCTGGCAACACGCTCGTCGTCGACGTAAAGAATGGCTGCTACGGCGTCTGCACGATCGAGACCGGTGACTTTCTCTCAGCCACCAGCGCCAGCGCAGTCGCCGAGATCATGAAGTTCACCACTGGCAATCAGAACAGCTCCGGCTTCAGTAGCGCTGGCCTGCAGGCCATCAACAAAGCCGGCCTTACCCAGATTCGCCTGCGCTTCAGTGCCGACCAGACCACGACCCGATACCTCTGGATCGACCGCGGCGCGAGTGCGAAATTGACGGTGCAGTATCTGCCCTGAACCCATGGCCAACTGCTCCCACGCGTGGGAGCGCCGAGGCGGCGCGACTGCAGAATCAAACCACTCGTTCCCGACAAACGCCAATCAGTCCGAGTTTTCACCGCCCTTCGGCCCATAGAAAACCGCCCACCTCCTGATCCCGACAAGATCGCCCACGAACTGGTGTCGTTGGCCGGCGCCGACAAAGATCGCCGAGCCCGGCGCGAACGAATGCCGCTCACCTTCGATCTCGATGACGCCCGAGCCCTCCAGAATGAAATACCACTCATCCTGATCATGCGGCGTCTGGTAGTCGGTATGTCGTGGCGCGAAGTACAGCAAGGACATGCTGCGATGCCTGAACGCCCAGACGTCCCAGACCCCATCCTTCCATTTGCCGGTGGCAGGGAGCGGCAGTTGGTCGTGATAGCGATCAGGCGAGAAGATCATGCGCGGCTCCTTGCAAGGCGGTCAGACTTGTAGGGCGCGAGCCGCAGGCCATTTCGCCGGCTTCAATCTGGCATTTGAACGAACCGCCATTGCCGCGGACTCGCCCGAGTGATTGCGGCCGGTGGCATTCGAGCCATCGCCCTACTACATTCTCCGTGCCGATCGAAAAAACACCACATCGGCCCGCATAAGATGCGGCCTACCTGATTTCATTTTCTGGGAGATTCGAAATGCACAGCAGGCACATCACGATGGCGACCCTTATCGCCGGAATTTATGGACTGGGCGCCGGCGGCCTGGCTCTGGCGCAGGCAGACGAGCAGGACGAATCCGCCAACAAGCTGGAAGAGATCGTGGTAACTGCCACCAAGCGCGAAGCCGGCATCTACGATGTCCCCGTGGCGCTAAGTGCCTTCACCGCGGAAACCATGGAGATGGCCGGCATCACCGACCTGGTGGACGTCGGCAAGTTTGTGCCCAATTTGAACGTGACCGAGTTCTCCGCCGGGCATACGGCTTCGGTCAATCCCTTCATCCGCGGTATCGGACTGCAGGATCATCTGATCACCACCGACCCGGGCGTGGCTGTGTATGTCGACGGTGTCTACCTCGGCCGCCAGGTAGGCCAGAACTGGAGCCTTTCCAATATCGACCGGGTGGAAGTTCTGCGTGGTCCGCAGGGCACTCTGTACGGGCGCAATTCCATTGGTGGCGCCATCAATATCATCACCACACAGCCCGGCGACGAAGACGGAGGCCGCGTCGCGCTCGAGGCAGGATCGCGTGGGCGCCTGAACGGCGATTTCTACAACAACGTCAACATCAGCGAGCACTGGGCGCTGTCGGTCAATGGCGCCTACAAGCAGCGCGGCGGCGTCGGCGAATTCCTGCTGCTCGACAATCCGCGCAAGGAAGTCGGCGAGATGAAGGACACCTCGGCACGCTTCGCGCTGAAGTGGACCGCCAGTGATCGGTTTTCCCTGCTGTTCGTCGCTGACGCCAATGAAGGCGACAATGGACTGCGACCCTACACCACGCTGATCGACGAACTCCCCAATGGTGCCGTCTACGGCGCGGGCTTTCGCAATTCCGATCTGGCACGCGATCCCTACGACAACAACACCGGCCAGGCCGACCAGATTGCCGTAACCAATGAGGCGAACGGTTTCTCGCTGACCGCCGACTGGCTGATGAGCGACGAGCTGGCCGGAAAATTCATTTTCAGCGACCGCCACTCGGAGTACCAGGCGGGCCTCGACGACGACAGCCTGTTCGAGAACTTTCTGGCGTTCCCGGAAGATGGCGAGGCCGACCAGACTTCGGCCGAACTGCAGATCAGCGGGATCTACGAGCGCTGGGATTTTGTCGCCGGTCTCTACTACTTCAAGGAAGATGGCTCGAACCTTCAGGACCCCAATATATTCCTTGGTGGTGCCGGCACCTACTTCCTGGAACAGAACGTGCGAAGCAAGGCCGCATATGCCAATGTCGGATACCAGGTCACCGATGACTTCCGCCTGGCCGGCGGCCTGCGCTACACGCGGGATGAAAAGGACGCCTTCGTCGATATCAGTAGCTTCGTCTTCACCGACGGCCATCGCGACTTCTCGGAGACCAGTTGGGATATTTCCGGCGTCTATCAGCTGGGCAATGGCATGAGTCTGTTCGGCGCAGTCCAGAACGGCTACCAGTCCGGGCAGTTTCCCCCGCGTGCCTATTGTCTGTTCGGCAATCTCGACATCGGTCAGCCGGGCAATGTCAGCGCCGACAACTGTTTCGTCGCCGGCGACAACATCACGGCGCGCAACTTCGAGCTCGGCCTCAAGGGCCAGCCGCTCGACAATCTGAGCATGAGCCTGGGCGTATTCCACACCCAGTACTCCGACTTGCCCTATCAGGTCAGCACCACGTCGGGCGCCGGTTTCGATACCCGCAACATCATCGTCGATCAGGACTCCAGCGGCGTGGAATGGGAGAGCACCCTGCTGATCGGCGACAGCTTCCGTCTGCACACCTCGCTTGGCTATATCGATGTCGACGTCGATGATCCGGTTGCGGTGGCACCGCTGACCCCGGAGTGGACCGCTGCCATCAGCCCCGAATACACCATCGACCTGAGCCAGGGAAGTCTGGTGATGCGCGCCGACTGGTCCTTTCGCGACGACATGTACGGCGAGCCGACCCCCGATCCGACGCGGTTCACCGCGATTGATTCGCGCAGCCTGATCAATCTCAACGTGACCTACCATTCGGCCAACGGCGACTGGAGTCTGGGCGCCTACGGCCGCAACGTCACCGATGAGCGCTACGACCAGGGCCGGCTGAACACCGGTGACTATGTTCTGGTGATGCTCAGCAACGACGCCAGCGAATTCGGCCTGCGCTTCACCCAGCACTTCGGGAACTGATCCCGCGCTCGAGCAGGAGCGCCGAAGCGGCGCGACCGTGGTTTCAACCGACACCGCGGTCGCCCCCTCGGGCCTCCCACTTACAAGCGCAGGCCCCATCACCCACCTTGCCGCGCACCGGTCCCGCTGCGAAAGTAACCCCTCCGCATCCACTGCATTCCACGACGCACGGCCCCCATGGCGATCGAATTCACCACCGTCAGCGCACCGCACCAAGTCGACCTGATCCTCGAACTGCAGATCCAGAACCACCGCGATCATGTCGATGCCAGCACCGCCGCAAGCGACGGCTTCACCAGCGTCCGCCACGACCGTGACGTGCTCCAGGCCATGAACCGGCAACACCCATCAGCCATTGCACTCGCTGACGGCAAACTGGCGGGCTATTGCCTGATGATGCCGCAGGAGTTCCGCGATCAGGTACCGATCCTGCGGCCGATGTTCGCTATGCTCGATCAGCTTCAATGGCGAGGCCAGCCACTTGCGGGCGACCCGCGCTGGTTCGTGATGGGCCAGGTATGCGTAGCGCGCGAGTTCCGCGGCATCGGCATATTCGACGGCCTCTACCACCGGCTGCGCGACAGCTACGCATCAGAATGCGATTTCGTCGTGACCGAAATCTCACAACGCAATGCCCGCTCCTTGCGCGCCCACCGCCGCGTCGGCTTCGAGACCCTGCACGTCTACAACGACCCCGCCGCCGATGAGCAGTGGGAAGTCGTCGTGTGGGATTGGCGCTGACAAGCGGCCGGCCCGACACCGTGGGATGCGTTGAGCGCAGCGATACGCATCGTTTGCGGGAAAGGTGCCACGCCGCACAAACACGGCATACCTGTCATGCCATCCGGCGCAATGAGATTGCGCCTTGCGCGCATTCTGGACGCTTCAATGTCGAAGTCCACCGCCGTCTGGCCAGTGCCCGCATCAGTCGACCACCTGGCTCCAGCTGCTGGTCTGGTCGAAGCGTACGATCCTCAGGCCGGGCGCACTGTCGATGAGTTCCCTGGAGCCGAACTCCTGGCCTCGCTCGATCCGATCCAGAAACGGTTCGAACCAGGCCAGCGGTGCGTCGCTGCGCCGGTGTCGCACGCGTTCGAATTGAACACGGAAACTCCCGAGCGGACAGGGACCGCCGTAGTCGCCGCCTTCAAGGAATGGAACGTCGGGCTGTCCGATGCGATAGATCAAGCCATCCGCCTTGTCGTAGAGCAGGCAGAGATCGCGGACTCCGGGTCAGAAAAATGGTCAGGTCTTTCATTGACACATCCCGCATCCCGTTATCCAGACCGCGCAATCCTGCTGATGCTCGCGTAGTGCAGTCCAAAGTGCGCTCCGATGTCGCGCAACGAACATACGCCCAACACATAGGCGGCGCGAATGGCGGCGTTGCGGTCTTTGGATGCTTGCTCGATCGACTTGAGTGACTTCCAGGCACGCTGCGCCCTGGGTACTTCCTTCGATGGCGGCTTGGACTTGCCGGTGACGCGGGCGACGAATGCCTCATCGCCCAAGAATACTTGCCCGCGTATGTCCTCAGTCGGGTCGGCGGCATCCACGCCAGCCGCGACGAAGCGCGCATAGGCGCGCCGCGCTGCGCCCCAACTCGTGCCGAACAGGTCCAACGTCTGCTCCACCGCCAATCGATCTGGCGCCGGCACCTTGCCCATCACAGCGCGATAGCTGCTCCACTGCCAGTCTTCCGCCCGCTCGCACAGGTCGGCGCGCACCGGATTGAGCACGATGTAGCGCGACAGTTCCAGCAAGTAGCTGTCCTTGTCCACCAGCACCGACTTGTAGCGCCCCTGAAACACATGACCGACGCGCCTATGCCTGCGATTGAAGCGCTGCGTGTATATGCCGTTCAACTCCCGCATCCCCCGCGACAACGTTGGCCGACGCGTCTCCACCAGCAGGTGGTAGTGGTTGCCCATCAGACAATATGCCCACACCACCCAGTCGAAACGCTCTCGAACCCGCGCAAACTCCGCGAGGAACACCTCGCGATCATCGTCGTCAGAAAACACATCCGCACGCGCATTCCCGCGCGCCATCACATGATGAAGCGCACCGGCGTACTCGATGCGTAGAGGACGGGCCATCGGTGCAGTTTACCGGCGGCGATGTGGCAATGCAAGACCTGACCCCCTTTTCGTGTGTGGCAATGCAAGACCTGACCCCCTTTTCGCGCCGACAAAGATGGCCGAGCCCGGCGCAAAGGCATGACGCACACCTTCAATCTCGATGACGCCCGAGCACTCGAGAATGAAATGCCACTCATCCTGACTGTGCGGCGTCCGATGGTCTGCATGCTGTGGTGCGAAGTACAGCAGGGACATGCTGCCATGCCTGAACGCCGCGACATCCCAGACGCCGTCTTTCCATTTTCCGGTCGCGGGAAGCGGCAGCTGTGCGTGGTATCGGTCGGGATTGACTATCATCCGCAGTTCCTCGCTGGGCGATGGTCCGACGATGGGGCGCGACAACCGAAGCGCATCGCCCTACCCTCAGCCCGAGCGTAGGATGGGATGGGATGGGATGGGATGGGATGGGATGGACTGGGCTAAGCGAAGCGCATCGCCTCCGCCGGCGCGCCACTCGGCGACGCCTCGTGAGCTTGCCTCGATCTCAATCAATGTACCTGCGCGCGGGTCCCGTTCAGCGCGGCGAATTCCATCGCAAAGCGCCGGTTCGAAAATTCATAGCGGACCGTGTCCCCGTAGATGCTCGACTCGAAATGTCGTGGAAACATATCCGACAGGATTATCCAGCTGAGAACGAAGCCCAGCCCCAGACCGCCGATCAGCCAGGCGCGCGCCGCTTCGGACCAGTCAGCATCAGCGAGCCAACCCGCAAGCACGAATATTCCGGCCACGGCGAACACGATATATCCCCATTCCCGCATCCAGCGCTGCGTCCAGAATTTCCAGACGCAGGAGCGACAGAGCGGCACGTCGGCGTGGCCTTCACCGAATAATTGCGACAACGGGAACCAGTAGCCGAGCGACGTCGAGCTATTGTCGTGCGAAATTCCGGCGAATGTGGTCGAGCGCTTCGAACACACCACACAGCGCTCCGGAAAAATCGGAACCCGATCCTTGTGTAGTGTCACATCGAAACTACGCGCCATGTGACCTCATTGCCAGTTGCACAGGAGGGTAGGATGAGCTGAGCGTAGCGAAGCGCATCGTCCTGCGCACACTCCGATCGTAGGATGTGGTGAACGCAGTGAACCGCATCGTCCAACGCTAACCCCGTAGCGTCACGCAAAAAGCGCCGACCGCGGAGGCCCGCGGCATCGCTGATAGCAAACTTCGATCCCTCGCGACCACCGCTATTCTGCCGCGGATCCAGATTCCTTGGCGAGCTGCGCATCCAGCCTCTTCGCTGCACTGCGGGCGTAAACGCG
>JAYSZM010000223.1:0-10923 GCA_043738015.1 Lysobacterales bacterium
AGCACCAAGCTGTCGTGCAACGGGTCATTTGCCAGCCTCCCATATACCTGCTGAAGCCCCATAACTATCGCCGACGCCATAGGTTCTGGATCGTTGCCATTCAACTCGTTTAGAAGGCTGTCAATCTTAGCTTGGCCGTGCTTTGCCAAAGTGCTTGCACCAGTTGAAATCACCAAGAAGCACACTCTCGTTCCCGGCGTATTGAGGTGAACTGATATGTCGCTGAGCTTGCTTTGGAGGCGAGGGTGAAAGAGAGATAGGTCCTGCTCAATGGCGTCCTTGGCACCGTTTGCAAAGGTTCCGATGTCCGCGGCAGCAGGCTCTCCAGCACCCTTTTGAATGAACTTCGACTGGACGAAAAGCACCCTCGAATCCGAAGGGTCGTAATATGCGGCGTCGATGCCGTTGTCATCCGCCCCGTCCCAAACGGCAATGGCGGCGTCTTTTTCGCTGCAGCCGGCTTCAGTATAGATCGCGAATGCAGCGAGGCAGCGAGTTAGAATCTTGACGTCGCGCTCGGCGTCACTTGGAGAAATGTCAGTCAGATCCAAGTGCGATTCAAACATCGCCCGAAGCTTTGCCTTGATCTGATTCACCTTAAGCGCTGACATGCGGCGGCCTCTAGTAGGTTGCGTGGAGAACGATACTTCAGAGACGCAGTATTTGCGATTGCCGTCAGGCAGTTCCGCCGCCTTGGACGGCTGCTTCGGGTCGGAAGCGGTCATTCAAAACCACCGAAGCCATCAAGACATGCGGGAAGTTTGTTCAATGTTGGCCTGCCCTCCATGCGCACGGTTGGCTTGGTGGATCAAATTCGCAATGCTCCGCACCAGTCGCTCATCCGTGATTTCGCCTTCTCCCGGCGGTGCCAATTGCCCAATGATCTCACCCTGCCGGTGCGTGGCGACGCTCCCATAGCTATAGAACGTCGTCAGTACACCTTCATGCCCCAGATTCTGGCTCCAAGCCTTGAACTGTTCCGGTGTCTGGCAAAGCTTCTGCCCCAGGCTCACCAAGGTGCTGCGTAGGCTGTGCGGGTTGAAGTAGGGCAGTCCGGCGGATTCGAAGGCGTCGCGGAATATCTTGCGGATCGGCGAGGCGTCGCTCCAGTGCGCGCGCTCCAGCCCATGGGCAACGAATTGCGCATTTGCGCCAATGGCGACCAGGGTGCGCGGGAACAGGGGGTCGTCGCTGCCCCATTGCTTTTCCGTACGCAGGTAGTTCACCCAGTCCGCCACGATCTGCAGCACATCGTCACCGACCGGGAAGAAGTAGGTCGTGAAGGTCTTGCTGAACTTGGTCTTCACGTCGCGTGCGTCCTGAACCACGCAGCGATTGGCCAAGTCTAGGTGTTTGAGCTTGAGCGATGCCACGGCTCGATCACGCGCGCCGGTCAGCAGAATGAACGCAACAAGCGCACGATTGCGCAATTGCAGTTCACCGGGGGCAGGCATAGCGCGAATCACATGCTGCACCTGTTCAAGGTCGGGCGCTGGCCGCTCGCGGCGTGCTGTTGCGATTCGCGCTTCCTTTTCCGGAAGGCTGAAGTAGTCGGCGTCGGTGTAGGTAACGCTGGACTTGTAGCCGGGCTGGCCGGACAGCCACTGGAAGAAACGCTTGAGGTGCGACAGCGCTGCGTATTGCGTCGCCTTGCTCAGCTTCTCGCCGGTCGCCGTGCTGTCCTGCTCGGCCAAGTGCCGCTTGAAGGCGACCGCTTGCTGGTGGTGAAACGACTTGAAGTCGCGATGACGATGATAGGTTTCGAAGCGCGCCAGGGCCGCCGCAACCGAGTCGACGCTGGCCTCGCTTTGTCGCTTTGCCTCGCGCAGCCAGATCAGGTATTGCCTCTTGATTCGTTCATTCCTGGGGTTGTGCTTGGTCATCTCGAATCACTCCTGCTTGAAGTCACAGTTCACGGAGGCTTGACCACTCTCGCCTATGTGTTCCTGTGCCTGCCTCAGTTGGATGTCCAATTCGCCCTTGGCTTGGTCGATGCGCGCGATGCTGACTCGTCGGTAGATCAGCGTGTCGCACTGCGGACAGATGCCGACGAAGTTGCCGGTGGTGGCTGTTAGCGCTTCGAAGTCGGCCATGCCGCCAGCTGGTTTCTGCGGCTGGCGACAGCGCACGCAGTAGATTTGCCCCGGCTGGCACGGCCGCTTGTTCGCGCGTCGGCGCGTCGTCAGAAAGGCCGAAAGGTCGCGCCCGAGAATCAGCAAGGGGCGTTGCTCGGTCAGTGCTGGCAAGCCACGACGCAACCATTCGCGCACAGTGTTCTTGTGCACGCTCAACAACGCGGCCACTTCTTCCACCGAATAGTTCCGGTGAATTTTGACGCGCCGCGGATTCGGCAGGCGTCGGTGCGTTCTGGTCGCGGTCTTGGCCACATCAAGCGCCGGACTTGCGGCTGGCCTCAATCTGCTGATTCAGCCAGGCTTCCACCTCATGCGCCAGCCAGCCCACCGCGGAGCCACCCAGTCGGATCGGCTTTGGAAATGTCGCGTGGTATCGTGGCGACTTGGGGTTTATCTTGTCGTAGATCGTGCTGCGTGAAATGCGCAGGTCTGCTTCCAGATCGCGGCGACGCAGAATCGAAAATCGTGGTTGGGTACGTTCGGCCATGTCCGGCACTCCTCGGTGCTGGTGGGTACATGGCTACAGATACTGTGCTTCCAAACCCTGTCCGTAAATTCCCGGTGCTATGCAGCGGGTCCCCTGTACATAGCACAGGGGAGCCGGCATGCCGGGTCAGCATGCTTGATCTAATCTGCGCGCTTGTTGGTTCGATAGGGCTTCGGCGTCGGCGCATTGATAAGCGCATTTCTCGCTGCTTTGAAAGACAGTCCGAGGGCGTCACATTCCTGTTCAGCGCAATTGTTTTTCGTGCTGTACTTGCCGCTCGCCCATATATTGAGCATTTGTTCTTTCAGATCGCGAGCCCCGCCCGGCAGATCATGTCTTGCGTTTGCGGCGGCCCTTCCGCGTTCGCTCCACCAGTCCGGCGAGCCCTTGGGCAGGGAAAGGCGGGAATCCTTGATTTTTCTGGGTGTGCCTTTGGCTGGCGGCTGTTGAGGCTTTTCAGGTTTCGAGGCATGGCCGAGCAAGAACTCGTCGATGCTGACTTCGACCTTTGCACGTGTGCGTCGTCCGATATTGGCGAAGTCTGCCGTGGTCAATCGCGCAGCCTGATCGAGCGCGACTTTCAGTTCGTCGTATTGCTGTACGTCATTCAGGCCGAAGCGGGTGGCATTTCGGTGCACTGAATCGAAGAACTTCGTGGGCTCCAGGTATGCAAACGCGATGTTCGGGGTGGTCGGCGACCCGATGTAGCTGTCAATGATGGCAAGTATTTCCTCCCGGTCGATAGGTTCGCGCAGTCCAGCCAATTCAAGCGTGCCCTTCATCGCTTCCCACGTATCGATCGGCCAGACCAGGAGCTCGGCTCGGATTTTTTGCATCTGCCCACGATAGGCAGCCAACGACAGGTCCTTTATCGCGACAAGCTTATTGCCTTTCAGCAGGACGGTCAGAATGCTTGCCTGAACGTCCGCGGTCGCTGCGGTTCGATATTCGACGAGCCGAAGCTCCAGTTCTTGCTGCAACACGTTAAGCTTGCGCTGGATGAGGCGCACCAGGCTTTCAGGAAGACCGTCTTGCGGACGCTGCGTCATTTGGCTTGTGGTTGTTCGTCCAGACTGCCCAAAGCGGGCAGGGCATTGAAGATTTTCATGGTTTCCAAGCTTACAGTCAGGACGCGTTGCAAAGCGTGGTTCGCTGTATGCGATTGTGGGGCCTGTCGCGGCGGAGAAGATCGTTCTGCTATCCCGCGTTTTCTGTCGACAACTCGGCTTGACGCAGAACCAGCTGCGTGGCTTCTTCGGAGAGATCCGGCGGATACCCATACATCGCCAGCAGTCGACGAACCTTGCGGCGCAGATCTGCTCGCACGCTCTCACGCTGAGACCAGTCGAGCTTGGGCATCTTCTTCACCATTTCCGCAAGCTCGCGAGCCATCAAGCGGAGCTGGTCCGACTTCATGACTTCCTTGGCAGATCCATTCTCTGCCAAGGCGTCGTAGAACGCCGCCTCTTCGCCGCTCAGGCCGAGGTCCTCTCCATGCCGCTTGGCCTCGCGCACCCACTTCGCCAGTTCCAGCAGTTGCGCGATCATCTGCGCAGTGCTGATCTGCTTGTTCGTGTAACCAAGCATCGCCTTCTCCAGTGCCTCGCGGAATTTCTGCGCTTGCACGAGATTGGACCGCTCACTGAGCTTGATCTGGTCAGCAAGAAGTTTGCGCAGCGTCTCCAACGCCAGGTTCTTCTGCTCTAGCGCAGACACCCGCTCCAGAAACTCATCGCTGAGAATGTCGAGCCGCGCTGCATCGAGCCCGGCAGCGGCGAACAAATCGATCACCTCGCCCGCGTCTACCGCACCCCCGATCATCTGCCGCACCGCAGCGTCGATGTCGGAGGAACCACCGCTTCGACCGTCTGCCTGTCCGCTTTCGTCGGCGAGCCGCTTCCGAATCATTGCCGCTACACGCTGGAAGAACGCTAGGTGCGGCGCGACTTCCCGCGTCTCCTCACGCGGCACGGCCAACGCGAACGCGGTTGCCAGCCGCTTGACCATGCCCCCGAAACGCTGCCTGCCGGTTTCGTCGCCCACGGCGTGCTTCACGTCCAGCACGTGGTCGATCGCACCCAAGTAAACACGCAACACATTCGCTGGCTCTGCTTCGAGCGCCGCCGCATAGTTCAAGTCGTGGAAGAAGGCGCGCAGTTGCTCGAACGCCGAGCGCATAGCCGGAATCGCCTCGTCCTGTAGTTCTTTGACCGGCTTGTCCGTCTCGCCCGTCGCGTTAGCGTACGTCGCCAGCGCGTCGGCCAACGGATCAGCCAGCCCGATCAGGTCGACGACCAGCCCGCCGGGCTTCTCTCCATAGACGCGGTTCACGCGCGCGATGGCCTGCATTAAATTGTGTCCGGCCAGCGGCTTGTCCAAGTAAATCGTGTGGGCACTCGGCACATCGAAACCTGTGAGCCACATGTCCACCACGATCACTAGTCGAAAGTCTTCGGTAGGGTCCTTGAATCGCTCCGCCAGCACCTTCCGCCTACCCTTCGTCCGGCCATGAGTCTTCAGCGGCGCAATCCTCTTCTGATAGCTGTCTTCTGATTCACTATCTTCTTTGGTCGGCAGCCCCTCGTTCATGACGACTTTCACCGCGCCCTTGGCGTCATCGTCGTCGTGCCATGCAGGGCGCAGCTTGATAATCTCGTCGTACAGCCGTGCGGCAATGTCACGGCTCATGGTCACGAGCATCGCCTTGCCTTCCATCGCGGCTCGGCGATCTTCCCAATGCTCGACCACGAATTTTGCCACGCGCTCCAACCGCTCCGGTGCGCCGTACAGCCCTTCCAGAGGAATGCGGACGTTCTCTGGCGTCTCTTGCCCGTTCTGGTCGTAGGTCGCGACCTGCGCGATCCTTGCCTCTGCTTCCTGCGCACCCGCCTCGTCGATCGAGAGCTTTACGATGCGCGGCTCGTAGTAGATGGGCACCGTCGCGCCATCGGCCACGGCTTGACGAATGTCGTACACGTCGGCGTACTCGCCAAACACGTTCCGCGTGACCTTGTCGCCCGCCGTCAACGGTGTGCCGGTAAAGCCGACGAATGTCGCGTTCGGCAGGGCCTCGCGCATCCACCGCGCCCCTCCCTCCACAAACCCGTACTGGCTGCGGTGCGCCTCGTCCGCCATCACGACGACGTTGGCACGCTCGCTGAGGGTGCCCTGCGCTTCGGTGAACTTGTGGATCGTCGTGAACACCACGCCGCCGCTGGCCCGGTCGAGCAACTGTCGCAGGTGCTCTCGGCTGTCAGCCTGCACCGGATCCTGCCGCAACAATGCGCGGCCCATCGCAAAGGTGTTGAAGAGCTGGTCATCCAGGTCGTTGCGGTCGGTGACGATCACCACCGTCGGGTTGGCCATCTCCGCCGCGCGCACTAACGTGCCAGCCAGCATCAGCATCGTCAGGCTCTTGCCACTGCCTTGCGTATGCCAAACCACGCCCCCCTTACCGGCGGTCTCGTCGCTGCTGCGCTCCGGCGTCTTGACCGCGCCGATCACCCTTGCTCGCGTCTTGCGCACGGCGCGGAACTGGTGATATCCCGCCACCTTCTTGACGATGTTTCCGCGCTCGTCCTCCTCGAACGCCACGCACGAACGCAGGTAGTCCAGTAACGCAGTGGGGTTCAACAGTTCGCGGATCAACGCTTCCAGCGTCGGCACGCCGCCGTGAGCAGGCCGCCACGGCGTGAAACGCTGCCGGCTGCTGGTGATACTTCCCACCCGCGTCAATAGCCCATCGCTGACGATCAGCAGCAGGTTCGGCACGAACAGATCGGGCGCTATGGCTTTGTACCGCCCCAGCTGGTCGATAGCGACATCCAGCGTCGCTGCCGTGTTGGCCGGATCCTTCAACTCAATCAGGACCAGCGGCAGGCCGTTGACGTACAGCACGAGGTCCGGTCGGATGGTCTTGCCGTTTGCTCCGGCGACCGTGAGCTGCCGCACGACCAGAAAGTCGTTGTTGGCTGGGTTGTCAAAGTCGATCAATCGCGCACGGCCGCCGCGTGTCTCGCCGCTGGCGGTGTCCTTGTACTCTACGGGCTCGCCATTGACAAGCAGATCATAGAACCAGAGGTTGTTCTCGATCAGTGTGGGATGGGGCGAGCGGAACAGGGAGGCAATGACGGGGTCGGTGCTCGTCTTCGGAAGGTGTGCGTTGAGCTTCGTGATCGCTTGTTCCGCGACATCCGCGCGCGCTGCCCCCGAGGCGATGGCGTAGCCAATCGCTTGCAGCCCCGCGACCGCGGCTTGTTCGATGGTTGATTCCGTGAGTTCTGCCATAGCCTTGCTACTCTGGACCTAGCCCGAAGAGCGCCCGAAGTTCGTTGATCTCTGCCTGTACGACGGTGCGGTCTTCGCTATGCCGCACAGCCTCACCTACGATTTCATACTCTACCCTGCGATTTGGCGCATCGCCGTGAGTGCGTCGAAAGAGACAAAGCTTGGTAATGTGACCGCCGCTATCCTCTTTGAAAAGGACTAACGGGCGAAGTCCAAATAGGTCTCCTTCACAAGCCACAAGCATCTGTCCTTGCTGGAAGAAACGCTGGGACGCGGCCACTTGCGAGGGACTTAGCGCTACAGATTTGATCGTACGCGTAAAGCCGTGGCCATAAAAGGACTCACATCGAAGGGTTTGGCCATCTACTTGGCTGAGATACCGATAGACGTCAATATCCGCTAGGCCCTTGATGTCATCAAGTACATCGATCACGTCGCCATAACATTCCCCGATCCAGGTGCGTGCCTGCGCCTCCGATTGAGCCGCGCTGTGCGAGAAGCCGTTTCTAGATTGATTAAGCTCCCTCATCTTTTGAAGTGTCGCTAGGGGGACGATTTGCGATATCTTCAATGGAGTCCCAGCGTCGGTGGCTTGGTGCATCAGCTGCTCGATGTTCATCAGTCGTTGCGCAACACTGTCAGATAGCAAGTCTGAAAACTTGATTGGGTGAGTCAACGCCACTCGGCAGTAGCTGCATTCTGCGACTGTGATAGCGTGAATCAAGTCGACGATCGACTCCCATGTGTCTCTGAGAAAATGAAGTCGTTGAAGGTCGTTCTCGTAGCCTGTGTCAAAGCGATAAAAATAGTGGGCAATCGGAGTTGGGAAATCTTGAAAGACTCTATCCTTGAGCTCCTCCTCCCGCACTTGCTGAAAGTCGGCGAATGCTGCCTCGTAAGTGTCGGGGCTCATCTGGAAGAGTACCTCGCTGGGTCGAGGTCTAAACGCAAGAATATTCAGTTCGCCGTTGGCTTCGATGTACGTTCGGTCGAGCCACTCGTTGTAGGGTGGGCAAGCATCGAATCTAGCTCGGTCAAGCTGTAGTCGCATTTCAGGCGCGCCTTTACAGCGCCTCCTTGGTGAACTGCCCGATGTTCGAAACCCGCACCTGCTCGCTCAGAAGTCGCGGCAGTATGTAGTCACGGAGGAGAGCGAGCTTGGCGGATTCGGCCGCCGTCTGCACGATCAAGTTCAATATGGGCGATGTAATGCTGTCGAACGCGGCGAGTGTGGCCTCATCAGGCCGCAGTAGCTCGAAGCGGTCGATGTCGTACTTCCCCAGATGAATAACAGTAGTTGCCGCCTCCGATCGCTCTACGTAGTCGAGCGGCGCTCGTAGCGCCTCGCCCAAGTACATCGTGGGTACTTGAGGCAATGGTTTGAAGGAGCAAAGACGCTGATTGAGCCAGGCCTCGGAGCCAGTCCAGTAGTGAAGGCGGAACTCGCCGTCCATCCCGACGACGATCTCTCCCGGCTGTATTAGCGTCCCCTTAGGGTGTCGCTCAGTCGTAGAGATGCTCGGCGAGTGGGTCTGCAAATCGCGAATGCGTATGAGCGGTTTGCCTTTCCCTTTATCGTTGAACAGCTTGGACGCGAACGGCGCGCCGTAGACAACGTTTGCAAGCTGGTAGATATCGACAACAGCCCAGCCCTGCGGCACTTGGCCAAGGGCAGAGTCGGTCAGACGGACGGGAAGGCTAGCAAAGGCGGCAGGGTGCATACCGGGGAAGCTCATCTGCCCTGCGGCCTTGGCCTTGACCGGTTCAAAGTCTACAAACCACGCCTTGAACATCGCCCGCGCCAGCTCCTCCAACGCACGCTCTGTTCGACGGTTCTGCTCGATCTTGTCGTCCAAGGCGCGCAGGATTTCAGCAATCGCCTGCTGCTCTTTCAGTGGTGGAAGCTTGACCGCAAAATCACAGATTCGGCTGGGCGACGTATGACGCACAGTTGACCCGGAGGCAGTTGCCAAGATGTGATTGCGATAAGCGTCGGTGCGAAGCGAGTAGTACAGGTAGTCGCGGTCGAGCTGATCGGGAGCGATGATCAATACGAGGCCGACTCGCTGATTGTGAAGGTAGACCCGATCATGCGTGGTGGGGATCAGCGCCGGAAAACCTAAAGTGTCGCCCGCCTTGCTGAGATCCGTCATCGTGACAACCAGGTCGCCACCGCGAAGAATGTAGTCCGGCGGAATCGGCCCCGCGTAGTACTTCGCTTTTCCCTCCTGGAAGCCACCGCCGATAACAAAATTGCCGGGTGTCACGAGAACATGAGCGGTGGGCCCGTCGCAAAAATAGCGCCCCTCGAACGCGAATCCGTGCTTCACGTTGATGTACGTCATAAGAGGTCTTGGGCCTCCGAGATCAGGCATCTGCCACTCCCGATAACCGATCTCGTACCAGAGCGGTCAACCGCTCTCCCTCCACGAACTGTTCCTCCAACTCCGCCACCAGCCGCGGGTACTTCTCGGCAAACGGCTCGGCATCGTCCTCCTGCTCTTCCGCGCCGACGTAGCGGCCAGGAGTTAGGGCGTGACCGTGCTTGGCAATCTCGTCGATTGTCGCGGGCTTGACAAAGCCGAGGGTCGTGGCGAACGCCCAGGGACCGTGCTCGGCCTCGTTCCACCATACAGGGGCGGGCTCGCCGCGCCAGCGGCGGTAAGCGTAGACGATTCGGCCAACGTCGGATGAGGGCAATGGGTCACCCGTGCCCGACACGCATTCGGATTCTTCGACTCCGGTGAGGACGCGCAGCACACGCGTCTGCATAGCTCCGAGCTTGCGCGCATCGATGAAAAGCGTTTCGCCCGTGCGCCCGCCGGGGCGATGGGGCGTACCGCGGCGGATGTTTCGGCCGCTCTTGTCGCGCGTAAGGAACCACAGGCACACCGGAATGCCAGTAGTGAAGAAGAGTTGCGCGGGCAAGGCGACGATGCAGTCGACGAGGTCAGCCTCGACGATTTTGCGACGGATGTCGCCCTCGCCACCAGTGTTGCTAGACAGGCTGCCGTTCGCCATCACGAACCCTGCCACGCCGCCGCCCTTTCCGTTGGGATAGGCTAGATGGTGGATGAAGTGCTGGATCCAGGCGTAGTTGGCGTTCCCGACGGGCGGGTCGCCGTACGCCCAGCGCTTGTCGCCTCGCAGCAGTTGGCCGGACCAGTCACTTACGTTGAACGGCGGGTTGGCGAGGATGAAATCGGCCTTGAGGTCGGGGTGCTGGTCGCGCAGGAAGGTGTCGGCGGGCTGCTCGCCCAGCTTGGCCTCGATGCCGTGGATGGCAAGATTCATGTGCGCCAGGCGCCACGTGGTGGGGTTGCTCTCCTGCCCGAAGATGGAAACGTCGGTACGCCGACCGCCGTGCGCCTCGACGAACTTTTCCGACTGGACGAACATGCCGCCGCTGCCGCAGGCGGGGTCGTAGATGCGCCCTTGGTAGGGCTCCAGCATTTCGACCAGCACGCGCACGACGCTGCGCGCCGTGTAGAACTCGCCACCAAGCTTGCCCTCGGCGGCGGCGAACTTGCCAAGGAAGTATTCGTAGACGCGGCCGAGCGTGTCGCGGGCCTTGCCGCGGCTACCCTTGAAGCCGATGTCGGCGATCAAGTCGATCAACGCCTTCATCTTGACCGGGTCGATGCCGCGACGGGCGTAATCGCGCGGAAGCTTGCCCTTGAGATTCGCGTTGTCGCGTTCAACGGCGAGGATTGCGTCGTCGATCAGCGTGGCGATTTCTGGGCGCGTCGCTTGGTTCTGCAGGTTCGGCCATCGCGCTTCCGGCGGAACCCAGAACACACGTTCGGCGGTGTACTCGTCGCGCGATTCGAGCAGGCGTTCGAGCTGTTCGCCCTTGATGCCGTCATTGGTCAATTCCGCTCGTAATTCGTCACGGCGGCCCTCGAAACTATCGGAGATTGGACCAGTCCCGTTTCAGTGGACACCTGACATTGGGTCGTATTGAATCGACCCTGACAGGAGAAGTCCATGAAGACGAAGCAAGGTAAGGCGTAC
>JAYSZM010000224.1:0-5258 GCA_043738015.1 Lysobacterales bacterium
AGAACCAGTTGCACGCGGCGGTAGTTGAGCTGGTCGCCATGGAGCGCGCCAATATCAAATACTCGACCGTACAGAACTGGTACCCCGGCGATGAGAACGGCGTCGGCGGCATCTACAATTTTGTCACCAAGCGCGGCGAGTGCCGCGGCAACGACAGCAAGATCAGCTGGACCCAGGTCGAAACCGGATCGGCGATCACCTGGAAGTACCCAAGCTGCGTGCTGCGTGGCGACAACTCGACCGGCGAGTTTTATTCGGTGGCATTGACCCATCATCGCCAGCAGGCCGATACCGGCACCAAGATGATCCACATCGGTCGCAACACCAAATCGAAAATTGTCAGCAAGGGCATCAGCGCCGGTCGCGGCCAGAACACCTATCGCGGACTGGTGCGCGTCGAGCCGAGCGCCGAGGGTGCGCGCAATCACACGCAGTGCGATTCACTGCTGATCGGCAAACGCTGCGGCGCGCACACCTTCCCGTATATCGAGGTACGCAATCCCGGCGCCATCGTCGAGCACGAGGCCACCACCTCGAAGATCTCCGACGATCAGTTGTTCTACTGCCGCAGTCGCGGCATCGGCCAGGAAGACGCGGTCTCCTTGATCGTCGACGGTTTCTGCAAACAGGTGTTCCGCGAACTGCCGATGGAGTTTGCGGTGGAGGCGAAAAAGTTGTTGGAGGTTTCGTTGGAGGGGGCGATCGGATGAGTTCGATGCCCCGATCTTGACGCGCCGATCATGCCCAGCCCCCTATCGATTGCAGAGCTGAATCGGCGGTACGGCGGCGCGATGCCCAGCAATGATCTGCGCTGGCGTGTAGAGAATTCTATGCTGCTGACGCCCGAACAACGTCTGCACACGATTCTTGAGATCAGACACAACGCGATTTTGCTCAAATATGGATGCATTCCGCCGTTAGAGCGGTGCATTCGAATTCAAAAATTGACCGATCCGGAGCCGGATTGATGGAAGACATGAACATGCTGACAATCGAAAACCTCCACGTCCGCGTCGCCGGCAAGGAGATCCTCAAGGGCCTGTCGCTTTCAGTGAAGCCCGGCGAAGTGCACGCGATCATGGGGCCGAATGGCTCCGGCAAGTCCACGCTCGGCTATGCGCTGTCGGGCCGCGAAGGCTATGAAGTCACCGCCGGTTCGGTGCAGTTCAATGGCAAGGATCTGCTCGCCCTGCAACCCGAAGAGCGCGCCGGCGAAGGCGTGTTTCTGGCCTTCCAGTATCCAGTCGAGATTCCTGGTGTCAACAATACGTATTTCCTGCGCGCGGCCTACAACGCTCAGCGCAAGTACCGCGGCGAGCCTGAGCTCGATTCGATGGGCTTTCTCAAGCGCGTGCGCGAAAAACTGAAAGTGCTGCACCTGAAGGATGAATTGCTCAATCGCGCCGTCAACGAGGGTTTTTCCGGCGGCGAGAAAAAACGCAACGAGATCTTCCAGATGGCCCTGCTCGAGCCCACGCTCGGAATTCTCGACGAGACCGACTCCGGTCTCGATATCGATGCGTTGAAGATGGTCGCCGATGGTGTCAACGCACTGCGTTCGCCGGAGCGTAGCTTCATCGTGATCACCCATTACCAGCGCCTGCTCGACTACATCGTGCCCGATCAGGTGCACGTGCTGTCGGAGGGTCGCATCGTCAAGAGCGGCGACAAGAGCCTCGCTCTGCGTCTCGAAGAAGAAGGCTATGCCTGGATCGCCGAGCGCAAACGCGAGGAGGCGGCGGCGTTCGCATCATGAGTCTGATTGATTCCCTGCTGCAGCCGACCTTGCCGGAAGACGGCCTGCTCGAACAAAGACAGCTGGCCCGTGCCGCGTTGAGCGCAACCGGGCTACCCACCGCCCGCGACGAGGCCTGGCGTTATACCTCGCTGCGTTTGTTGTCCAATCGCGCCTATGCGCTGGTCGATGCGGCCGCCGCGCAGCGTGCCCTGCCTGCCGATCTGGCTGCGCATGCGCAGAACGCTGCGGTGCGGCTGGTCTTTGTGAATGCGGAATTTCGCCCGGATCTGTCGACGCTCGATGACCTGCCTGCGGGTGTCGAGGTCGTTGCGGAGCTTCCGCGCATTGCCGAGGTCGAGCGTCCGGACCGCGCCCAGGCCTTCGTCGCAGCGAATCATGCATTGGCGCGGCAGGGCCTGAGCGTACGAGTCGCTGCCGGGGCGCGGGTAGAGCCCCCGCTGCATCTGATCCAGATCAGCCTCAGCGCCGAATCACCGCTTGCGCTGCATACGCGCTGCCAGATCGTGCTCGATCAAGGCGCCAGCCTGCAGCTGGTCGAGGAACATCTGGCCGAAGCGAACTGTGCCCAGCTCAGCAACAGCGTGCTCCGTATCGAACTGGAAGCACAGGCGCGTCTTGCCCATACGCGCAGCAGTGTCGGTGCTGCGATGAATTCCGTGCACACCACCCACTATCGCCTGGACGCCGGCGCCGAAGTGCGCTGCTTCGAACAGAGTGCAGGGCAGGCGCTGAGTCGTCATCAAATCGACGTGGACTTGAGCGGCGACGGCGCGCGCTTTATCTCGGGCGGCGTGCAGGCCCTGCGTGGCCGCGCGCATTCGGATGTGCACATCGAGGTTCATCACCAGGCACGCGATACTGCCTGTGACCTGATCTGGCGCGGCATCGCCGATCAGCGCGCCCGCCACGGCTTCACCGGAAACCTTCATGTGCATGCGGGCGCCGATGGTGCCGATGCGCGGCTGAGCAGCAAGAATCTGCTGCTGTCGGCCAGCGCCGAGATCAATACGCGTCCGGTGCTGGTGATCGATGCGGATGAGGTCAAGGCCGCGCACGGCGCGACCGTGGGTCGACTCGATGAACATGCGCTGTTCTATCTGCGTTCGCGTGGCATCGGTCGCAATCAGGCGCGCGCCCTGCTGACCCATGCCTTCGCTATCGAGGCCCTGGACGTGCTGCCGGAAGGCGCGCTGCGCGATGCGATGGCTGCAGCCCTGCAACAGGCGATGAAGGGTTTTGTCGAGGCAGACTCGGATGAGGCCTGAGCGCAGCCGCGCGCAGCCGCTTGATATCGCCGCGCTGCGCGCCGAGTTTCCGCAGTTGCGCCGCCAGGTGCATGGCAAGCCGCTGATCTATTTCGACAACGCCAATACCGCGCAGAAGCCGCAGTGCGTGATCGATGCAGTGTCGCGTTACTACCGCGAATTCAATGCCAATGTGGCGCGTGCGGTGCATACCCTGGGTAGTGAGGCAACCGAGCACTACGAGGCCTGTCGCGACAAATTGCAGCGCTTCATCAATGCGTCCAGGCGCGAAGAAATCATCCACACCAGCGGAACCACCGCAGCCATCAACATGGTTGCCTATGCCTGGGCCGCGCCACGTCTGCAAGCAGGCGATCAGATCCTGGTCTCGATGATGGAACACCATGCCAATATCGTGCCCTGGCAACTGGTGGCGGCGCGCTGTGGTGCCGAGGTGGTTGCCGCCCCAATCACGTCCGATGGCGAACTCGATCCCGAGGCAGTGATCGCAATGATGGGCGACCGGGTGAAGCTGCTCGCGTTCACCCATGTTTCCAATGTGCTCGGCACCATCAATCCGTTGCGGGCACTGGTCGATGCCGCGCATGCGCGCGGCATTCCCGTGCTGATCGATGGTTCGCAGGCGGTACCGCATCTGCCAGTGGATGTGCAGGCCCTGGGCTGCGATTTTTACGTGTTTACCGGACACAAGCTGTTTGGCCCCACCGGCACCGGCGTGCTCTGGGCGAGACACGAGATTCTTGAAGCGATGCCGCCCTTCATGGGCGGTGGCGAGATGATCGACCGCGTCGATTTCAGCGGCACCAGCTACGCACCACCACCGCATCGATTTGAGGCCGGTACCCCGAACATTGCCGGTTTCGTCGGCCTGGCTGCCGCGGTCGATTGGCTCAGCGCCCTCGGCATGGACCGGATTGCCGAGCGCGAAGCCGAGCTCGGCGCCTACGCCCTCAACGCCCTGCGCGGAATCGCGGGTCTGCGTCTGCTCGGCAATGCACGCGAACGCGCCGCGGTGTTTTCCTTCGTGATCGAAGGCGTCCACGCCCATGATCTGGCCACCCTGCTCGATTTCGAAGGCATCGCCGTACGCTCCGGCCAGCACTGTGCGCATCCCTTGCTGCAATGCTACGGCGTACCCGCCGCCGCCCGGGTCTCGCTCGCCTTTTACAACACCTTCGAAGAAATCGACGCCTTCGTCGCCGCCGTCGCCAAGGTGCGCGGCATGCTGAGCTGAATCCGGTTCGCCGCCATGGTGCCGAACTACAATAGGCCATGACTTTATCCGCCCTCTACTCCAATACAGTGCTCGAACACAATCGGGCGCCGCGCAACTTTGGTGCGCTGTGTTCGGCGACGCACCGTGGGCTCGGCCGCAATGCGACCTGTGGCGACGAAGTGCTGATCGAGATCGAGTTGTCGCCGCAAGGACATGTACTGGCCTGTGCGTTCTCGGGTGAAAGTTGTGCGATCTGCATGGCGAGTGCTTCGATGCTCAGTGAGCGGGTCCAGGGTATGGATCGCGATGCCTCGGCGCGGCTGCTGCAGGCATTCGAGGCACAGATGCAGCAGGCAACGACCAGCTCGGAGGATCTTGGCGAGCTCGCGGTTTTTTCCGAATTGCGCCACCATCCCGCGCGGCGGGCCTGTGCTCGACTGCCCTTCACTGCCTTGATCGACGCCTTCGAACATCCCATTGAACGGACCGAGTCCCGCATGATCCAGTTTCGCTCTGCCACCGAGGACGACATCCCGGCCATCGTCGCCCTGGTTGAATCTGCCTACCGCGGGGATGTCAGCAAGCAGGGTTGGACCACCGAGGCCGATATGCTCGATGGTCAGCGCACCGACCCGGTATCCGTGGCCAACCTGATCCATGCGCCGGCCAGCCGCGTGCTGCTCGCCCAGCGCGATGGCCAGGTGTTGGCCTGCGCCCATGTCGAGGGCCACGATGGCGTCGGCTACTTCGGCATGTTCGCGGTCAGCCCGCTCGCCCAGGCCGGTGGCATCGGTGCCGCCACCCTGGCCGAGGCCGAACGGATCGCGCGCGCCGACTACGACTGCGCAATCTTGTCGATGACCGTGATTTCGATCCGCCACGAGCTGATCGCCTTCTACACGCGTCGCGGCTATCGTGCCACCGGTCAGACCAAGCCTTTCCCGTATGGCGACGAACGCTTCGGGATACCCAAGCGCGCGGATCTCGAGTTCGCCGTCTTCGCCAAGGCACTGGTCTG
>JAYSZM010000225.1:0-27723 GCA_043738015.1 Lysobacterales bacterium
TACAGTGCCGATTGGCGCACGTCTGGATCGTGATCCAGGTCCGGAACACTACCTCGGGCATCCGGCAATTGCTCCTGCATTGCCCTACCTCGGGCATCCATGCCCTCGCCATGGCCAGGCATTCGGCTCGGCTCGATATGCGATTCAACGCATGCCGAAAACGCGGTGAGGGGGAGAAGCAGGAACCGTCCTTGGTGCAGTGCCGTCGCTCTCGGCATCCTGCCTCTCGCGACACTAGTACATCCATGTACGTCGCCGGCCTGGCCATCCGGCAATCGCTCCTGCATTGCCCTACCTCGGGCATCCGGCAATTGCTCCTGCATTGCCCTACCTCGGGCATCCATGCCCTCGCCATGGCCTCGCCATGGCCAGGCATTCGGAGCCGCTCGGCATGCGATTCAACGCATGCCGAAAACGCGGCCAGGGGGAGAAGCAGGAACCGTCCTTGGTGCAGTGCACCCGGCCTGGCCATCCATGGCCAGGCATTCGGAGCCGCTCGGCATGCGATTCAACGCATGCCGAAAACGCGGCTCCTCATCCCCCCGGGCGTTTGATGTTGTCTTCGGGGTTGTTTTTCTGAAGTTCCTGCGATTGCCGCAGCAACTCGTCTTCGTTCTGCGGCTGCCAGTCGCCTTCGATTCGGGCGAGGGTTTCGCCGTCGAATTGCAGAGAGAGGTTCTTGATCTCGGCTTCGCCGCCGCGTCTGCTGGTGGCCGTGAGGTATTCCCAGCGACTCTGGTCGAAGGGCGAGGCGACCTGGGGTGTACCCATGACCAGTTCGACCTGTCGCTTGGTCATACCGGGCTTGAGCTGATCGACCATTTTCTGGTCGACCACATTGCCCTGGCGGATATCCATCTTGTACACCAGGCCGCAGCCGGAGAGCAGGAGGGCGGCGAGCATCGTCATCTGAAGGCGCATAGGGTTCCGGTTCGAGCAACGTGATCGCGGATCATACAGCCTGCGCGGCGGCCTCTCCAAACCGCAGCTGACCCGGTTCGCAGGGCGGGCTCGCGGTTTGACCCATGACCCCGAGGGGTGCCTGATGTAGAATCTGGGGTGGACTGAAGGAGTATCGACTTGAAAGGTTTCAATGCGCGCCAGCCGCTGCGCGATACCGACAAGGGTGGCAAGCTCGATACTCAGGATCTGCGCAAGGCCGGGCTGAAGGTCACTCTGCCGCGCATGCGGATCCTGGAAATTCTCGAGAATTCAAGCGGCAAGCATCTGACCGCCGAAGAGATCTTCAAAGACCTGCTCGATAACCACGAGGAAATTGGTCTCGCCACGGTTTACCGCGTGCTGATGCAGTTCGAGGCAGCCGGAATCGTCGTCAAGCACAACTTCGAGGGTGGTCAGGCGGTATTCGAACTCGATCGCGGCGACCATCACGATCACATGTTCGATCTTGACACCGGCAAGGTAGTCGAGTTCTTCGACGCCGAGATTGAGCGCCTGCAGCACACGGTGGCGGCCAAACACGGTTATGTCATCGAAGACCACCGCATGGTGCTGTACGTGCGCGCTAAGCCCAAGGCCTGATCGGGTGCCCGCATTGCTGCGGCGGCTGACTCCAAGCTGGACTCAAAAACTGTAGCGCGCCTCGACGCGTAGACTGTCTCCGGCGGTCTCGGTGGGCAGGCCGATGCTGGTTGCTGCGCTGTGCTCGGAGTCGCTGCGGGTGAACTCGAGGGCTAGACGCCAGTGCGGCGTGGCTGAGTAAAACCCCGCGAGGGTGACGGCGTTTCCGCTGTCATCGTTGTTCTCTGCGGCGCTGCCGTCGCGGTCCACGATGCTGAAGTGATCGGCGCGCAGGCTGAGCCGCCAGTCCGCGCTCGCAGACCAGCTGGCGAGGACGTAAGCGCTGCTGAAATCGATATCGACGAAGGCGGGACCCGAACGCAGGCCCATGCCGCTGCTGCCACGCAGCCATTCCGCTGCGAGCTCCCATTCGGAATGCGGACGCCAGTGCGCCCCCAGGATTGCGAAGCGGGTGTCCCAGGCGTATTCGCCCCGATGCAGCCGGCGATCGCCCCGGTTGTCGAACCATGACCCGACCAGCCGCCAGTGCGCGCTGCGGCCCCAGTGTCCATGCAGGGCGTAGCCGGCGCGACTGTCAAGATCGCGCCCGATCGGACGCGTACCGTCATCGTTCTGATCCCCGAATTGGGCGGGATCCTGCAGGCTGGGCAGCCCGGGCAGCGGTACGGTTTCATTGCGGACTGCGAGCCGATCGTGCAGTGCGAACCCACGCCAGGCGAGCAGGCTGCCGGCGCTGTCGTTGCCGCCGAACACCATCGCAGCCAACGCCGACTCGTAGTCGCTATCCGGTGCCGACTGCCAGCCGAAGTCAAGGCCGATCGGGCGGATTTCCTCGGCGACCCAACTGTTGAGCGACGACAGCGTCAGCGTGTAGCGCGACTGCCATAGTGGATCGACGGCCTCCTGCGTGCTGGGCAGGAAGATCTGGCCCATGCGCAGGCTAAGCCGGGCATCGTCGGCAAGAAAGAAGTGTCGGCTGACGCTGGCTTCCACCAGGCCTACTGTCTGCACGCCATCGCCGCTGCCGCGATTGTCCGCGCGTAGATGCGCTGACAGCGACCATTCAAGTGTCGGCTGCCAGAGCAAGCCGAGGTGGGCCTGCGCCTGCAGGGATTTGGTGCTGTCGCCCAGGTAGCGGCCGAGGCCAGCCTCGGACCAGGACCGACCGCCCTGGCTGTCTTGCCCACCCAGGGCGAGCAAGCCATTGACCGAGAAATCGCCGTCCTCGGCGGCCAGCCGCGTCACTGCGGTGACGAGCAGCAACAGCAAGCCTCCGCCCAGCAGCTTGTGCCGGGGTGTCGTTGAACGACGTGGCGATGCATGGGGAATGCTCATGGCGGTTCCGGCGCTGTCGCTGTGAGACCGGGAAACACCTGCAGAACTTGCACGTTGATCACCACCGGGTCGGGCGATGCCTCGACCCGGTGGCTCCAATCTTCACCGACTGCCCATGTATCAGGAGTCGTAGGCCGCCTCTCCGTGCGAGCTGATGTCGAGGCCCTCGCGTTCCTCTTCCTGGCTTACGCGCAGTCCAACCAGCAGATCGGCGATCTTGAACGCGATCAGTGCGACGATGCCGGACCAGAGCAGGGTGACGCCGACGCCGCTGGCCTGGATCAACACCTGGCCACTGATCGAATATTCCGGGACCACATCATTGGCCACATAATCCCAGATCCCCGATCCGCCCAGCGACGGCGCCGCGAAGACGCCTGTCAAAAGGGCGCCGACAATGCCGCCGATGCCGTGTACGCCGAACACATCGAGTGCGTCGTCTGCACCCATCAGTCGCTTCAATCCGGTGACGCCCCATAGGCAGGCGAAGCCGCCGACAGCCCCGATGATCAAGGCACCACCGAGTCCGACGAAACCGCCGGCGGGTGTGATCGCCACCAAGCCCGCCACCGCGCCCGATGCCGCACCGAGCATCGAAGGCTTGCCCTTGGTCACCCACTCACCGAAGGTCCACGCCAGCACCGCAGCGGCGGGCGCCACCAGCGTATTGGCGAAGGCGAGCGCTGCCGAGCCGTTGGCTTCCAACGCCGAGCCTGCATTGAAACCGAACCAGCCGACCCAGAGCATCGAGGCACCTGCCATCGTAAAGGTAAGGTTGTGCGGCTTCATCGATTCGCGACCATAGCCGACACGCTTGCCAATCATGTAGGCGCCGACAAGTCCCGCGATTGCCGCGTTGATGTGGACGACGGTGCCGCCAGCGAAATCGAGCGCGCCTTTCTGGAACAGATAGCCTGCGGTTGCGTTGGCAGCGGTGGCGGCCTCGGCACTGGTGTAGGCATCCGGGCCAGCGAAGAACCAGACCATATGGGCCATCGGAGTGTAGGCGAAGGTGAACCAAAGCACAGTGAAAACAAGGACAGCGGCAAATTTTGCCCGCTCAGCGAAGGCGCCAACGATCAGGGCGCAGGTGATTGCTGCGAACGCGGCCTGGAAAGCGAAGAAAGCGAGTTCCGGTATCACCACGCCTTTTGAAAAGGTCGCGCCATTCGAAGCGGCGGTGAGTCCCTTCATCAACAGTCGATCGCCGCCGCCGAAGAAGGCATTGCCGGTGGTGAATGCCAGGCTGTAGCCGTACAGGGTCCACAGGACGACGACCAGCGAGAACACCACGAAGCATTGCATCAGGATCGACAGCATGTTCTTGCTGCGTACCAGGCCGCCGTAGAACAGACCGAGTCCGGGCAAGGTCATGAAAATCACGATGGCGGTACAGATCAGGATCCAGGCGGTGTCACCCTTGTCAGCTACCGGCGCAGCGGCGACTTCCGCCACCGCGGGAGATTCATCAACAGGTACGACGGCATCGACGATGGTCGCTGGCGATACCGGCTCGGCAACTTGTGCTTCGGTCACCGTGGCGGCGGCGTCCGCCGGTGCCACGTCCGATTGCGCCTGCGTGGTGCTGGAAAACACCAGCAGGGCGCCGAGCACCAGGGCGAGCGGCGAGGCGAGTCTCTTGGTCATTGCATGGACGTATTTCATGGTGGTTTCCTCGCGGGCTCAGATGGCGTCGTCGTCGATTTCGCCGGTGCGGATACGGATGACCGCTTCGACCGGAGTGACAAAGATTTTTCCGTCACCGACCTTGTCGGTGCGGGCGCTGCTCTGGATGGCTTCCAGCGCGGCTTCGAGCAGGGCGTCCGAGACCACGGCCTCGATTTTCAGCTTGGGCAGAAAATCGACGACGTATTCGGCACCGCGGTAGAGCTCGGTATGACCCTTCTGGCGGCCGTATCCCTTGACTTCGGTAACGGTAAGTCCATTCACGCCGGCTCCTGCCAGCGCTTCCCGCACCTCGTCGAGCTTGAAGGTGCGGATGATCGCCGTGATCAGTTTCATGTTGATCTCTCCTCTTGGTCGCAGTGATTGGGCCTGGGTCCAACTGCCGGGCGGGCAGAGGCAAGCCCAACCCGGTTTGGACTGGACCCGTGCAATGATGCACTGCGCAATTCCTGTGCCAAATCTCAAGCCATTGAATAAATGGAGAAAATATCAACGTTGTGGCAAATTCGCGGTAGCTGGAGCGGTCAGAGCGATAGACAAATGCACCGATGCGGTGCTTTTATGTTTGATAAGTGCACCAAACTATTGCTGAGCTGACGAACTCAAGTCGACACGAGCGGACCGTGTTGGACCGAAGGGTGGTAATGCGATGCCCGCCCTGTTGATCCAGCGAGGTTGATCCAGCAGCCGGCCCGGCCGACCGCCTCTTACAAAAGACTTGGCCTCAAGTAGTATCCTTATCCCTATGAATGAGCTGATTTTTATTTGCATGGGAAACATCTGCAGGTCACCGCTTGCCGAGGTCATGGCGCGCGATAGTCTTGTCCGCCACGGGCTGGCGAATACGCTCAAGGTCAGCTCGCGCGGCACCCATGCTTATCATGTCGACCACCCCGCAGATTCGCGTTCAGTTGATGTGGCCGCTGACCATGGGCTGGATCTGGCCCAGCACCGAGCCCGGTTGGTGATGCCGGCTGATTTTAGCGGCGGTGATCTGCTGTTGGTGATGGACCGCCGCAATCTGCAGGACGTTCGCGCCAAGGCACCGCCGCATGCAGTTGGCAGAATCAAGCTGCTGATGGATTTCGCCGGCAAGCCGGGTACCGAGATTCCCGATCCGTACCAAGGCAGCCGCCGCGATTTCGAACTTGTCTACTCCATGCTCGAGCAAGGAGTAGAGGGGCTGACCAAACATCTGCTGCGCCTGCATAATGCGGGCGTGCTGAGCATGGAGTAGGCGATGACAGCGAGAGAGCTGGCCCCGGAGTTTCCGGCCACGCTGCCCTGGGTGAATGTACCGCAAGCACCCTCGCTCGCCGAGCTGCGCGGTCGGGTGGTCCTGCTGCACTTCTGGAATGCCTCAAACATCCACTGCCAGCACCTCTCCGGTGACTTGCGCCTGCTGGAAAACAAGTACAGCGATGGACTGACTGTGCTCGGCGTACACACCCCACATTTCGATGCCGAACGTCAATCCAACATCGTGCTGCAGGCGGTCAATCGGAACTATCTGCGTCATCCCGTTGCCAACGATTTCAACTTCGACGTCTGGCGCCAGTTCGGCGTCGCCGCCTGGCCGACGGTCGCGGTGATCGACACCGAAGGTGGCTTTGCCGGTCTGATCACCGGTGAGGGGCGTCGCGAGGAAATCGACGCCCTGATCGGTCAGATGCTCGATGATGCGGCGTTCAACAACAGCCGGAATTTCGAGCAGGCCAAGCCGGTCTCCCGGCCCGAGCCGCGAATGGCCCTGCGTTTTCCGGGCAAGTTGCTGGTCACCGAATCACAATTGTACGTTGCCGACAGCGGTCAAAACCGCGTACTCGAATGCACGCACGATGGTCAGGTGCGGCGCCAGTTCGGTACCGGAAATGCCGGCTATCTTGATGGCCGCTTTGACGAAGCTGCGTTCAACGATCCGCAGGGCATGGCGATCGGCAAGGACATGCTCTATCTGGCCGATCGTGGCAATCATTGCGTGCGGCGAATCCGCCTGATGTCTGGCGAGGTCGAGACCCTGGCCGGCGATGGCACGCAAGGATTTCCCAACGCTCAGGAGTATGAAAATCCGGCTGGCCTCGCCCTCAATTCGCCGTGGGATCTGGCGATCGGCGCGGAGAAGCTGCATATCGCGATGGCCGGTCAGAACCAGATATGGCAGTACGATCTGGTCCGCAATCGGCTGCTGACGCTGTGCGGTTCGGGCAATCATGGTCGCGACGATGGTGAGCCCACGCGTGCCAGCTTCGCTCGCCCCACCGGATTGACCTTCGCCGACCAGACACTCTATGTCGCCGACAGCGACTCATCGTCGATCCGAGCGGTACGTGTCGATGGGCGCACGACCACCCTGGTCGGTTCGGATGTCTATGAGTTTGGCGACAGCGATGGCCTGCCGGCAGTCGCGCGCCTGCAGGGCGCGATGGGTGTCTCGGTTGATCCGGGTGGGCAGATTCTCTGGATTGCCGATACCTACAACAACAAGCTCAAAGCAGTCTCGCTGCGTGGTGGCGGTGTCAAGACGATCAACCTTCCTTTCAAGTTTCAGCACCCGACCGACGTCGTGGCCTCGCCGGGCAGGATCTGGATCGCCAATTCCGGTGCCCATGAGATCGTTCGGATCGATACCGGGACCGGCCAGGCCATGCGGCTGCCGATCGGGGAATAGGCCGTGGATGCTGAGCCGCCCGATTTTGACGGCAGGGGCTTCGCGCGCGCACTGACGACGGCGCCTGGTGTGTACCGGATGCTGGGCGAAGCGGGCAATGTGCTCTATGTCGGAAAGGCGAAGAACCTGCGCAAACGCGTGGGCAGTTATTTTTCTCGACCGCAACTTGATCCACGCATTGCACTGATGCTGTCCCAGGTGCGTTCGATGGAGGTAATTGCGACACGCACCGAATCCGAAGCGCTGATCCTCGAGAACGAGTTGATCAAATCGCTCAAACCCTACTTCAACGTCATGCTGCGCGATGGCAAGGGCTATCCCTATCTGCATCTCGACGACGGCGATCCTTATCCGCGCATCCGCTTTCATCGCGGTGGGCGCGAGGGGCGTGGCCGCTACTTCGGGCCGTTTCCCAGCGTATTGGCCGTGCGCGAGAATCTTGGCCGCATCCACAAGCTGTTCCGCTTGCGTCAGTGCGAAGACAGTGTGTTCCGCAACCGCTCGCGGCCTTGCCTGCAATATCAGATCAAGCGCTGCAGCGCGCCCTGTGTAGGCCTGATCGAACAGGATCGCTATGCCGCCGATGTGCGTCATGCCGTGATGTTCCTGCAGGGACGCACGGGCGATGTCGTCGCGGAACTGACGCGGCAAATGGAAGAGGCCAGCGCTGCACTCGAGTTCGAGCGCGCGGCGCTGTGGCGCGATGAGATCGGGCGAATCCGGCAGTTGCAGGCACGGCAGTTTGTCTCCGGCGGCGAGGTGGATGCCGACATTCTCGCCTGCGAGATTCAGGATGGACTGGCCTGCGTGCAGGCATTGTTCTATCGCGATGGCATGAATCTCGGTAGCCGTCACTGGTTCCTGAAGGCTGCCGGTGTTGCTGAGTCTGGCGTGCTTTCGGCCTTCGTCACCCAGCACTATGCCGAACTACCGGTGCCCAAAGTGATCTTGCTCAGTCACGAGCTCGACGATATGGAGCTCTATGCCGATGCACTCAGTCAGCGCGCCGGCGGACGCATTGAACTGGTCCGTCCGCAACGCGGCGATCGCGTGCGCCTGATCGAGCAGGCCGCGCGCAATGCCAAGCTTGTCCTGGCCAGTCAGCTGCGCGGTGAGGCAAGTCAGCGACATCGCTGGCTGGCGATGACGGAACTGCTGGAACTCGATGAGCCGCCCCAGCGCGTCGAGTGCTTTGACATCAGCCACACCATGGGCGAGGGCACCGTTGCCTCCTGTGTTGTCGCGGGGCCCGATGGTCCGATCAAGTCCCTGTATCGACGCTTCAATATTCGCGATGTCACCGCTGGCGACGACTACGCGGCCATGCGCCAGGTGATTGAGCGGCGGTTCCGGCGGCTGCAGGCAGAACAGTCCGAGCTGCCGGATGTGCTGCTGATCGATGGCGGTGCCGGTCAGGTCAACAAGACGATGGAGGCGCTGGGCGAGCTCGGTGTTCAGGGTGTCGCCGTGTACGGCGTCGCCAAGGGTGCGGATCGGCGGGCGGGCTTCGAAGAGCTTGTCTTTGCTGACTCAGGCCGCATCGTTCGTCCGGGAGCGGACAGTTCGGGGCTGCTCGCGATCCAGGCAATCCGCGACGAGGCGCATCGATTTGCCATCTCGGGCCATCGTGCCAAGCGGGAAAAAAAGCGGCAGGTCAGCACGCTGGAAGAGATCTCCGGTGTAGGTGCGCGAAGGCGGGCGGCACTGCTGAGGCACTTTGGCGGACTCTCCGGTGTGCGCGGCGCTGGGATCGAAGAGCTGTGCACGGTAGCGGGCATCAATCGTTCGCTCGCCGAGCGGATTTATGCCAGTCTTCATGAATAGCAATGAGTACTGAATGAAACTGACGGTTCCCAACATTCTGACGCTGTTTCGGATCGTGCTGGTGCCGATCCTCGTTGTGACGTTTTTTCTGCCATTCAAAGGCGCCAACCTGGTAGCAGCTGTGATGTTCGCGATCGGCGCGATCACCGACTGGCTGGACGGCTGGATCGCGCGCCGGTTCGGCCAGATGTCGGCGTTCGGTGCCTTTCTCGATCCGGTCGCGGACAAGCTCACGGTGACCGTGACCCTGTTCCTGCTGGTTCAGGCTGATCCGAGCATGTACATGGCGGTGGTCTGTGCCGTCATTGTAGGTCGCGAGATCAGCATCTCGGCACTGCGCGAGTGGATGGCGGTCATTGGCGAGCGCAGCAAAGTCAGCGTGGCAACCCTGGGCAAATTCAAGACGATCCTGCAGATGGTCGCCATCGTCATCCTGCTCTGGCGCCAACCACTGGTCGATGTACCGAAAAATCACTGGCTGAAGTCGATGCCCTCGCTATACGAGGTCGGTCAGGTGATGCTGGGTGTTGCCGCGGTCCTGACCATCTGGTCGGCAGTCGTCTACCTCAAGGCCGCCTGGCCGGTGATCCAACGCCGAGAACTCGAGTAGCCCAATGCTCATTACCCGCGCTCACTCGGGATCGTAGTCGAGTATCGGCGACAGCCAACGTTCCGCTTCGGCAACGGTCCAGTTCTTGCGCCGTGCGTAGTCCTGCACTTGCTCGCGATCGACACGACCGACAACGAAGTACTGGCTTTGCGGATGCGAGAAGTAGTAGCCCGATACCGCGGCGGTTGGATACATGGCGAAACTCTCGGTCAGTTTTAGTCCGATCCGTTCGGGCGCCTGCAGCAGATCAAACAGGGTCTGCTTTTCGCTGTGCTCCGGGCAGGCGGGGTAGCCCGGCGCGGGTCGAATGCCGCGGTAGCGCTCGGCGATCAGGGCGGCGTTGTCGAGATCCTCGTCGACGGCGTAGCCCCAGATTTCACGCCGTACCTTGGCGTGCAAGGCTTCCGCCAGGGCTTCGGCGAGCCGATCGGCCAGCGCCTTCAGCAGGATCGCGTTGTAGTCGTCGTGACCGGCCTCGAAGCGCGCGATATGCGGCTCGATGCCGATGCCGGCATTGACGGCAAAGGCACCGATCCAATCCTTGGCATGCGAGGCTGCCGGCGCGATGAAGTCGGCCAGGCAAAAGTCGGGGCGTTCGACTGGCTTGTCGGCCTGTTGGCGCAGGAAGTGCAGCGTTGCGATGGTCTTGCCCGAATCCGGATCGCGCACCAGCACGTCCTCGCCCTCGCTGCCCGCTGGCCAGAGTCCAACCACGGCCTTCAACTGCAGCCAGCGTTCGCTTGCGATGCGTTCGAGCATGGCCAGCGCATCGCGATGCAACTCACGCGCCGACGCGCCGACTACATCGTCATCGAGAATTTCAGGATAGCGGCCCGACAACTCCCAGGTCTGGAAGAACGGCGTCCAGTCGATGTAGGGGAGGAGATCGCGGACCGACCAGTCATCGAATACGCTGATGCCCGGTGTCAGCGGCTGGGGTGGGGCGTAGTGCTGCCAGTCCGACTTGAACGAATGGGCGCGCGCCTTGGTCAGGGAAATCAGGCGCTTGGCACTGCCTTTGTCGAGATGACGCACGCGCACCTCGGCATAGTCGGCGCGTACGGATTCGACAAACGCTGCGCGCCGATCGGGGCTGACCAGATTCTGCGCGACACCAACCGCACGCGAGGCATCCTTCACCCAAATTGTCGCGCCCTTGTAGTACGGCTCGATCTTCAGCGCGGTATGCGCGCGCGACGTGGTCGCGCCACCGATCATCAGCGGCTGCTCGAAACCCTGGCGCTGCATCTCGCGGGCGAAGTGATGCATCTCTTCGAGTGAAGGCGTGATCAGGCCGGACAGGCCGATGATGTCGGCCTGTTCGGCGCGGGCGCGATCGAGGATCTGCTGGGCGGGCACCATCACACCGAGATCGATCACCTCGAAGTTGTTGCAACGGAGCACGACGCCAACGATGTTCTTGCCGATATCGTGCACGTCGCCCTTGACGGTCGCCATGATGATCTTGCCATTGCTCTGGTGGATTACGCCGCTGCGGAGTTTTTCCTCCTCGATATAGGGCAGGAGATGCGCGACGGCTTTCTTCATCACCCGCGCAGACTTGACCACCTGCGGCAGAAACATCTTGCCCGCGCCAAACAGATCGCCGACCACATTCATGCCATCCATCAGCGGACCCTCGATCACTTCAAGTGGTCGGCTGGCCGCGCGTCGCGCTTCCTCGGTATCGAGTTCGACAAAGCTGTCGTTGCCGTGTACCAGCGCATGCATCAGTCGTTCACGCACAGGCAAGCCGCGCCACTCGGCCTCGACCACCGGCGCATCATTGCTGCCGCTGCCCTTGTAGCGATCAGCAATCTCCAGCAGGCGTTCAGTCGCATCCGGGCGTCGGTTGAGCACGACATCCTCAACCCGCTCGCGCAAGTCCGCGGGCAGGTCGTCATAGATCGGCATGGCGCCGGCGTTTACGATGCCCATGTCCATGCCTGCGCGGATCGCGTGATACAGGAACACGCTGTGGATCGCCTCGCGTACCGGATTGTTGCCGCGGAACGAGAAACTGACATTGGATACGCCGCCGGAAACATGCGACAGCGGAAAGCGCCGTTTCAATTCGCGCGTCGCCTCGATGAAGGCGACGCCATAGTCATTGTGCTCATCAATGCCGGTGGCGATCGCGAACACATTGGGATCGAAAATGATGTCCTCGGGCGGAAATCCGATCTCTTCGGTCAGCAACTGATAAGAGCGCGAGAGGATGTCGATTTTGCGGGTAACGCTGTCGGCCTGCCCCTGCTCGTCAAACGCCATGACCACAACCGCGGCACCGTAGCGTCGCACTTTGCGTGCCTGATCGAGGAAGGCGGATTCGCCTTCCTTCATCGATATCGAGTTGACGATGCCCTTGCTCTGCAGGCACTTCAGCCCGGTCTCGATGACGCTCCACTTGCTCGAATCAACCATCACCGGAACCCGCGCGATGTCCGGTTCGGCGGCGATCAGTTGCAGGTAAAGCTTCATCGCGGCTTCGGAATCGAGCAGGCCCTCGTCCATATTGATGTCGATGATCTGGGCGCCGTTTTCGACCTGCTGACGGGCGACCTCAACGGCCTTGTCGAAGCGCGCTTCCTTGATCAACTTGCGGAACTGAGCCGAGCCAGTGACATTGGTGCGTTCGCCGACATTGATGAAGTTGAGTTCGGGCGTGATGACAAAGGGCTCCAGCCCGCTCAGCCGGGAGAGCGCCTCGGGCTGCGCCGGTGTGCGCGGGCGATGCATGCTGACTGCCTGTCTGATCGCGGCAATATGTGCTGGTGTGGTGCCGCAGCAGCCGCCGACAATATTGACCAGACCAGAGGCGGCGAATTCGCCGATGACGGCCGCCATGTCCTCGGGCGTCTCATCGTAGCCGCCAAAGGCATTGGGAAGGCCTGCATTTGGATGCGCGCTGACGGCGCAGTCGGCAAGCTGCGCGAGTGCGTCGATATGCTCACGCAGATCGCTGGCGCCGAGTGCGCAGTTCAGTCCAATGGACATGGGCCGTGCGTGACGCAGTGAGTACCAGAACGCTTCGGCTGTTTGCCCCGACAGCGTGCGTCCGGAGCGATCAGTGATCGTGCCCGAGATCATCACTGGCAGACGGTGTCCGCGCTCCTCGAACAACAGATCGATGGCGACCAGTGCGGCCTTGGCATTGAGGGTATCGAAGATCGTCTCGACCATGATGACGTCGCTGCCGCCATCGATCAGGCCGCGTGTCGCCTCCCCATAGGCTTCGACCAGATCATCGAATTCGATATTGCGGAATCCCGGATTGTTGACGTCGGGAGAGATCGAGGCGCTACGCGTGGTGGGTCCCAAGATGCCTGCCACAAAGCGCGGCTGCTCCGGCGTGAGCACAGTTGCGGCATCGCATTCCAATCGTGCCAGTCGCGCAGCTTCGAGATTCAATTCATAGGCGAGGGCTTCGAGCCCGTAGTCGGCCTGGCTGATCGACGTGGAATTGAACGTATTGGTCTCGATCAGATCGGCGCCGGCCTCCAGGTACTCTCGGTGCACGCTACGGATAATGTCGGGACGGGTCAGGGTCAGCAGGTCGTTATTGCCCTTGTAGTCGCAGCCGCAAGCATGCGCGTGCGCTGACGCACTCGTGCTCTCGTCGACTTGTGGCCGGGCAAACCGCGCTCCGCGAAAGCCTGCCTCATCGAGTCGGTATTCCTGCAGCATGGTGCCCATCGCGCCGTCGATGATGAGAATGCGTTGACTGAGTGCGGACTCCAGCTGGGCGACGCGGCTGGGATTGAGATAGGGAAGTGCGGACATGATTGCAGTGGTTTTCCGGGGCAGACAGGTGGATCAACGCGGCTTGCGGGCAAGCAGGCTGACGACATCGAAATGTGGAGAGCGCCGTTCGCGGCTGATCAGTTCGGAGCGCAGTACCTGTAGGCCTGCTGATTTGGCGAGCTTGCCAAGCTCGGCCGTGGTGAAACCCAGATTGCGGTGATCGAAGGGTTCAACTGCTTTGCTGTGTGCGTGTCGGCCCAAGGTGCTGGCCAGCACCAGGCCACCAGGACGCAATACCCGCGCGGCTTCGCTGAGGACCCGTTCGGGTTGCTCCGTATAGGTCAGCGCATGCATCAGCAGCACGAGATCGAAACGGGCATCGGGAAAGGCGAGGTCATGCATGTCGCCAAGCGCGACGGAGACGTTGTCCGACGCGGCGAGGCGCTTCTTGGCGGCTTCGACCACGCGCGCGCTGGTGTCCACGCAGGTGATCGATCGCGCCTGCGGCGACAGCAATTCAGCGAGTACCCCATCGCCAGATGCCACATCAAGCACATCGCCGAGATCGAGCAGGCGAGTCAGCGAGCGGCCCAGAGTTTCCCAAGTGCGCCCCGGCGAGTAATGCCGCTCCATGTCGCCGGCCACGGCATCGGCCCAGTTCTCATCTTGTGCGCGCCGTGCGAGCACCGAAGGCAGTCGATCGCAATCATCCTGCAGCAGGGGATCGGCGGTAGCTTGGCGCAGCGACTGCCAAAGTCCGAGCAGGGCGGCATCGGCATCGAGATTGAAGCGATAGTACGCAGACACGCCGGCACGGCGGTCGCGGACCAGATCGAGTTCTTTCAGGCGGGCGAGGTGAGTAGAGACGCGCGGCTGGGCCAGTTGGGTAATCGCTGCAAGTTCGGCAACGGTGAGTTCCTCGGTTTCGAGCAGGGCCAGCAGGCGGATGCGGGTACCGTCGGAAAGCGTCCTGAATAGGTTGGATGCGCCAGAAAGGTCCATGTGTATCGTTATATCGCGATGAAAGGATACAGAGACAGTACCCGGCGCGGCCTGTGCGGTCAAACGCCAATGGCCTTGGCGCACAGTCTCAGCGATGCATTGCAGATACCCTCAAAAAATGGAGGTGTGCACAGTGACCTGCGATCGAACCAGCTGTAGCTCAGGGACAGGATCGTGAAAAGCAGTGAGTTGGCAGCCTGCCCGTTGCCGTAGAGGCTGCGCCCCGTGACAATACGACACGATCCAGGAGTTCCAAGCGTGCCAAAGCAAGTCCTCGTCGCCATCCCTCGTTGTGCTGATACCGATCGCCCGTATTGTCCACGCCCGCAGCATGCCCTGCAGCGAGCGGCTGTGCTGCTGGCTGCGCTGATCGCCAGCGTTGCAGCGCATGCTGAGGTCTACAAATGGACCGATGAAAAGGGCCAGATCCACTTTTCGGACAAACCACCGCCAAGTAGTGACAGGTCGGCACAGCAAAGCGTGGCACAGATAAAATTGGGGTCTGCAGGTCCGAGCTTCAATGTGCGCCGACTCAGCCCTGCGCTCGACAGTGCTGGCGCCAGCAGGATGCCGCTGCGACTCGCTGGCCTCAGTCAGACCATCCTCCCCGCTGGTCGCACGGATTTGACTCCTGGCCAGATTTTCACCGGGCCGGGTTGCCGCGAGGCCTCACCCCTGGTGCTTTCGGCTTCCGAAGTGGATTTCGGCAATGGGGCGTTTTCGTCAATCGTGCTCGGGGCCTTCTCCGATGCCGGCTGGAACGTCGAGGGTGCCGATGGCAGTTCGGCCGGTATGGATCTGATGGGTGAGGTCAGCAATCTGCGCGTCGATCAGTGCGCTCCCGGAGGTGCTGCTGGCAATGCCAATTTCGGCGCGCGCGCCTATGTGCGCCTGCGTTGGGTGCTCAGCGGACCCAACGGTGAAATACTGTACCGGGGCGGCAGCGAAGGCGCCCACGATGGCTGGAATACCGGCACCGAGTACACCATCGCGATCCAGCAGGCCCTGTCTATGGCAGCCAACAATCTGTTGGCCGACACCAGTCTGGTCGAAAAGGTCCGTGAGCAACGGCTCTCCGGGACGGCGGTATCCGCGAGTGGCGCCAGCACCGAAGCGAAGGTGCGTTGGGGCGATGCGAGCGGTGTATTCGCCCAGCGCAGTGCCGAGATCCAGGGCGCCGTGCTCTTGGTGCAGACCGGCCAGCGGTCGGGTAGTGGCGTCGTGATCGACTTGAACGGATGGGCACTGACCAGTGCGAGATTGGTCGGCAATGAGGCCAACGTGATGGTCGTGGCCGGAAAGGTATCCCTCCCAGCTGCTGTGGTAAAACGCGATGAGCTCAGCGATGTCGCCTTGCTGCGTTTTGTCCGAAACGATTTCAAGTCAATCCTGGTCGCGCCACATGCCGTGCTCCCCGGAGATCCAGTGCACGTGATCAGCGCTCCCGGCAGTGTCGGGGCGGCCAATACGGTTACGGGTACCGACTTGATCGGCGAGGAGTCGATTGCAGGCAAGCCGCGTTTCCAGCTGGGTGTGACCGAGAAGTACAGTAATCCGGGTGCACCGGTTTTCAATCGCTATGGCGAACTCGCCGGATTGATCAGCATGGATCCCGTGCATGCCGGCAGCGGAGTCGAGGGCCTGCGAATGGTGCCTATCCTGCAGGCTCTGCACGCTGCCGGTGTTGATTTGCGCTGAGTACTGCACGCGATCTCCACGTACTTGGAGTGAACGCTCCGCTAAACTGCGCTTCCATGCTTCGTGGAGCGGCCGCTCGGCCGTGCTCGCGAATGTTTGTTTTGCCTGCAATCGAGGATGACGATGGACTTTGCCTTTACCGAAGAGCAGTTGATGATCCAGGACGTCGCGCGGCGGATCGCACGCGAAAAGATCGCACCCAGTGCCGAGCATTTCGATCGGACCGGCGAATTCCCACTCGACAATATCCGCACCCTGGGTGAGAACGGCTTGATGGGTATCGAGGTGCCGCTTGAGTACGGTGGCGCCGGAATGGATCCGATTGCCTACGTGTTGGCGATCATCGAAATTGCCGCCGCCGATTGTGCCCACTCGACCATCATGTCGGTCAATAATTCTCTGTTCTGCAACGGTATTCTGAAAAATGGTACCGAAGCGCAGAAGCAGAAGTACGTTCGTGCGATCGCCGAAGGCAAGGAGATTGGAGCCTATGCCTTGACTGAGCCGCAGTCGGGCTCGGATGCCTCGGCCATGCGCTGTCGCGCTGTCAAGCAGGCCAATGGCGGCTGGATCGTCAATGGCAAGAAGAGCTGGATCACATCGGGACCAGTCGCCAAGTATGTCAATCTCTTTGCGATGACCGAGCCCGAGAAAGGCGCAAAGGGCATCAGCGCGTTCCTGGTCGATGCGGACCGCCCTGGCTTCATCCGCGGCAAGACTGAACCCAAACTCGGCATTCGCGCCTCTGCGACCTGTGAGATCGAATTCCAGGACTATGTGGTTGAACCCGATGAGTTGCTCGGCAAGGAAGGCGAAGGCTTCAAGATTGCGATGGGGGTACTCGATGCCGGCCGGATTGGCATTGCCTCACAGGCGGTAGGGCTCGCCCGCGCTGCTTACGAGGCCTCGGTTGCCTATGTGCGCGAGCGCAAGAGTTTCGGCCAGCCGATCGGCAGTTTCCAGATGATCCAGGCCAAGATCGCCGATATGAAATGCCGTCTGGATGCGGCCTATCTACTGACCTTGCGCGCTGCCTGGGCCAAGAGCAATGCTGAAAAGTCCGGGGGCCGGTTCAGCACCGAAGCATCGATCGCCAAGCTCACCGCGTCCGAAGCGGCGATGTATGTCACGCACCAGGCGCTGCAGATTCATGGTGGGATGGGCTATTCAAAAGAGATGCCGCTGGAGCGCTATTTCCGCGACGCCAAGATCACCGAGATCTACGAGGGCACCAGTGAGATCCAGCGCTTGGTCATCGCGCGCAACGAGACGGGGATTCGTTGATCCCAGCGCGCGTCCCATGCTCCGGGACGCGTCGACGCAGGTGAGTTGAATAGCTCGTCCGTCCGACGAGCGATCAGCTCGCCGGCTTGTCGCGGCGCAGCTTGCGCACAATGGCATTGAGCGCGCGATCGACCAGCCCGCTTTCCTCCAGCACCTGAAGCTTTCCGGCGCGGATGGCATCGATCAGTTCATCGCCGGAATACTCACCCGATTTGACGCCGTTGCGATTGACGAACAGGTACTGCGAGCGCACCGTGCTTACCCACAGCAACTTGGCGCGATCGCGACTGCCGTCGTCCCGGATGAATTCGAGCCAGACGCCGGGTTTCAATGCCATCACGCTGACCACGACGGGATCGGCTGAAGGCGCCACGGGCAGCTTCGGCTCTTCAGCTTTTGCCACCGTCTCCGGGTTGTAGACGACTTCGTCCTTGCCGGTTCCAAAGCGCACTTCGAGGCTGTCGAAGAAGGCTTCCTCGTGCTTGGCGTATGCCTCTGCGCCCGCGGGATTTGCAGCTCCGGCAGGCGCTGCGGGTGCTGTCGGTGGGCGTCCCAGGCCAACTGCGGCTGGCGTGTTGCTGGCGGGCGGGCCCTTCGCGGAAGCAGAGGTCGCGCCCCGGGGCGCTGTCGCTGTCGCGCCAGGCACGAGCGTTTGTTGGTGTTGCGCAGTGAGCAGGTCGGCGATACCTGACCAGAGCTCATCGACGTCGTCGCCGTGTATGCCTACAGCAGTCAGGCCGCGCTTGAGGATCTGTTCAACCTCGGCCATCGCACTGGCGCCTTCGGGATCCTTAGCCAGGCGCTCCGGGGCGTCGGCAAGGACTTCGACCACCCGCAGCGCGTCGCGCCATTGCGAAGAATCTCCGCCATTGCGCAGATGGGTCATCACCAGATAATTGGCCCAACGCTTGGTCAGCATGTCGCGCAGCCGCTGCGGTAGCTGCTTGCCCTCCACGCGACGCAACAGTTCGCGCGCGGATTCCTGTTGCGCCTGTTCGAGGCGTTCCTTGCCACGCGCCGTCTCGGTCGTACGCTTCTCGGTGATGTCGGCGCGCTTGCGATGATTGGCGATGGCATCGGACAACTGGTGCCGCGCCGTGTCGAAGACACCGATGTCCTGATCGAAACTGCCGATCACGGTACGAACCAGTTCCTCGATCGCGTGATAGAAGCTGCGCTCTTTGTCGGTCTCATCACTCCAGCCGACGGCCGCGGCGGCAAGATCGTCCAGAAGCGCACGCGCCGGATGATCCTTGCGCGCCACAAAAGTGGGGTCGATCAGGGCGACCTTAAGGTAGGGAATCTGCAGGCGACTGAGCATCGACTGCAACTCGCCCGGAAGATTGCGATCCTGGATGGCGTAGTCGAACAACATACCGACCAGGTCGAGTGCCGTTTCGTCATTGCTGCGAAAACGGCTGTTGGCGCCTCCGGTCAGTCCGCGCGCACGCGCGAGGAGGGCCTCCTTGGCCTGGTTGGCGCTGATCACCGAGCCCGTGGCGACGCCGATCTGCTCGGCCTGCAGCATGCTCAGTGCGTGCATCAGTGCCTGGCCATCGATGGCGGGGCCACCTCCGTAACCACCCTGACCCGGCATTCCGCCGCCATGCATGCCGGCTGCGCCGTGGCCGTGGCCGCGACCGCCATGAGCAAGGTCACCGCCGTGTCCCATCGCCGAACCACCACCACCACCAAGAAGGCGCATCAGTTCGGAGACCACGGGCGCGATGCCCGGATCGATTGCTCCGTAATCGCCACCGCCGGAATAGTTGCCGCCCCCCTGGCTGTAGCCCGCATGCGGATCGCCGCCTTGGGGCTGGGACATTGGCGACTCACTACCCGCAGGTGGCGCAGCAGCGCCCGGCGCGCGCGGCCGACCGGCTGGTGCCGGCGCGTTGCTGCGGGCGACCGCATAGCGCAGTTCGGGCAGGACCCCGCCCTCGGCGAGGATGCGGTTGGCGCGGTCGTACAGGGGTCCGAGCGTGCCAAGCCACTGACGTTCAAGATGTTTGAGGCAGATGAGGCGGACATCCACCGGCAGTTCCGTCGGTGTGATGGCATGGACCACGGACGCAGCCAGTTGCTGAGGTGCAGCGGGATTGTTGCTGTCGTCGAGGTTTTGCAGACCCAATGCATGCGCCATGCGCTGATTGAGTGTATGCAGCGGACGCGTGAATGCCGAGAGGCAACGATCGGCCAGGGAAACCACGGCGAGATTCTCTTCCAGCGCATCGTGTTCGACCAGGGACAGCTCCAGCCGTGAATCGCTCGCCAGGCCTGATTCCGCCCGACGTGCCTGTGGAAGTTTTCCGGCGTACATCTGCTCAAAACTGGTCTGCACCCGGGTGCCGAACAGGTTGTTTATCGACTGGCGATGCAGGCGCAACGCGCGCATCGAGTCGAAATGCGTATTCTGTTGCGAGCTCGATCCGGCTTTGTCGGCAAGGTTGAACAAATAGTCATCGGTCGCTTGCAACGTCGCGTCAAGCGAGGCAAATATCGCTTTCAGGAACTCCTCGTCAAAGGCGCGCGCCACCACGGCGGCACCGCCGTGCCGGGTCACTAGGGTGGGACGCAGTGGGACCACGTCGGATGAGGGCGCGCGCTCTTGCATGATGACTTTGGAATTGCTCTGTCCTAACGCAGATTCTAGCTCCGGATCACAAGCGGTACGTGAAGTTAATCACACTTGAGCTACTGCTGGTACCAGCGGTCGTATTCTCCGATAGCCGGCGACGCTGCGTCGGAGCTGCAGCTGATGGCGAGCATCGGTCAGTTTGCGGGCAATCCCTCGGACGGATGCGACGCGGGCGCCGTCAAGCTGGCCGGTGCCTCGGCCAAACCGGTATCCTGACGGGGTTTCATCCTGGTTACTGCCCAGCCCTTACCGACCGGAATTGCCCCATGAGTGCCGCCCCAACCGAGACCCACATTTCCGTCGACGCCGTGGCTGCTGCGCTGCGATCGCGTGTTTCCGCGGCGCGCTTCAAGCAGATTGAAACCCTGCTCCAGCTGTTTTTTACCCGGGTTCCCGCCGAGGACCTCGCCCTGCGTCCTGCTGCGGACTGGGCGGCACTGATCCACGGGGTGCTTGATTTTCTCCAGGTCCGTAAGCCGGATTCGGCCTCGGTACGGGTGTTCAATCCGAGCGCGGATGAGCAAGGTTGGGAGACCAGCCACACGGTAATTGAAATCGTTACCGATGACATGCCGTTTCTGGTCGATTCAGTCACCATGGCGATCGCCGCCTGTGACAACATTGTCCACGCGGTAGTGCATCCGGTGCTGCACGTCGAACGCGATGCTGGCGGGCATCTGCTGTCGATCGGTACCGAGGGGCAGGCCGCGGCCCGTGGCAAAGCCGAATCCCTGATGCATTTCGAGATTGACCGCCGTGCCGAGCCCGAAGAACTCGAGCGGCTGCGCAAGACCGTCAGCGATGCCCTGTTTGATGTCCGCGCAGCGGTAAGGGATTGGCCCGCAATGCGGGAAAGGCTCGAGGCGATCGCCGCTGACCTGCCCAGTCGCGACCTGCCGCTCGATGGCGACGGCAAGGCCGAGCTACAGGCATTTCTGCGTTGGCTCGGCGATGACCATTTCACCTTGCTGGGCTTTCGCGCCTACGAGACGGTCAGCACCGGTAAAGACGAATTCCTGCGCGCCTTACCGGGCTCGGGACTCGGCATCCTGCGCGAAGCCGATACCAAGCCGCGGCCACTGAAGACCCTTGCCGCGCGCGATGTGCCGCGCGCCGAGGGCGACAAAGTGGTGATCGTGACCAAGACCAATGCGCGCGCCAGTGTGCATCGCCCCGGCTATATGGATTACATCGGTGTGCTTCGATTTGACGCCGACGGCAAGGCCGTGGGCGAGGAGCGCATCCTTGGTCTGTTCACCTCGTCGGCCTATTCGGCGCGACCGTGGATGGTGCCCATGCTGCGGCGCAAGTACGAGCAACTGATGCAGCGTTCGGGTTTCAAGCCCGGCGGCCACAGTGGCAAAGCCCTGCGCCACATTCTCGAAACCCTGCCGCGCGACGAGCTGCTGCAGGCTTCGAGCGATGAGTTGTTCCAGATCAGCATGGCGGTACTGGCCTTGCAGGAGCGGCAGCGCACCCGCCTGTTCGTGCGCCGTGACGTCTACGGCCGTTTCTTCTCCTGCCTGGTTTATCTGCCGCGCGACCGTTTCAATCAGGATGTGCGCGAGCGCATCGAGTCGATGCTGCGGCGTGCACTGAGCGGCGAGCGCGTCGACACGACCGTGCACGTGGGCGAAGAGGCGCTGGCGCGTCTGCACATGATCATCCGGCCCAAGGCTGGCGATCGGCCGGCACTGGACGTCGCCGATCTGGAGGTGCGGATCGCGCAACTGGTGCGCAACTGGTACGACGAACTGCGCGATGCCCTGGTCCAGAAGCATGGCGAGGAGCGCGGTCTCAAACTGGCCAGTCGCTATGGCAAGGCGCTGCCGGCCGGTTACATCGAAGAGTCGAGCACCAGCGTGGCTGCCCAGGACGTCGAGATTGCCGCGGCGCTGAAGGGGCCTGAGGATATTCGCCTCAGCCTGTATCGCCCGCGCCGCAAGGGCGACAGCTCGCTGCGCTTCAAGTTGTTCCGCTATGGCGCGCCGATCCCCTTGTCCGAAGCCCTGCCGCTGATGGAAAACATGGGCCTCAAGGTCCTCTCCGAGCATCCGTTCCAGATGCAGCTGGGCGGCGACAACCGCATCTTCATCCAGGATTTCGAAGTGCAGGCTGCCAATGGCGAGCCGATCGATGTCGATCAGGTACGTGATGCTTTCCAGGGCGCGTTCGAACGGGTCTGGCGCAATGACGCCGAGAGCGACGGCTTCAATCGGCTGATCCTCGCGGCCAATCTGGATTGGCGCCAGGTCAGCATGTTGCGCGGCTATTGCAAGTATCTGCTGCAGACCGGTGTGCCGTTCTCGCAGACCTATATGGAAGAAGCCTTGCAGCGCTATCCGCTGCTGGCACGCATGCTGGTTGAGCTGTTCGAGGCCAAGTTCGACCCGGCGCGCGAGAACGCCAAGTCTGCTGAAACCGCGCGCAAGCGCCTGGCGCGCGACATTCAACTGTTGCTGCCGACCGAAATGGCGAGCGCATCGCCGCATCCGGCCGAGGCCTTGCTGGCCCTGCGTGCCGACGATCGTCAGCAGCAGATCGATGCCTGCATCAAGTTCATGAAGGTCCTGCTCGACCGCGTCAGCAGTCTCGACGAAGACCGCATCCTGCGCAGCTTCATCAGTCTGATCCAGGCGACCTTGCGTACCGGTTATTTCCAGCTGAGGGCCGGTCGCCCACGCGACTACATCAGCTTCAAATTCGACCCGTCGCGGGTCCCCGATCTGCCCAAGCCCAAGCCCTATCGCGAGATATTCGTCTACGGCCCGCGTGTCGAAGGCATCCATCTGCGCTTCGGCTCAGTAGCGCGCGGTGGGCTGCGCTGGTCGGATCGTCGCGAGGATTTCCGTACCGAGGTGCTCGGTCTGGTCAAGGCGCAGATGGTGAAGAACACCGTCATCGTGCCGGTCGGCGCCAAGGGCGGCTTCTTCGTGAAGCGTCCTCCGATTGGCGGCGACCGCGACGCGCAATTGGCCGAGGGCGTTGCCTGCTACCGACTGTTCATCAATGGTCTGCTCGACATCACCGACAATCTGGTTGACGGCCAGGTCGTGCATCCTGAGCAGGTTGTTCGCCACGATGGCGACGATCCGTACCTTGTGGTTGCGGCCGACAAGGGCACTGCCACATTTTCCGATATTGCCAATTCGGTATCCGCCGAGCATGGTTTCTGGATGGGCGATGCGTTCGCCTCCGGTGGCTCGCAGGGCTACGACCACAAGGGCATGGGCATCACCGCCAAGGGTGGCTGGGAATCGGTCAAGCGCCATTTCCGCGCGCTCGGCCGCGACTCGCAAAGCCAGGATTTCACCTGCGTCGGTGTCGGTGACATGTCCGGCGACGTGTTCGGCAATGGCATGTTGCTGAGCGAGCACATCCGTCTGGTGGCGGCCTTCGATCATCGCCATATTTTTGTCGACCCCAATCCCCAGGCCGCGGCCAGCTTCAAGGAACGCCAACGCATTTTTGATTTGCCGCGTTCCAGTTGGGACGATTACGAGCGCAAACTGATCAGTGCCGGCGGCGGCGTATTCCCGCGTGGCGCCAAGACCATTCCGGTCAGCGCCGAGATGCACCATGCACTTGGTCTGGTCGACAGCGTCGACACGATGACGCCGAATGAACTGATGGCAGCCATCCTGCGTGCGCCGGTCGATCTGCTCTGGAATGGCGGCATCGGAACCTATGTGAAGTCCAGCGGCGAGACCCACGCCGATTGTGGTGACCGCGCCAACAATGCGATTCGCTTGAACGGCCGCGATCTGCGCTGCAAGATCGTCGGCGAGGGCGGCAATCTGGGCATGACCCAGAAGGGCCGCATCGAGGCGGCCCTGCACGGCGTGCTGCTGAACACCGACTTCATCGACAACTCGGCCGGCGTCGACACATCGGATCACGAAGTCAATATCAAGATCCTGCTCAACGATGCGGTCGCGCGTGGCGAGTTGGGTATTGACGAGCGCAACAGCTTGCTCGCCAGCATGACCGAAGAAGTCGGCACCCTGGTTCTGCGCGACAACTACCTGCAGAATCAGGCGATCAGCGTGATGGAACGCATGAGCGTCTCGCGCCTCGGCGCCAAGCAGCATTTCATTCGCACACTGGAGGCGGCCGGGCAGCTCGACCGCGCACTGGAAGACCTGCCCAGCGACGCCGAGTTTGCCGAACGCAAGGCGCGTGGTCAGGGCCTGACCCGACCCGAGTTGTCGATCCTGCTGTCGTACTCGAAGATCGTGCTGTTCAACCAGTTGCTCGACTCGGATGTGCCCGAAGATCCTTACATGTCCAAGGAGCTCGTGCGCTACTTCCCGCGCCCCCTCCAGGAGCGCTTTGCCGACCATATGCAGCGGCATCGTCTGCAGCGCGAGATCGTGACCACGGCGGTGACCAACTCGATGGTCAATCGCATGGGCGCGACTTTCTCGATGCGCATGCAGGAAGACACCGGAGAGTCGCCAGCTGAAGTCGCCAAGGCTTATGCCATCGCCCGCGAAGTAATGGACGCGCGCTCGATCTGGGCCGATATCGAGAGCATGGACGGCAAGGTCCATGGTGATGTGCAGATCGATGGACTATTGCGCGTTTGGAACCTGATGCGCCACGTCACCCGCTGGCTGCTCAATCTGCCCGGCGCCAAACTCAGCATTGCCGAATCGGTCGAACGTTATGGCGGTGGCATCGCCCAATTGCGCACGCAATTGCCGGCCGCGCTTGCCGAGCTGGATCTCGCCCGTGCCCGCGCCGACGCCGAGCACTGGGTCAAGGCCGGATTTGCGCCCGAGCTTGCCGAGCGCCTCAGCATGCTGCCCGCAATGACCTCGGCCTTCGACATCATCGAGGTCGCCCTGGCGGCCAATCTGCCTGTGCTCAAGGTGGCCCAGGTCTACTACGGCATCGGCGAAACCCTGTCGCTGAAATGGCTGATGGGCAAGATCGAAGAACTCCCCGTCGATGGTCGCTGGCACGCGCTCGCGCGTGGCGTCTCGCGCGACGAACTGCTCGCCCAGCAGCGCGCGCTGACTGCACAGATACTCGCCAAGGCCGGCAAGGGCGATGGCAAGGTGCTCGTCGTCAACTGGATCCAGCGCGATGACCCCGCCTTGAAATTCACCCTCAGCATGTTTGCCGATATGCGCAGCCAGGTCAGCATGGACTATCCGACGGTTTCGGTCGCCGTTCGACGGCTCGCCCAACTGGCCCAGGCGGGGACGCGCGGCTGACGCCTCGATTGCGATGAACGTGCCGGATCCTGTACCCACCAGCGTGCCGCATTCCCCATGGCGCCTCTGCGTGGCGCCGATGATGGATTGGACGGATCGGCATTGCCGGCATTTTCATCGGCTGCTGAGTCCGCACGCGCGGCTGTATACCGAGATGGTCAATGCTTATGCGATTCGCCATGGCGATCGCGAGCGACTGCTCGGCTTCGATGCCAGCGAGCATCCGGTAGCGCTGCAACTGGGCGGCAGCGATCCGGTTGCCTTGGCCGAGGCGGCGCGCGTGGGTGAAGACTGGGGCTACGACGAGATCAATCTCAACTGCGGTTGCCCGAGCGATCGCGTGCAGGCGGGACGATTTGGTGCCTGTCTGATGCGTGAGCCGAGCCTGGTCGCCGATTGTGTCGCGGCGATGCGTGCGGCGGTGTCCGTGCCGGTCACCGTGAAGTGCCGCATCGGCGTGGATGATCAGGACGATGACGCCGATCTGGCTCGCTTTGTTTCCGAAGTCCGTGCTGCCGGCTGCCGGGTCTTTATCGTGCACGCGCGCAAAGCCTGGCTGAAGGGATTGAGCCCCAAGGAAAATCGCGACGTGCCGCCGCTGAATTATCCGCGTGTGCATCGCCTGCGTGCGGATTTTCCCGATCTCACCCTGGTGATGAATGGGGGTCTGGTCACAGTGGCGGATTGCGTCGAACAAGCGACTGCGCTCGATGGCGTGATGCTTGGACGAGCCGCCTATCATGAGCCCTGGATTCTCGCCGAGCTCGAACGCGCGTTGTTCGATCCGGAACATGAGCTGGCCGATCGGATCGAAGTGGTCCATCGCATGCGTGCTTACACTGAATCACGCCTGATCGCGGGCGATTCACTGAGCCAGATCACGCGTCACATGTTAGGCCTGTTCCAGGGCCTGCCCGGCGCACGCAGGTTTCGTCGCGTGCTGAGCGAGCAGGGCCATCGCAGCGGGAGTGGCTGGTCAGTGGTGGAGCAGGCCCTGCAGGCGATGCAGGAGGTTTCCCTTGCCGCCTGATTCCACTGCGCCGCGACTGATCCGCGATGCTGCCGAATGGCACAATCTGCTGGCCGCGCGAGTGGACCTGCCACTGCGCGGCCAGAGCACAGCCCGGGAAGCCTTTCTGGTGACGCCGACCGGTTTCAGTCTGGCGGCCGAGTCGGCCACCGACAACGCCTATATGGCGAGCGGCGCCGTCGACGTGAGTCTCGCATTGCACCAGCATGCAGCGATGGCCGCAGCGATTGGCATCAGCCTGCCAGTGACCGTGTTTCCTGGCCACGCGGATACGCCCGATGCGGTTTTTCCGAACAATGTTTTCGCCAGCGTACCCGGCAAGCTCATCATTGGCGCCATGCGCCATCCGGTCCGGCAACGGGAGTCGGCGCGCGGCGATATTCCCGACTGGTTCGTGCAGCGCCATGGCTATCGGATCGAGTCCCTGCAACGCCGCGGCACGCTCGCCGAGTTGACGGGCTGTCTGATCATCGATCACGCGCGCAATCTCGGTTACTGCGGAATCAGCGAGCGCGTCAATGAGTCCGGCCTGCACGCGATGCTCGATGCTTTCGGTCTCGACGCGATGTTTGCTTTCGATCTTGCGCCGGGCGAGTACCACACCAATGTGGTGATGTCGGTGCTGGCGGGCAGGGCCGTGGTCATGCATGCCGGTTCGTTTGTTGATCCGAAGGTGCCGCGCGCGATTGCTGCAGGGTTTGGCGACTGCGTCTATTGGCTCAGCGACGCCGAGAAGGCCGGGTTTGTCGGCAATTGCATTGCCTTGCGCCCGGACGAAGTCTGGATGAGTGAGCGTGCCGCCCAGGCACTTTCGGTCGAGCATCGCGCCCAGTTCCAGCAGCAGGGATTTGCCGTGCGCGCTGCCGACATCAGCGAGATCGAGAAGGCCGGCGGCAGCCTGCGCTGCTGTATCGCCGAGGTCTGGTGAATGCAGCGCGCCAGTGCCATTCGCGGCAGGCTTTGGATGCCCGATTTCGGCGCCTTCCAGCCGCGTTTTCTGTGAACGAATGCAGGCGCCAGAGTTGACACAAAAAAATCTGCCGTTATGATGCGCGGCTCACCAAGCGGGAATAGCTCAGTTGGTAGAGCACGACCTTGCCAAGGTCGGGGTCGAGGGTTCGAGTCCCTTTTCCCGCTCCAGATTTCAAACAAAGCCTCGGTCCCCCGAGGTTTTGTTGTTTAACGTGACAGATCGGCCTGGCGGGTGCTTCACTATCGGTGTCCGGGCCACGGAGCCGATGCGGAAGCGCCGGCACTGGCCGCGTCACGGCTGACCCGGCACGGCGGGAAATATTCCGCAGTGTTCAGGTTCGGCGCAGCGATTCGGGTGCATGATCCGTATCGCCGCAGGCTAGCCATCCGGCCGGGTGGCAGAGTGGTCATGCAGCGGCCTGCAAAGCCGCGTACGTCGGTTCGATTCCGGTCCCGGCCTCCAAACAA
>JAYSZM010000226.1:0-5250 GCA_043738015.1 Lysobacterales bacterium
TGGCTTGCCGCGCTGCCCTTGATTTAATTTTCTCAATCAACAAACATCAAATGCAGCGCGGCAAGCCACGCTCTACATCGGCAACGGCAACGGCAACGGCAACGGCAACGGCAACGGCAAGAGCAGCGCGGCAAGCCACGCTCTACAAACGCAAAAGCAAAGCAGCGCGGCAAGCCACGTTCTGCAACCGAAGGGAGTCCGTTGGGAAGAAAAACAGAGCCAGGAACGCCAAGCCTACACCGCCCGCAGTGACTGCTCTTTCACGCTGCGGATTTCATCGCGCACGCGCGCCGCATCCTCGAACTCCAGGTTCTGCGCATGCTTGTACATCTGCGCCTCCAGCTTTTTCAGCGCCGCCGATAACTGCTGCGCCGTCATCGCCAGGTAATCGACTTCGGGTTCCGCGGCCTTGAGCAGCTTTGATTTCTGACCGCGACCCAGACCGGGTGTAGCCGGCGCCTGATCCGCTACTTCGCGGGCACCCTTCATGATGTCGTTGATCTTCGATTCGATCGACTTCGGCGTGATGCCGTGCGCGGCATTGAAATCAATCTGCTTCTGTCGGCGCCGATTGGTTTCATCGATCGCCGCCTGCATCGAGCGGGTGATGCTCGCCGCATACAGGATCGCCTTGCCGCGCAGATTGCGGGCGGCGCGTCCGATGGTCTGGATCAGTGAGCCGGTCGATCGCAGAAAGCCTTCCTTGTCAGCGTCGAGAATCGCCACGAGCGACACCTCGGGCATGTCCAGTCCTTCGCGCAGCAGATTGATGCCGACCAGCACATCGAACTTGCCCAGGCGCAAATCGCGGATGATCTCGACGCGTTCAACCGTCTCGATATCGGAGTGCAGATAGCGCACGCGCACGCCGGCCTCTTCGAAATACTCGGTCAGATTTTCCGCCATGCGCTTGGTCAGGGTGGTGACCAGCACGCGATCGCCCATGGCCGAGCGCAGCCGGATCTCATCGAGCAGATCGTCGACCTGGGTATTGACCGGACGAATCTCGATCTCGGGATCGACCAGGCCCGTCGGTCGCACCACTTGCTCGATCACCTGATCACCCGAGCGCTGCAGCTCGAATTCACGCGGTGTCGCCGACACATAGATCGTGCGCGGTGCGCGCTGTTCGAATTCCTCGAACTTCAACGGCCGGTTGTCGAGCGCCGAAGGCAGGCGGAAACCGAACTCGACCAGGGTTTCCTTGCGCGATCGATCACCCTTGTACATCGCGCCGATCTGCGGGACCGTCACATGCGATTCGTCGAGCACCAGCAGCGCATCGGCGGGCAGATAGTCGAACAGGGTCGGCGGCGCCTCGCCCGCGGCATAGCCGGTCAGGTGACGGGAATAGTTCTCGATGCCCTGACAGAATCCGATCTCGGCCATCATCTCGACGTCGTACTGGGTGCGCTGCTTCAGCCGCTGCGCCTCCAGCAATTTGTTGGCCGCGTACAGCTGTTCGAGCCGCTCGCCAAGCTCGGTCTTGATGGTTTCGATCGCCTCCAGCACGGTGCGCCGCGAAGTCACGTAGTGTGATTTTGGAAACACCGTGAAGCGCGGCAGTTTGCCGATCAGTGCACCGGTCAGCGGATCGAACTGACTGATCGACTCGATCACGCCATCGAACAGCTCGATGCGGATCGCATTCGAATCGGACTCGGCCGGGAACACGTCAATGACTTCGCCGCGCACCCGGTACGTGGCGCGGCGCAACTCGTAGTCGCCACGCGAATACTGCAATTCGGTCAGTCGGCGCAACAGTTCGCGCTGGTCCATCGGCTCGCCGGGGCTGAGCTGCAGCACCATCTTGAAATGTTCATTGGGATCGCCCAGGCCATAGATCGCCGACACGGTGGCCACGATGATGCAATCCCGCCGCTCGAGCAGGGCCTTGGTCGCCGACAACCGCATCTGTTCGATGTGCTCATTGATCGAGGCATCTTTCTCGATGAAGGTGTCGGTGCTCGGCACATAGGCTTCGGGCTGGTAGTAGTCGTAGTACGAAACGAAGTACTCCACCGCATTGTTCGGAAAGTACTCCTTGAACTCGCCGTACAGCTGGGCGGCCAGGGTCTTGTTGGGCGCCATCACCAGGGTCGGCGCCTGCACCTGCTGGATCACGTTGGCGATCGAATAGGTCTTGCCCGAACCGGTAACACCGAGCAGGGTCTGGTGGGCCAGGCCATTGCGAAATCCCTCGACCATGCGCGCTATCGCCTGCGGCTGATCACCGGCTGGCGCGTAGGGAGCGACGAGATGGAAGGCTTCGGTCATTGCAGACACCGCGGCAGGCTGGCAAGCGGACACAATAGTGGATCAGACGCGGATTCGCAGCCGCAGCTCCGAAAATTCCGAATCGCATTCCGGAGCATTGCGCATGCCGAGCGCCGAGGTGACGCGGCAATCTGGCCTCCCCAACGGAGGACTTCCCATGCACCACAGCAAGGCACGCACGGAGCAAGGATTCACCCTGATCGAACTGATGCTGGCAGTTGCCGTGGTCGGCATCCTGCTTTCAATCGCCCTGCCGGCCGTGTCCGGCGCCTATGGCGAGGCTGACAGCAAGCGCATTCTCAATGCGCTGTCGACATCGATCACCCAAGCCCGCGGCGGTGCGATCAACCACGACGACGACGCCATACTGTGCACCAGCAACGATGGCGTGAGCTGCTCCAGCAGCGTCGAATGGCATTACGGCTGGATCGTCGGAATAGATCTCGACCACGACAATAATCTCGACGCGGATGACAGCCTGATCGAACACGTTGAGCCTTTCGACGTGCCCGCGCATGTATTCAGTACCAGCGGCCGCACCAGGCTGCAGTTCCAGCCGTATGGTTCGAACGGCGGCAGTAATGTCACCTTCACGGTCTGTGATCGCCGCGGCAGCCCCGGCGCCTCGGCCTATGCACTGAACAACTACGGACATTTTCATGAGGTCAAGCCCAAGGATGATCGCGTGGCCCAGGCCTGCGCCGGACTTTGAGCCGAATGGGCCGAGTGCCAGCGCGCATTGCGCATTCGGGCTTGACGAAATTGGTGGCCGTCGCTTTAATGTCCGACTCGGCCGGCGCTGTTGCGCCGCGTACGCCTAGGCCAGGTAGCTCAGTTGGTAGAGCAGGGGATTGAAAATCCCCGTGTCGGGGGTTCGATTCCCTCCCTGGCCACCACTTATCGAATCCCATCATGCCCGCCACTGTGTTCTGCATCCGTCATAAGCAGGAACTGGAAGCGCTGGATTTCGCGCCCTTTCCGGGCGAGCTCGGACAACGTCTGCTTGCGTCGGTGTCGAAAAAGGCCTGGTCAGAATGGCTGGCCCATCAGACGATGCTGATCAACGAGAATCGCCTCTCGCCGATCGAGCCGAAGGCGCGCGCCTTTCTGCGCACCGAGATGGAGAAGTATTTTTTCGGCGATGGCGTCGAGCCACCGGCGGGTTATACGCCGCCAGCGTGAGTGCTGTCGCTGGCTGAACTCAGGGCCAGCAACTCGCGTTCGAGCAGCGCGTCCACTTCCTGGGCATGGAACTGCGCCGCAAACAGCGGCACCGCAAAGGCAAACCCCGCGTTCCTGCGCTGCACGACATAGGCCAATTGCAGACGGGCAAAGGCGCCGCGCACTGCCTCGGCAGCGACCGCGATCTGGCGACTCGACAGCAACTGCATCAACTCGACCAGGGTCAGCGCTGCCTGCGCGGCGTCAGCCGTTTGGCCTGCCGCAGCCGGCAGCTGTGCGATCCGATACACGATGATTCGATCCAGCGCACAGTCGGCAGGGTCGGGGCTCAGCCTCGCCCAACCAGCAAGGGCATCGAGCAGCGCATCGGAGGCCATGGCGCTCTCAAGATGTGCCTCAGTGAGTACGCGCTCACCGCGCTCCAGTTGTTCGAGGCCATGCTGGCAGAGGATGGCGACCAGATTGGCGCGTTGGCCGCAGCCCTGCACGAGGCGCTGCACCAGCTCCGGCGGCGCGAACTTGACGCCGAGCCGAGCCAGCGGTTCGGTCGCCAATGCCGTACAGGCATCGGCTTCGAGCGCACCAAGCGTGATCACCTCGCCGAAATTCCGGATCGGCGAGGCATAGTCGATCGCAGTCGCCTGATAAAGATCCCAGAAGCCGGCCAGCATGAAGTGGCAACGACCCTCTTCGCTCAGGCTGCGCAGACTGGCCAGCTGGGCGTAGCCACTGCGCGATTCCTCACGCAGGAACAGATCGGTCTCGTCGATCAGCAACAGGACGCGGCGCTCGCCAGCGCGCGCAGCAAGCAGTGTGACCAAAGCCTCGATCGGCGTTTCGGCCGGCTGATCCAGTTCGGCCGCGAGACGTGCGCCGAGGCGATGATCGCGCAAGGAAAGATAATGGCAGTAGACACGTGGATGCTCGGCGAATCTGCGCTCGATTGCCTTCATCAAACTGGTCTTGCCAAGCTGCCGGCCGCCGACCAGCAGATAGTTGCCCGGCTCGCGATTGAGCACGCGCGCCAACAATTGCTCGCGACCAAAGAACGCTGCCGGACGCGTGATTCCACCGCGGGTCTGGTACGGCGAAATCCGCGTGATACGCAGTTGGCGCGCCAGCACAGCGACCAGCACCTCCTGCGGTGACGGATGCAGCAGCCATTCGCTTTGGGTGATCTGATCCAGACAAACACAGAGATTGGCAGTATCGCTCGCATACGCCATCAGAACACTGTCGCTGGCACGCGCGCGGGTGGCCACCAGCAGGACGTCCTGGCCAGTCTGCAGCGACTGCAGATGACGGACCAGATCGCGCGGTGCGATGTCCGCGGCCGGCAGATAGAGCAAGGCGCGATCGAGTGCCAGTGGCAGGTTGGGTGACAACTTCCACTCATAGACCTGTCCCGGCAGCGACCAACCCGGACTGCGCGTACAGCGCGCCGACACGCGCAGGGCCAGCAACTGGGCACGCGCGTCTTCATCGGCGCTCGAGTACGAAAGCGCCTCCTGCCAATCCGATTCGGCGATTTCGGCCGCAGCAAGCGATGCCCGACGGCGACGCAACCAGCCGAGTTGGCGATGTAGTCGCGGCAGTTCACTGATCGGCTGACGGCGCAGGCGGCGCGGTTGTTTGCGCACTCCGGCCAGACGCGGATCGAGAAAGGCGAGTCCGCCGAGTAGCAGAATCAACAAGGCCACACCCACGATCAGCGCAGACAGCAGCCACTCCAGCGGAGTCCAGATTTGCCCGGGCGGCACACAATCGCCGCGCAACCAGGCCTTGGGTAGC